>CANQWW010000027.1 GCA_947627655.1 uncultured Acinetobacter sp. | reverse complement strand
CCCTACAACCTGCTGGCCCGCACCTGGAAACTGCTGGATGATCACGCAGAAGCCAAAGTACGCCGTTCCGAACGCCAGCAAGAAGCGTATCAAATTCTCAAATTACATCCGGTCGGGACCACAGAAAATGTGCTCAATCTGGCGGGTATAGAAACGGCCACCCTGAAGGCCTTAGAAAAAAAAGGCATTTGTACCTGTGTGCTGGAAGCGCAAGATTTCAGCCCACAGCCCGTGCAGCTGGCGCAAATGCCGCTGACGGCCAATCCGGAACAGCAACAGGCCATTCAGCAGATCCTGAAGTATCAACACCAATATCAGGCTTTTTTACTCGATGGCCTGACCGGAAGCGGTAAAACCGAAGTGTATTTGCAGGTCATGGAAAAGGTTTTAAAACAGGGTAAACAGGTTTTAGTATTGGTACCTGAAATCGGCCTGACACCGCAAACCATCAGCCGGTTCCAGTCGCGCTTTCATTGCAATATTGCGCTATTACATTCCGGTCTGAATGACTCAAAACGTCTACAAGCCTGGCAAGCAGCAGAAACAGGTAAAGCCTCAATTATCCTTGGCACCCGCTCTGCGATTTATACGCCAATGCCGAATCTGGGTCTGATTATTCTGGATGAAGAGCATGATCTGTCTTTTAAGCAGCAGGAAGGCTTTCGTTACCATGCCCGTGATGTGGCCTTGTACCGCGGACATTTACAACAGTGCCCGGTCGTGCTCGGTTCAGCCACACCCAGCATCGACAGTTATGCACTGGTCGCCCATGGCAAGATGCAGGTACTGGAGCTGAACCAGCGTGCGGGTACTGCGCTTATGCCCAAGATTCATATCCTGGATCTCAAAGTGGCACAGAAGCAGCATGGTATCAGCCTGCATCTGATTCAGGAAATGCGCAAACGCCTAGAGAAAAAAGAACAGGTCTTGGTCTTCTTGAACCGTCGTGGCTATGCGCCGGTGCTGATCTGTGACAGTTGTGGCTGGCAGGCCCAGTGTCCGCATTGCGATGCCAACTTTACCGTACATCGTCAGCCTTATCAGCATTTGCACTGCCATCATTGCGGCACCATTCACCGCATGCCGGATCACTGTCCAAGCTGCAACCATAACGAGTTAAAAACCCTAGGTATGGGGACAGGCAAGGTCGAAGAACAGCTGAATGAGCTGTTTCCAGATTATGAAGTGATTCGGGTCGACCGCGATTCGACCAGTCGGGTCGGCAGCTGGCAAAAAATCTATGACAAGATTCAAAAGAGCGAACCGGCGATTTTACTCGGCACCCAGATGCTGGCCAAAGGTCATCATTTTCCTTATGTCACCTTGGTGGCGATTCTGGATATTGACTCAGGTCTGCTCAGTGTCGATTTTCGTGCCACAGAGCGCACGGCCCAGCTGATTGTGCAGGTCGCAGGACGCGCTGGTCGTGGTGAACATAAAGGTGATGTGTATCTGCAAACCTTGCGTCCTGACCATGCTCTGCTCAATACTCTGGTGACGGATAACTATCGGGCTTTTGCACGACAGACTTTAGAACAGCGGCAGATTGCCCGGATGCCGCCTTATCGTTATGCAGTTATGATTCGCTGCGAATCTCGTGAACAGAACCTAAATACAGAGTTCCTACAGAAACATGCTGCGGTTTTAAGGCAGTATCAGGATCTTGAGCTGGATATCTGGGGACCGATCCCGGCACCGATGGAGCGCAAGGCCGGACGCTATCAGTCCCATATGGTCCTGCTCTCTGCAGACCGGGCCCGTTTGCACTATTATGTTCGGGCATGGTGGCAGGCCATGCTGCAGGACAAACCTTCTTCCATGAAACTCAGTCTGGATATTGATCCGCAAGAACTGAGCTAGGCCTGTCTGTGGGATAAAATACGTTTTAAGGTTAAACATGTCGATACTGTTGCACATTACCCTGATTCTGGCGGTGGCCTTACTGACTGTGCCCTTGGCCCGATATCTGAAATTGCCAGCGGTGCTCGGCTATCTGCTGGCCGGTGCGCTGCTAGGTTCAGGTATTTTCGGTCTGGAAATCGAAGCCACCTTATACAGCATGCTGGTCAAGGTCAGCATACTGGGCTTACTGTTCTGGGTCGGTTTACAGTTGCCGCCGCAACGTTTTAGTCAAATGCCGCAATCGGCCTGGATTTCTAGCATCGTACTGGTCTTTGGCTCAGCAGCGATCTTTAGTGTATTGGCAGCGCTCTGTTTACAGCAAAACCTGGTGACGAGCATTATGATTGGTCTAGCTGCCAGCCTGTCCGCGATGACCTTATCCATCCAGCAGCTGGTACGGCAAGATCAGCTCAATACCAGTCATGGACAACTCAGCTATAACAACCTGCTGATTCAGGCGCTACTACTGATTCCGCTGTTGGCGATTATTCCACTCTTTTCAGGGGTCAATTCGACTGAACATGGCGTTGCCTATTTTGCCGCGATCATGGCGACCTTTACTGGTCTGTTTCTCTGCAACCGTTATCTGATGCAGCCGCTCTATCGCTGGATTGCCCGTAGTCAAAGTCATGACTTGCATACTGCGGTGGCCCTCTTGGTCACTTTGGGTTTACTGGTGCTGATGCATACTCTGGGACTGAATCTTTATCTGGCGGCCTTATTTGCAGGCATCCTGCTGGCTGATTCTGATTTTAAACCGCATATTGATCAGGCTATACAGCCCTTCCGTGGATTATTGATTGGTCTGTGTATCCTCAGCCTGGGGCTTTCCATCCAGTTAGCCGATCTGCTGCACAGACCGGGACTGATCATCACAGGTGCTTTGTTCCTGATCTTGGGTAAGTTTGCCCTGAGCCTGGCCCTGGCACGCTATTACCGTAACAGCTGGCCTAGCAGTGCGTTAAATGCTGTCAGTCTGGCACAAGGTGGCGAGTTTGGCTTTATTGCCCTGATGATGGCACTCAATTATCGTATTTTAGAGCTGTCGCTACTTTCTCCACTCCTGGCCATGCTTGCCATGTCCATGCTCTTGAGCCCTTTCATGTACTGGCTGCTGGATCAGCAGATCCTGCCTCGACTGCATCGGCAGCATTATCTGGTAGCAGATTTCGAGCAGCAACATGAAACACTGTCCAGCACACCGATCCTTCTGATTGGCTTTGGCCGTTTTGGTCAGATTGTGGCACGGGTACTGCACCAGCAAGGTCTGCAGTTCAGTGTCATGGACAATAGTGTGGAAGCAACAGAATTGCTGCAAGCGCAAGCGATTCCTTTTTATCAAGCCAATGCCACAGAAGTCTCTGCCTTGCAGCTGGCAGATATTGCGTCCAAGCAGCAGGTGATTGTCGCGATTGATGATATTGAAGACTCGCTGCAGGTGGTGCGTTACCTGTGCTGGAATTATCCTGAGCTAAAACTATGGGTCCGCGCCCGGGATCGTCATCATGCCCATTTGCTGCATGAGCTGGGCGTGACCCAGATTTTCCGTGAAACCTATTGGTCAGCGTTGGAACTGACCCAAGCGGTACTGGCAGAGACACAACAGTCCACTGAACAGGCCAAACAGACCATTACAGCTTTCCGCCTGCATGACGAAATGTTGTTCCAGGCCCAGCAGCATGCTGAACCCGGCTCGGCTCCTTTGTATGAGCAGCATCACAGCAGTATGGCGGAACTCGATCATCTGTTTGAGCAAGATCAACACGGTCAAAAACCTCAGCCACCTCTCCAGCAACAATAGCATCCAAATGGCACAGCAATTGATACGATAAACGGATGATCTGCGATAACTTGTGTTTTACAATAATGACACCATTAAAGCAGGGTTATGGAGAATTTTATGTCTGATTTACGCCAACGCTTTTTTATTGAAGATAGCCCTGTTCGTGGTGAAGTAGTGCATCTTCAGGAAGCTTTACAAACCATTCTGGCACAGCGCGATTATGCGCCAGCCGTACAAATCCTCTTGGGTGAAATGCTCAGTGCGACAGCACTGCTGGCCAGTACGCTCAAAATTAAAGGCCGGATCAGCCTGCAAATCCAGGCATCAGGCACCTTTAAATGGGCTATGGCAGAATGCAACCATCTGGGCGAAGTCCGTGCGTTGGCAGATTATGAAGAAGATCCTCGTTTTGCTGCCGCAGAAGACAGCAGTACGGTCTTAAAAGCTCTGACCCAACCCGTGCTGTTTATCAATATTGAACCTGAACAGGGTGAACGTTATCAAGGGATCGTACCCTTAGACAAACATAATCTGGCAGGCTGCCTGATGCAGTATTATGATCTGTCCGCACAGATTCCAACGCGTATCGTCCTGGGCAGTGACCTGCAACGGGCAGGTGGTTTACTGATTCAGTTGTTGCCACGTAATAGTGAAGAAGAACAGCGCCGTGTCGATGAAGATCTATGGCCTCGTCTGACCATGCTGACAGAAACCTTGAAAACCGAAGAGCTGATCAGCCTGGATGCCAATGAAATCCTGTATCGTCTGTACAATGAAGAAGAAGTGCGCCTGCCTGAAGCAGAACAGCTAAAATTCGGCTGTACCTGTTCCAAAGAACGTTGTGCGCTGGCCTTACAACAGGTGGGTGTGGCATCGGTACGTGAAACGTTGGAATTTCAGAACCCGATTGAGATGGATTGCCAGTTCTGTAATAGCCAGTACACCTTTACCGCAGAAGAAGCGCTGGGCCTGTTCGGTGAACACCTCAGCTAATGACATAAATACGCTCAAAATCAAAAAATACCTGTTTAGATGCTATTGTCTCATAGTTGAAGTGATTCAGTTTAAGCTACGCGCGTGTGGCAGGGATGCCACACATTACCCATCACGACAGGATGTCGTGTATGGGTAATAAGAGACTTTTGCCTACTTTGGGTCTTTCCAAAGTAGGGTTTTGCCTACACAAATCTATTGAAACTTTTAAACAAAATATGAGGCTGTATAGTATTTAGCTATAAATGTGAATAAATTTCATATAGTTAAATCAATCTTTTTATTGCTTTATAAAAGTCTAGTTAAAATTGTGGGACAGCAGTGCCTATTTAGGTGCTTTTTTATAACCCCTCAAAAAAATTATCAGAAAAATCCAAGTATTTACTTAGCCGATAATTTATTCTTTTCACTCACCTTGTCCTCATGGCTGTTTTCACGCACAGACCATCCTTTATTTAAAGCAATCTTTGAACGCATTACGCCAATCCAACATAAACCTTAAAATTCCATACCAGATCGCTATATTGATGCAAGATAGCGGTCATTCTTGCGACCCACGCAACATAAATTAAACCTTCACGCCGCGCTTAAAAATTTATCTGACGAAATACATCTTCAATAAAGAATAAAGATAACAAACACTTATTTAAGCCTGCGGGTTCTTGCTAGCCCCCTTGTCATGCTTTGAAACAATCAGGTACAAATCTGCACTGTTTCTCCTGAAGCAAACTTACAATAATGATTTGAACACGGTTATTTTTTATCCATTGACTATGTTCGGATCGCATTCTACCTGCTTAGTACCGTTATCTGACTTTTATGCTCGACAAGGTCAGGTGCAATGGGTGCGTGAAAAAAATGATCATCAATATTGGTCTGGACTCAGGCTATTGTCCTGGTACAGGCCCTTAAGTGAGCTGAGACCTGATGCAGAACTTGCTCAGTCCACACTTTTTCAATATCTGCCTGGCATGATTTGCAGCAGGATGTGTACCTTGGATGCATTATTTAATGCTGTCCCGTATCTATTGAATCATGGGGAATCCGATTCGAAGCCTTACCTGCCACCATACCCATTACTCCCGGCTTCGAATCTGGTTCATCGCAATGACTTCAGTCTGAATATTCAAGGAGCAGGCCATGACTACTATTCAATATAAAGAAAGCTATACCCAAGGCTTCATTCCCCCAGAGATTATGGATGATTACCAGTTTGACCTGAAAAATTTTGCTCAAGCCTGTGGTCAAAGCCCGGAATGGGTCATGCAACTGATCGAACATGGCATTTTGCCGCACCGCAGCAGTAATCACACTTATCACTTTCTCGGCGAAGACATTAGCCGTGCTCAGCGCGCTTATCGCCTTCAACGTGACTTCGATGCTTCTTTTAGTGCCGTTGCCATGATGCTCGATCTGATTGATGAAGTTCAACAGTTGCGCCGTGAAGTGAAACATTTACATTTTAAATAAATTATTCACCCCCTATGCTGTCTCAGTGGAGACTGAGACAGACAGGGATTTTTTTATATTCTTTTTTGAGTTTGCTACTGATGATGAAAACCAGAGACTGCAATAAGAAAATGAAGTACATGTTCCCCGAATACCGTGACCTGATTGTTCAGCTACGTGATGAAAATCCTTATTTTGCCCGTATTTTTGAGGAACATGACGCACTGGATCGGCAGATTGCACAGCTTGAACTTGATCCGGTCCATCATATAAATACGGATATTGAAGCGATTAAGCGGAAAAAGCTGAAGCTAAAAGATGAGATGTATCGCTTATTGAAAAGCTCTGAATCAGACTCGCTCAACTAATGCTTTGAATATAAAGGATATTCCAGATGCATACGTGGCAAATTTTTAAGCTGCTCAAACTGCTTTGAGTTAACCCGATATTCAGCAGAAATAAGTAGATTGCTGTGACCAGTATCAGGAGCTTGATGAAAGCGCGTGCCGCTACGTTCACTGCATCCGCTTGTTTTAGAAAAAAGCACTGGATACTGCCAATGCAGAAATACTCTAGGTATTCTTTAGGTTTTAAACCCTTGTTTCAAGAGAATAAGTGGTCAAGCATAAGAAGAATTGAGTTTGATCTACAAAAAAAGCCCGCATAAAATGCGGGCTTTTTTAGCGTTTAAAAGAAATCGAATTATGCTTGTTCGATGTCTTTCATGGTCAATTTGATACGACCACGGTTGTCAACATCAGCAACCTGTACTTTCACTTCTTGGCCTTCTTTCAATACGTCTGCAACATTCGCAATACGCTCATTCGAGATTTGAGAAATGTGCAGCAGACCGTCAGTACCCGGCAGGATATTCACGAACGCACCGAATTCAACGATACGAATCACTTTACCCATATAGATGGTACCTGGCTCGATTTCAGCAGTCAGCGCCTGGATTTTTGCAACAGCAGCTTGCGCAGCCGCTTTGGTTTCACCGAATACGCGAACTGTACCGTTATCTTCGATATCGATTGCAGCTTTAGTTTCTTCAGTAATTGCACGGATTGTCGCGCCGCCTTTACCAATCACATCACGGATTTTATCCGGGTTGATGTTGATCACTTGGAAAGTCGGTGCATGCATAGAAATTTCAGGACGAGCGCGTGAAATCACTTGGTTCATTTCGTTCAGGATGTGCATACGACCCGCATAGGCTTGGTTCAATGCAGACTCCATGATCTCTTCAGTGATCCCTTCGATCTTGATGTCCATTTGCAGTGCAGTGATCCCGTTTGCAGAACCTGCGACTTTAAAGTCCATGTCGCCAAGGTGATCTTCATCACCCAAGATGTCGGAAAGCACGGCGAAACGCTCGCCTTCTTTCACTAGACCCATTGCGATACCCGCAACTGGCGCTTTTAGTGGCACACCAGCGTCCATCAGTGATAGCGAAGCACCACAAACAGAAGCCATTGAAGATGAACCGTTAGATTCAGTGATGTCAGATACGATACGGATCACGTACGGGAAGCGGTCAGCTGCAGGCAGAACGGCTTGCACACCACGACGTGCTAGACGACCGTGACCGATTTCACGACGTTTAGGACCAGATTCACGACCTGTTTCACCTACAGAGTATGCAGGGAAGTTGTAGTGCAACATGAAGTTGTCAGTTTTGGTCCCTGCAAGGGTATCCACCATCAATGCATCACGCGTATTACCCAGTGTAGTTGTTACCAACGCCTGAGTTTCACCACGTGTGAACAATGCAGAACCGTGGGCACGGCCTAATACACCCACTTGTACGTCGATAGCACGCACAGTTTTGGTATCACGACCATCAATACGTGGCTTACCAGACAAGATATTGTCACGTACAGTACGGTATTTAAGGTCTTCAAATAATTCGTCAACTTCAGCAGCAATACCCGTTTCGTCATTTTCAGGAACGAACTGAGCAACAGCTTCAGTGTGAAGTGCATCTAATGCAGCATAACGGTCTTGCTTAACAGCAATGGTGTATGCTTCAGAAATTTTCGCTTCGAATGCTTCTTTTAATTTGCCAAGAAGTTCTTCATTCTTCACTGGAGCAACCCAAGTGGATTCAACCGCACCCGCAGCTGCAGCAAACTCTTTAATTGCTTGAATCGCGATTTGCATTTCGTCATGACCGAAAAGCACCGCACCCAACATTTGGTCTTCTGAAAGTTCTTTCGCTTCAGATTCAACCATCAATACTGCAGCTTCAGTACCGGCAACAACAAGATCAAGATCAGATTCTTTCAATTGTTCGTGGGTCGGGTTAAGGATGTATTCGCCGTTGATCAAACCAACGCGCGCACCACCGATAGGGCCTGCAAATGGCACACCCGCAATAGACATTGCCGCTGAAGTACCCAGCATTGCTGCAATGTCAGCCTCCATAGTCTTGTCAGAAGAAATAACAGTCGCTGTGACTTGGATTTCGTTGTAGAAACCTTCTGGGAACAATGGACGAATTGGACGGTCAATGAGACGTGAAATTAAAGTTTCAGCTTCAGATTGACGGCCTTCACGCTTACCATAACCACCTGGAATACGACCCGCAGCATATTGCTTTTCTTGGTAGTTAACAGTTAATGGGAAAAAGTCTTGACCCGCTTTGGCTTTAGGCTGAGCAACGACTGCAACCAGTACCGTTACGCCACCCATGGTGATTACCACTGTGTTTGCTTGACGTGCAACACGGCCTGTTTCAAGGACAACTTGGTGCTGACCAAATTGGAATTCTTTACGAATAATATTAAACATTGACATGTATTTTTGTTTCCTAATTTTCTTCTAGTGGAGACCCCTAAGGTTTGGCATTCACAGGTAAATGGTTAAGTAAATGACAAAGCTTAGAAGCCGACCTCACCAGATTAAACACTATTTTTAAACACAAAGAAGGAGCGAAACATTCGCCCCTTCCCCTGGCTTAGCCAAAGGCCAAGCTAACTTTAGTTTTCAGTAATACAGCACAATGCATGCAATAAACCCGAAAATAAAAGTTTAAATCGAATTAACGACGTAAACCTAAAGCACCGATCAGATCAACATAACGACCGTGGTCTTTACCTTTAAGGTAGTCAAGTAGCTTACGACGTTGGTTAACCATACGGATTAGACCGCGACGGCTATGGTGGTCGTGTTTATGCTCTTTAAAGTGACCTTGTAAGTCATTGATTTGAGCAGTTAAAAGTGCTACTTGAACTTCTGGTGAACCAGTGTCGTTTTCAGCGCGAGCGAATTTAGCGATGATCTCTGCGCGATCTGCGTTTGTTAAAGCCATTCGATTTCTCCGAGATGCTTATATATTTTGATAAAAATCAAAGTAATGAGAATTCAAAACCTTGACTGCCGTGCATCACTACAGCAAGTTGCATATTTTAAGGGAATTTGCAGTGGATTGCAAAATAGATCGATCAATTGGTGGTGATTATCCACCAGTACTCCTTGCTCTCCCCCATGTTCAGAGTAGGAGTTATGCTCTGCACTTAAATTTTCTAAATGCAAATATCGCCAGTCTGTCAATCAGCACGTCATGTTGATCGCAGGTTGACATGCTGACACTGCAGTTTTCCCCTGCAAACTTAACAATATCTGGAATAAAAAAAAGCCCGAGCCAGGCTCGGGTTTCTTGTGCGCTGTAGTTTCTTTTTTTCATTCTTATTTTATTATTTATTGTTCTTGTTACGCTGTTTCGCGTTTTTTTATTATTGTTTACAAAAACTTTCCCTGTTTTTACTCTCACGTCCTTATGGAATAGATTGTGCCACAATGCTCTTTTGCGCCTAGACGTATTTATCGTCTCTAGATGTAAGTCTTTTCTTACATGAATTAACATAACTATTGAACTATATTACACAATTCTCACTTTTAACCCTTTATTTATCACCAAAATCATGATTCAGACAAACCAAGTAATCCTAAAAATTAGTACACTTTTCTCATAACAGGAAAATAAAAAAGCCTTGTAGTCTCTCCCAAAACTACAAGGCTTAGCGGCTGTAAGTTTCCTCTTTTATGACTTACTTCAATGTAAGTTCGCTGTCTTATGACTTTGTTATAATAATTATGCGATTATACTCAACTTTCCGTATTGAGCTCTTTGTAGGGCACATCTTCTCAAAAAGCTCGATGCAGCTCTATCCGCAAATCTCCTGAATCACTGTAAGCATATGCTTACAGTTATCTATTCACTATCACTTGAAAGATTACAACACTGTTCAATTATTTTTTTGCTCAAACCGCTATATCGTGTCGTTTTAATTGTCAGGGATTGTCTAAAAGCTTCACCATCCACTAACAATGTAACCACTTTTTTCGCTCGTGTAATCGCTGTGTAAATCAATTCCTTACTTAGCAAATTACTGGCTTTATGATCCAGCACCACTGCCGTATGCCTGAATTCAGAACCTTGTGATTTATGAATCGTCAAAGCAAAAGCGGTTTCAATATTTTGGGGTAAACGGGTCGCCAAAACCCACTTTTCAAGGCTCGGAAAATAGACTTCGAATTGGCGCTGACCTTGATGCTCGCGCTTAAAACAGATGCCAATATCACCATTGGACAGTCCAAGCTGGTAGTCGTTATAGGTCATCATCACCGGCCGGCCGATATACCAATCACCTTGTTTAACCTGACTGGTTGCCGTCAATAAGCGCTGTTCAATATGCTGATTTAAACGGGTCAGGCCAAAAGTGCCATGCCGGATTGCGGTCAGAATACGGTAGTCATCAAAGCGCTGAATACTCTCCTGTATAAACTCATTAAAGTCCGCCACCTCTTTCTCTGCTTTCAGAGCCTGTATATATCCCTGATAGCCATACAGCAACTGGTCATAATAAGGCTGTGCAGCATTGAGCAGTACATTTTCCGGCAGGTACTGTAACTGTATATGGTCTATTGCAACCTGTTGCAGATTAATCGCTTGCAGTTCGGATGCGGTGACCACCTGCTGTTCAAATTCGGCCAGCAGATCGTGGTCAGGCTGAGCCGCCTGAATAAAATGCGCCAGCGCGCCAATCCGCGCTCCTTCGGCAAAGCGCCGCGTGGTGATTAGATTGACCCGGTTTTCTGCCAAGGCCGGCACCTGCTGCAGATCGGCCAGGACTGTTCCGACATCGACGGAAGCCAGCTGATTGGCATCGCCGAGCAGGATCAAACGTGCACCATCTGGCACCGCTGCCAGCAGCATCTGTGACAGGCTCAGATCGAGCATGGAGACTTCATCAACCACAATCACGTCATACGGCAACGGCTGCCGGGCGTGGAATCTGGGCTGTGCTGTGGTGCCTAGGCCCAATAGACGATGCAACGTCACCGGCTGCAACTGCTTCAGGCTTTCCAGATCAAACTGGGCCAAGGCCGGACTGCTTAAGGCACTTTGCAGTGCTTCCTTCATGCGCTGTGCCGCCTTCCCGGTCGGTGCTGCCATGGCAATCCGGATGTCCGGCAAGCTTTCATTCAGTACGGCAATGATATGCGCCAGCGTATAGGTTTTCCCGGTTCCCGGGCCACCGGTAATGATACTGAGGCCTTGACTGGTCACCATTTCCAGTGCTTTCTGCTGCTGCGGATCGGAGAGCAGATGACGATGACGCTCATGCAAAGGGACGGTTGTTAACTGTTGCGATTTAATTCGTGCTACATGCGCAGCGACGGACTGTTCCAATTTCCAATAACGGTATAAATACAGCTGTTGGTCCTGAACCACAAAAGGGGCAATCTCGGGCTGTTTTGATGCTGCTGGATGCACCAGATTATGCAGCGAAGCAACCTGCTGGTCGGTCACCGCAATACAGCTATTGCCATTTTGCATGGCCTCCAGCACGCTATACAGCAACTGTTTGGCCTCATCAGTAAAGCTGGCCGAGCTAAAGGGCGGCTGACATAAATACTCAACCCACGCCATCAAAGGTGAGGTCAGCTGTGACACGTGATTTTGCTTATTTTCCACACAGTTATCCTCAAATTTATCCACAGGCTAATCTTCTGTTTCTATTATCAATAGAATTTGAATTAAGTATTTTATGCTGACTTATCCACCACCGAATAGCCGAGAATTTGATCAAGCTCTTGGATGAAGTCCATAGCTGGCTGCCAATGATAAAGTCCCTGTCCAGCCTGTCCATTCATACCACGCAGATACAGATAAGTTGCTCCACCCAGATGCTGCCGGATGTCATAATCTTGCAACTGGGCGCTCAGATAACGATGCATAGCCACCAGATACAAAGCGGCCTGTAACCAGTAACTGGAATGGGTCATGCTGTCCTGAATCGCTTCTGGCAGATAATCCTGTTGATTGGCACCCAGATAGTTACTTTTATAGTCAGCAATGTGATAGCGCTGGCCATCAAAATATACCAGGTCGATCGCCCCGGTCAGATAACGTGCCGATTTGGCTTCATTAAAGTCTGGCATGATCAGGCCATAATCGGTAAACAGCTGCTGAATCTGGCGAATCTGTAACGGCGCATCATGCAGGGACAGATAGAATGGAAATTCAGACAAAAAGCTGTGCTGATCCAGTTGACTTAAATGGAACTCCTGCTGAATTGGGGTATTTAAAATTTCCCCGACCCAGTCATGCATCAGATTCAGCAAAATATCTTCGGCCAGTTCTTCAAAGAACAAAAGAGATGCCTGTTGCATCAGCCCAGCCACATCCACAGTTTCTTCTGCTGTCGCCCGTGGCAGCTTGCGAATTTCCTGTTCAAATTGCGCAATGAAGGCATCATCTTCCAGTTCCAAGAAATAATGCTCAAACTGGGTCATAAACTGCAGGAAGTCACTCACATTCAAAGCTGGCTGCTGAAAGAAACTGTGCCATGTGCTACGGTCAACAGCACTCTGGTCATGCAGACGGATACCAGTCAGTAGCTTGTAATGCACGCTGGCCATCACCCGCAGAATAACCTCAGCCAGCGCTTCTGCTTTTAATCCAGCATTGCTGGCGACCCGCTTAAATAGGGTATTCAGGTTCACCGTAGCAGCCAGATAATGCTGCTGCAAGGCCTGCTGCAGCCGGTCCAGAATCTGGAAATCCTGCTGGAACTGGTCTTTTAGTTCAGTCCAGATATGCGGCGCGGTATTCTTGAATCGACGGCGGATTTCCAGATTCCAGTAACTGCTGTCCTGAAAATCCAGATGCTCGAAAATACTATGTAGAAAAGTTCCAGCCACCGTCCCTTTAGGGAAATTCAGCTTGATCCAGTCCAGTGGCTGTTGCAGCAGCTCTGCTTGCGCCTCCAAATGAATTTCATCGGCGGCACTTTCCGCCAGTTCACGCAGACTGACCAGATCATCCGGCTGAACTGTTGCATGCAGCTGGTGCCGCGACAAGGCGGTAAAGCTGGTTTTGGTCCGCGGATAGAACTGCTGCTCCGGCAAAGGATGGGCAACCAGCGCTGCTGTGGTTTTTTCCTGTGGTGCCAGCAGAGGTGCTGGTTCAGCGCTTAAGGTATTTTCCACACAGCTGAGAGGATGCTGGAAAATCTGCTCAGCCTGCCCGCGCCAGTAGGCCAAACCGGAATCCGCTTGCCCACCTTGATCCTGCAGCATGGCATAGACCCGGTGACTGGCACGGGTCAGCGCCACATACCAGAGCCGGTGATTCTCGGCAGCATTCCGCGCCGCATGCTGTAGCTGGGCCTGTTCCTGCAGGTCCTGATGGTTGACCGCAATGACCCGCGACTGGGTCAGGATACCGTCCTGCTCATGACCGGCCAGCGAGAAGTTCAGGTTACCCTTGTTGACATCAAATGGCGCATCCGCGCCCATCAGGAATACGACTTTAAACTCCAGCCCTTTGGAGGCATGAATGGTCAGCAGCTGCACGCCGCGGTCGCCCGACAGCTTGCGTTCTTTTTCACTGTCCTTGCCGGAGGGGGACTGCAACTGGCGTAAATACCAGTGATACAGCTTCTGCGCGCCCTGATAATATTCGCTTTGCTGCGACAGAATTTCCGTCAAATGACGCAGATTGACCACGACCCGCTCATTGTCAATGCTCTGGCGCTCCACCAGATTGGTCCAGACATCAAACAGGTTCAGCGCATAGTTCCAGGCGCTCAGGAAACCCTTGTCAAACCACATTTCCCGGATCGCTTCAAAATCGGCAATAAAGCAACTTAGGCCCACCGGTTGCTGTTGCAGTGCCAGCAGTTTTTTCAGGTCAAAGCCCAGCAGGCGGGTGACTAAGGCACGACGCACTTTGGCTTCATTAAACGGGTCCATCATTGCGGTCAATACCGCAGCCACATCCTGCGCCACACTACTGGCAAACACGCTCTGCTTGGATTCTTTATAACAGGCAATCCCCATCCGTTGCAGGCGCTGCTTGACCTGTTCCAAGGCATAATGGCCAAAAGACAGTACCGCGATGTCATCCTCAGTTAATGGAGCAGAACTGTCCTGCTGCTGGAAATACAGTTGTTGCTGTGCAGACTGATTCAGTAATGTGCGGATTTTCCAGGCCACCTGATCGGCGGCATGCTCCTGCTCCCCGAGCTGAATCCAGCGTAAGGGATAAGGATTGGCTTGTGCCTGATCGATCAAGTCTGGATGCGGGCGACTGCCGGCCTGAATCAGGCTATAAGTCACGCTTTCGCCAAAATCCATCTGCCGCTGGAATAGGGCATCGACCACCTCGACTAGGGGTTTGACCGAACGATGGTTCTGGGTCAGGGTATATTCCCGTCCCTGCTTGAAACGCACATCAGCATGCGCCTTGTTATAGGTCAGCATGTCGCCGCCGCGGAAACCGTAAATCGCCTGTTTCGGGTCCCCGACCATGATCATACAGCCCAGTTGTACCCGTGCCGCATCGCGCCAGATCTGTGCCAATAGATCATCCTGATCCTGGTTGGTATCCTGGAATTCATCCACCAGAATTAAGGGATAACGTGACTGCACAAACTGGGCAAAACGGCGTCCCTGCTCGCCCTGCAAGGCTTCCGTCAGAGTGCGGATCTGCTGCGAGAAGGTGGTTTCACCCTGCTTCTGTAAGGTTTGCGGCAGGCGATGCTGCACACTGCGAATCAGGTGATAGTCCAGATAAGCGGTAAGCTGTTTGAATTTGCCATCCAGCACCTCTTTGACTTTACACAGTGCTTCTATGGCACAAATCAGCGGATGACTGAGGAAATACTGCTGTTCTTCTGCGCTACAGCTTTTGGTAAAGCGCTGTTTTCCCGGCTGGAAATCGGTTTTATTGCGCAGCAGATGACACAGCTTTAGCACCAGTTTATGCAGATCAGGATCAAAGAAACACATGCCTTTCTGTTCACTGAGCTGGACCGCCCAGTCGGAAAAATTGCTGCAGATTTCCGATAATTTTGCATGGAAGGTTTTATAAAAATACTTTGGTGTTTCTGTGCAGTAAGTCTGCATTTTGAGCAGCTCAGCCGGGCTGATATTCACCAGCTGCTCAATACAGGCATCTAGCTCACTCAGGTTCCATTCCACCTGCCGCACGGGCTGGAAATGATTGGCGCTAAAATTCAGTGCATCTCGCACCAGACCGACATAGTGTTCTGGCGCTTTTAATTGGTTCTGCAGATACATCTGATTGATGACATATTGCGGCTGCTGCTGGATCCATTCCCGGAGCACATCATGAATCAGCTGCTGGATATACAGGTCCTGATCTTCGGTCAGTTCAGCGCGTTCAATGCGACCACTTTCAAAGGCAAATTCACGCAGTAACTTTTGGCTAAAACTGTCCAAGGTGCCGACAAACAGTTCATCGAGCTGATTGAGTACCAGACCCAAACGACGGCGAGCATAGTCCATGCGGTTGCCATAGTCTTTCAGTACCTTCTGAAACAGCGGATCAGCTTCCTGCTCAATCTGCTTGGCCATTTCTACCGAATTGAGATGCTGATGGCGCTGGATATAACGCAAGGTTTCTTCCACACGTGCGCGTACCCGGCTTTTCAGTTCCGCCGTCGCCTTACGGGTAAAGGTCGTGGCAATGACCTGGTGTGGATAATATTTATCCAAAAAAATCCGTACCATCAGGCTGGACAAAGTATAAGTCTTGCCGGTTCCCGCGGAAGCCTCAATCCAGTGTAGACCGGTAAAAGTCATGTCCTGAATCGGGCTAGTGGAAATTTTATGCTGTTGTTGAGGGGTCATGGTCATTTATTTTACCCACTCTAGATGTTGTTGAATCGGAGCATATAAGTCGTAAGCAAATTTTAGCAGACTATGCTGTAACGCCTGATCCGGGTCTTGATCCTGCAAAATAAACTGCCAGTCCTGATGCAACACGCAGGACTCATCCGAACTCAGCGGACGAGCACTTTCATAAGTGTTGTTCCAGGCCGCTAGCAGCTTATCCAGATCTGCAATGATCATTTGGCCCTGCTCATTGCTTTGCTCTTGCCAGTCTTTTTTCAGCATCAGTTCGGCTGGCAAGACCACCGGCTGCTGTTGCCCTGCTTCCCAGACCTTAAACCAGTGCGATAAATAGGCTTTAGCCTGAGAGGAAGTGACCTTGCTGAATTTCACCGTCTTGTTACTGAACAGCACAATCCGTTCCAGTTCAGCGGTGTAGTGGTCATCATTTAAGTAAGCCAGCCAGAGTAAATATTCCAGCCAGACATGCGCGCGACGGCGTTCCGATGCCGAAGCGGGCTGCATGCTCAGCCAGTACGGCGCATTGGGCTGCTGTGGTACGCTAATCTGCAAAATCAGATCGGATGCATAGCGATAATTCTGCTGCGTGGTACGGGTAATCTGTTTGTCCAACTGTTGCAAACGTTGCTGCAATAATTCCTGTTCCTGCTGGCTACTCAGCCAGGTCGCTTCCTGGGTCTTGCCGACGGGTAAACGATCCAGCATCAGCCGGGTATCAATGTCCTGTTCCTGCTGCAGCAGAAAATCCCGTACCTGATATTGCTGCAGCTTATCCAGCAATAACGGTTCCTGTGCTGCAGGCAGATCTTTATATTTCACACTGGAGATACCGACACTTTTCAGAAACAGACGAGCCGGGAAAGTCATATCGCGAATCCATTCGTCGCCGCGCAGAATCTGGATCTGTTCTTGCTGCACTGGCAGACAATGAGTATTAATCCAGCTACGGCGCTGCCCTTCAGCCTTACACAGGAAAGCCGCCACATCATGCCACTGGTCCTGAAAACGTGGCGTGCGCGGCAGACTAAAACCGACCGGATCAAAAGGCTGTAAAGGATGTACATGATAGAGCTGCTGGAGATGGGCTGCGACTGGCAGGCCATTGATTTCAGTCATGACATCCACATCTGCATCTGGATGTTCAGACTGGCAGATCAAGGCAATATGCTGGATCAGCTCCTGTAAGGACATGGATGGATCACGTACCTCGCCATCATTGACATCAAAACCGTTATAGAACAGCCACAGGTTGTCCTGCGCCAAGAGCAAGGCATCCAAGAAAGCGCCTTGATCATCATCCAGACGGGAACGGTCACCGAGCTGCGGCTTAAGCATGCTCATTAAATCAAATGGCAACTGCTGATTGCGACTCGGGAATTTACCCGTGTCCAGATTCAGCATCACCACCAGCTTATAAGGCAACGGGCGAATCTGGCCAATCTGACTAAAAGTAATCTGCCCGGTCGGTTCGGCCTGATCCAGCTGCATGTCCAGATTATTCTGGATTTCCTCCAGCACATACGGCAGCGGCAGACTTAAAGCCACCAGCTCCTGAATCGCATTCGGGTCATCCTGATCATGGTAATCCGCCAGGGTTAGCATGCGCATTTGCTTTTCAATGACTTCTGCAACAGTTTTCAGTGATTCAACGCCTTGGCTACGGAATTCATTCACATCCCGATACAAATATTCCAGCCAGGTTTTTACCGGCGTGCGTTGTCCCTGCTCATGCGCATTCAGCCAGCTACGGCGCGCATTGAAATCCTGATAGATCTGGATCAGCTTTGCGATGAGCGGGAAATCACTGCTTAGCACCTTGGCATAGCTCAGCGTATCTTCAAACAGTTGATGTTCTGGCACCGCCATACCCAGTGCCAGACGATCCAGCGCAAAACGGAAGCTAAAGCGATAATCTTCATCACCTTCATATAAGTGCTGCTGTAAATGTGCTTGATCTAGGCCACGCTTAAAGCCGGCATCACTCAGCAGCTGAATAATGCGTTCCACCTGCACATAATCCAGTGCATAGTACTGTTGAGTGGCACTTAGACTGAGCCAGTCAGCAAAATCTTCAATGCTGAAACGGCGGTGCATCAGCTGAATCCGGCCCAATACCGCCTGCCAGGCATTGCTGACATCCAGACGCGACACCCCGGAAATCTGGATCGGCAGATAGATATTGTTCTTGCGCAGGCGCGACGAATTCCCTTCGCGCTCGCGTGGTGGCGGCGCAAAGACGCTACGAATCGCTGGTTCCAGCTCTTTCAGGTTTGGACTGAGCACCAGAATATCGCTGGGCTGGCGTGGTGCTTGTTGGGTGCCCTGAGCCAGCCAGTGAATGATCTGTTCGCGCAGCACTTCCAGTTGACGCAGTGAAGAATGACAGACATGGATCTGCACTGAGGTATCATCTGGTTGTAGCGGATAGGTATGTCGTTCCGGCTCCACCAAATACAGAATATCCGACTGGAGTTTAGCCAGCAGATGTGCCTGACCTTCATCCACGAAGGCATCGGCCCAGTGCCCTTCCTCACCGGAAGACAGTTTGGATAATAGCGAGAAGTGGTCGCGAGCCTGCTTGCCAAAACGGGTCAGTAAAGGATGACGCGATTCCCGGTCTTCGGCATTAAAATTCAGCTGGAACTTTTGCCAGAACGCGGCAATTTCTGCATCACTCGGCTGTTGTCCACGCGACTGCTCGTATTTGCGGATAAAGCGTTCCTGCACCCCCAGGTCATAACGTGCCTTCCAGCTCGGGTCGACACTGTCGGCCCAGTATTCCTGTGACGGGTTAAAGTGGAAAATATAAATTTCAATATGCTGACCCAGACGGCGCAGAAAATCCAGCTGTGCCGGGGGCAGTTCCAGCAGGGTAAATACCACCACCTGCGAGGGTAACTGCTTTAAGGCCTGCGTACGGGTTTCCGGATTTTCAATCCGCTCCCAATATAGCTTTTCGATGTGCAGGATTTTGGCATAATCATCCTGAAAGACGTTCTGCCAGAGCCAGCGCTGCCAGGCTTCCAGTTCCCGGGCCTGAATTTTCACAAAGTCCGCGACCGGAATTTCCTGACCATGTTCATCTTTCGGGATATACAGCATCTGCTCGATGTCTAAAGGCTGATTCTGGCCCCAGTGATTAAACCAGTTGCTCGGACAGCTACACTTTTGCGGCGGACAATGACGTGCGCAATAGCCGCGATAATCCATATAATGACTAAACAGGCGCGACACCTGTTCACAGACCCAGTACAGCATGCTCTGCTTTTTCAGCAGTCGTTCATTCGGCTGTTCCAGACGGTCGGCACTGTCATAAATCCGCTTTACAATCGAATATAACGGATGCTGGGATTTTAGCGGAATTTCATGCGCAAGAATGGTTTTGCGTAACGCCTGAAACGTACGCCATTTAATGATGATGCGCGGAATATTGGCTTCACGGACCTGTTCCAGCTCTTTCTGGCTGTTCAGCACCCACTGATAAGAAGTCCACTGAAAGGCACGGATACGATGGTGAAATTGGCTGTTGGCGCTAATGCCCTTTTTCTCGGCAATTTTCTGAGTCAGCCAGGCTTCGACTGCCGCGGAAGGTACAATAAAATGTTGTGGCTCAAGCACCTGAAAAGCCGTCTTTTTCTGCTGGCTGGTGACCAGCAGCATGCTATCCAAAAGCACATCAATTTTCTGACTCTGAATAACATGAATAGCCATGAGTTCCCCGGGTTAAAATAAGGCGACACTACAAAACAATAAAGATTATTTACGATACACCCTGTTCTGTCTATGTCACTTTTAATCTACACTAAAACAGAAAAATTTCTTTGAAAAAAACATCTTAAGGATGTCAATTCAACAAAAACAATGGATAGCTTTAGGTAATTACCCATGAAATTAGACCACATGCCTGATCATATTGATCCAAGTTTAAATCTAGAACAAATCCGTGAAGAGTGCCTGGAGCTGATTAAGAAACGTGCCTATGTTTCTGCCGGTGCAGCCGTCATTCCTGTGCCGTTTCTGGACGTCTTGATCGACGTCGGCATCCTGTCACAGCTCCTGCCTGAAATCAATGCCCGTTTTGGCCTGGCACCGGAACAAATCAATGTATTTGACCCAAAAACCAAACAAGTTCAATGGAATGAATTACGTAAACGTGGCGTAGAATTTTCTGGTCTTGTGGTCGCACGCACCGCAGTTAAAAAATCAATTAATAATGTTGCCGCAAAATACATCACCAAGCAAGTGACTAAATTTATTCCGCTCGGTGGTCAATTAATTGCAGCAAGTCTGGGCTATTTTGTCATGAAAAAAGTGGCCGAGGCCCATGTAGAAGAATCCTATAAGATCGCCAAAAACATCCAGCAGAAACAACAGGCAAAAACCATTTAAAGCAGTAACTTTGTCTCTTTATCGAGATCAAACAAACAGCCACAGCTTGCAGGATTAAGTACCCGCAAGCTGTTTTAATATGGTCTGCAAGATCTGCAGCCGGGCGGTATTTTTATCATCGGTTGCAATCACATGCCAGGGTGCAATCTGGCTACTGCTCTGCTCAAAAATATCTGCTGCCGCCTGCAAGTAGTCATCCCAGCGCTCCCGATTCCGCCAGTCTTCCTCAGTAATCTTAAAGCGCTTATGCGGTGTCTGTTCACGCGCCTTGAAACGCTCGGCCTGTTCATCTTTGGAAATCGCCAGCCAGAACTTGATAATCACCGTCTGTGCCTGACTCAAGTCATATTCAAAACGGTTGATTTCAGCATAGGCCCGCTGCCATTCTGCTGCACTGGCAAAGCCTTCAATCCGTTCGACCAGCACACGTCCGTACCAGGAGCGATCGAAAATGGTGATCTTGTCTTCGGGCTGTAACTTGGTCCAGAAACGCCACAGATAAGGACGGCGCAATTCATATTTTTCTGGCGCGCCGATGGTATGAATATCATATTCTCGTGGATCGAGCTTTTTCACAATGCGCTTGATCGCGCCGCCTTTACCTGCCGCATCCATCCCTTCAAATACAATCACCACATTACGACGATCCATACGCATGGCACGTGCCACCTGACGGGTCAGTTGCTTTAACTCATCTTTATAACTGCGCTGATCCGCCTGTTCCTGTGAGGGTTGCAGCAATAGCGCCGGGACAGACGCCTGCTGCCATTTTTTACTGCCCTGACTCTGATGTTCCGGACAATGTTGCAAGGCAGCCAGAATGGTCTGAGCAAACTGCTGATCACGATGAGTTGCATCTTCACCATCAATGCTAATCCAGTCGTCGGTAAAGCGCTGACGCAAACGCTGGATCGCATCATATTGCTTGCGGCTGCGCCAATCCAAACCATGTAAACGATGCCAGTGCATCTCACTGGGATCAATCTCATCCAAACGCTTTTGTAGTGATTTCCAGGATAAATCAAACCAGACCTTGACCACATCGACGTGGTTATTTTTCAGATCCTGCTCAAAAGCCCGCATCCGCTCGACATAGTGATCAAACATGCTTTCATTCATCGGGGCAGTGACATGCATTGCGGTACTCAGCAAGTCACTATACCAGTTGCCGAATAACACCATAATCTGGCCTTCAGCGGGAATAAAGCGTGCATAAGGCTGCCAAAACGCCTGTTGATCGGTGAGCGGTTGCGGCCGGTCTGCCTTCACCCGCAGATAACGCGGATCGACCCACTCACGTAGCTGCTTGACTGCTTCGCCCTTGCCCGCCAGTTCAATGCCATTGACCAGCACCACCAGACTTTTGGCATTGTTTTGGCCACGGGTGTCTTTCAGGGCATATTGAGCTTCAATCAGCTGAACAGAGAGAAGATCCTCTTCAATCAGCTGCAACTCTGGTTTTTCTTTAGGCATGCTCTGGGTCTGATCTGTTGTTGTTTATTGCAGTATAGTCAGCTGGTTCTAATGCTGAACAGGGTTGACTACGATTTTTAAACGATCTTTTTTTGCTGATATTTCCAGCATATTGACCACAAATACAGCATCAGTGCTCAATTTGTCATGGCGCCTTATAGCAACTCGTTTTAAGATGCCCGCATTCCAATTATCAGATTTGAACTCCCATGTCCAAACTTGCGGTTTTAGACGGTCTCTTGGAACGTTATTATCAACTGAACTATCACAAACAGCCGGCACTGCAACAGCGTTTGCAAGACGTACAGCTATGGCAAAAAGAGCGCATGCAGCGCACGCATGCCAAGCAGTTTGCAGAAAAACAGCATCTGCTGATGGCTGAATATTTTCTAAACCGCCTGTATGGTGGACCCGACTTTGATGCCTTGGCAGAACAAATTGCCCGCCTGACCCGCTATGCGCACAAGGCCGATAAACTGATCCCGGATAATGCCATCAAAACGGGTACCCATGCTGTAGAACTGGCGATTCTGGCCGTTCAGCTGGATGAACAGGTGGCACAGCAACTGCTGGCCGATTATCATCCGGCTGAAACGCTCACGGATGAGATCATGCAGGTAACTTACCTGAAGCTGGATCAAGGTGAGCAGCGCTTGAAACAGCTGGCGATGCTGGATCAGTTAGGCACATATCTAGACAAATATATGCGTTCTTTTCTGGTTCAGGCCGCCTTTAAAATGTGTAAAGGTGCCGCGCAAAAATACCGTTTCGAAGTCATGTATGAGTTTATGCAGGAAGGTTTCCTGGCCATAAAACCGTTAAAATCGGCAGAAAAATTTGTGCGTGAATTTACTGCGGCTGAACGCGAGATTATTCATCGTGTACATGCTGGCGATTCACAGCCGTTTCGATAACCTTAAAGAGCTTGAAAGCAAACCGTTCTATATCACTGCTGGCCCATAATTGAAGTGATTCAGTTTAAGCTACGCGCGTGTGGCAGGGATGCCACACATTACCCATCCTTGCGCTGCGTT
>CANQWW010000026.1 GCA_947627655.1 uncultured Acinetobacter sp. | reverse complement strand
CGCTTCTGACATCACACGGTAGTCACACACCAGACACATTTCAAAGCCGCCGCCCAATGCCATGCCATTGATGGCCGCAACTTTAGGAATCTCTAAATCTTCAAATGCGTTGAAAATGTCATGAACAGGCAATGCCCATTCCACAATCGCCTGTTCGCCTTGTGCAAAATTTTCACCAAATTCTGTGATGTCTGCACCGACAATAAATGTCGATTTTGCTGAAGTAACGATTAAACCTTTGACTTCGCTATTTGCTTTAACCGCTTCAATCGCAGCTTTAAAATCTTCAATCGTTGCACGGTTAAATTTGTTGACCGACTCACCTTGTAAGTCAAAGCGGAATTCTGCAATTCCGTCCGAAAGCAATTGGACGGTAATGGCATTGCCAGCGTGGATCATGCCTGATCTCCTTTATTTTGGAGGACTTCTAAGTTGATGTTGTGAAGAATTTATGCGCGATTCCTGCGCATATTTATGCTTCGCCAATCTTACGATAACTATATCCAAAAAGAACATAACAAGTTGTATCAAGCCGTGACGCAAGGGTCATCTATTTTTTAAGCCTTTAGGCGAAATGTCATGTTTTTAACGGCAGTTTCAAGTTATCACAATATACTGAAACTTTTGTTTCAATTCATATTTTTTATTTTATCGTAGTACTGAATATGAGGCAGTGCTTTTCAATTTCTAGCCATTCAGGCGGCTATTTTTTGGCAAAAAAGTCAATTCAGGAAAATATTTTCCAGCTCAGTCTTCAGTTTTTTTGTGTTGCTGACAGCACCCATCCTGTTTTGTTGGTGTTTTGTTATAATTATTGCTAGTTCATTTTTCTCCTCAGGTATCTGCCTGCAAATATACAGGTCAATTTATGATTAAGTGGCTTATCTTGGCGGTTTTTGTCATTTCTGCTTTCTATATTCAACGTCGAGGTCAGGTCCGGCATTCATTCTACCGTCAGTTCTTTGACCATTCGACCGTGCTTGCACCGATTAATTTCCTGATGTACCTGTTTTCCAGAGTGCCGAACCAGCCTTATATCGACACCCAGCATTTTCAGGACTTGAAAGTACTGGATGAAAATTGGGAAATGATCCGTGATGAAGCCAAAGCTTTATATGAACAAGGCGGGATCAAGGCGTCGAGCAGTTATGATGATCTGGGTTTTAACTCTTTCTTTAAAACCGGCTGGAAACGGTTTTATCTGAAATGGTATGACTCGGCGCATCCTTCGGCAGCCGAGCTATGCCCGAAAACCACAGCACTGTTAAAAACTTTACCAACCATCAAGGCCGCGATGTTTACCGAACTGGCGCCAGACAGCCGTTTGGTTCGTCACCGTGACCCTTATGCGGGTTCATTGCGTTATCATCTGGGGCTATTAACGCCGAATGATGATCGCTGCTTTATTGATGTCGATGGTCAGAAATATTCATGGCGTGATGGGGAAAGCGTGGTATTTGATGAAACCTATATTCACTATGCCGAGAACACAACCGAGCAGAACCGGATTATTTTCTTTGCTGATGTCGAGCGCCCGTTAAAAACACGTTGGATGGAACGCTTCAATCATTGGTTTGGCAAAAAAGTCATGACCGCGGCCAGCTCACCGAATGAAGCAGGTGATCAAACTGGTGGCTTAAATAAGGTCTTTGGTTATGTGTACCAAATCCGGATTAAAGCCAAGGCGCTGAAGAAGTCCAACCGTACATTGTACTATGTACTGAAATGGTTCCTGATGCTGGGTATTTTCTTCCTGATTTTTGTGCGTCCTTATCTGTTCTAAAGCGCTAGACAAACGCGCTGCGGCGCGTTTTTTTATGCCAGTGTCAAAGCGAAAGACAGTGAAAATGCAGAAGTTTTGTGCTTGGGGAAATGGGTAGATTGTGGCTTGTATGGTTTGTAGATCAGGTTTATGGCTGGTGATGCAGGCCAAAGGCACACTAGAAAGTATTCGCTGCATGCCGTGGTGTATAGGCTAACCATTACTGTATTGTAATGGCCTTTACTAAGTACGCGCTACCGCATTAAAAATGATAGATGTCACTGCCGATCCAGTATACCCAGCCAACCGATCTGTCCGGCTTAGTTCTTAACAGGCTTCCAAATTGACGATGGGCAGGAGGCAATCAAGACGTTTATACTGGCTTCTCTCCAAGATCGGGCGGCCTTTATTGAGGCGGTGCAAACCATGCCTGATCCTGAAAATATTAAGTCAACGGGTTGAACTGAAATTAATCAGTCGGCTGAATGACCAGATGGCCTTCAATACAGTCCAAGTTTAAAATCAACTGTTCCGGTTGGTTCAGGAAGTAGATTGCCAGCATCGGTTCCAGTTCGGTACGCAGCTTGCGACCCAGATGACGGGCACCATAACGGATATCATGATCTTGGTAAAAATAGGCTTTGGCGGCAGCTGTTAGGTTCACGCTACGTTGCTGATGCTGTAAACGCTGATTGAGCTTGGCCAGTTCAATCTCGACCAGCCGTGGTAGGGCATCATGCTGTACGGCCTGATAATGCAAACTGCGGTCAATCCGGTTTAGAAATTCAGGATCAAACTTGCGCTGCATGACCTTTTCAATGATGCGCTGCGTGGGCACTTTTTTGAGACACACGTGCTGTAATTTTTCCGGTAAGAAACTGAGTTTTTCCAAATATTGCTGTGCGGCCTGTGCACCAACATTACTGGTCATAAAGATCATACAGTTACGGAAATCAATGCTTTTGGTACCTGCGGTCAGGGTCAGACGCCCGGTATCCAGCACATTCATCAGCCCTCGAATCACTTCAGTGGAGGCTTTTTCCAGCTCATCAAACAGCATGATGCCCGGTCGTGTATGCGAGCCGGCAATCGCTGTTTCATCAAATAGACTGTGACCTTCTTTCGAGCCGACATAACCCGGTGGTGCACCTGTGAGTGCTGCGGCATAATGTTCTTGGGCCAGGGTATTCATATCAATGCGGCAAAAGGCATCCGGGCGGCCATAGATGGCTTCGCTGATCAAGCGCACAGTTTCGGTTTTACCGACGCCAGTCGGGCCAAGCATCAGGGTGACCGATAAAGGCCGATCTGGACTGGAGAAATCGGCCTTGACCACATGTAACATTTTCTCGATTTCATCCAGTACCGCATCCTGCCCGATGATCCGTTCACGTAATAATTCCATCACCGCCTGTGGTTCAAAATGGAAGCGCGGTTTGCCAATCAGACGGTCACGTTCAGAAGTATGGTGTGTCATCGTGGCAGGTCGAACGATATGTAGGCCAGATTGCGGCGTGCTCATCCTAAAAATCTCGAACTGGGAGGTTTCGAGCATAGCAAAGATATCAGTTGAAAATGATAGCTTTTAGCAATCAAGGCATAGTTCTGTATTTATAGCTGTACTGGCCTTCAAATCAGGAAATAGAGGTGATGGGTAGGCTTTCAGGGTAATTTTGTCAATGCGCTTGAAAATCAGGCAACAAGCATCACATTATCTGCATATTGTCGGTAAAAAAATAGGTTGCAGGTGAACGAGAACGCGCGTCCCCATATTGAAAAAATTCTGGCCAATATGACCACGTTGCCTGGGGTCTATCGGATGTATGGCAAGGAGGGCGAACTGCTGTATGTGGGCAAGGCCAAGAACCTGAAAAATCGTGTGTCCAGCTATTTTGTTAAAACGGTGGAACACCCGAAAACCCAGGCACTGGTGGCGCGGATCTACGATATCCAGACACTGGTGGTGCGTTCGGAAACTGAAGCTCTGTTGCTGGAACAGAACCTGATCAAGCTGCATCGTCCGCCATATAACATCATGCTGCGCGATGATAAATCCTATGTGTATATTTTCATTTCCAGTGACAAACCTTATCCGCGCCTTGCAGCAGGACGCGGTAAAGGCAAGCATCAGGCCGGTAAGTTTTTCGGGCCTTATCCGAGTGCTTATAACGCCCGGGATACCTTGGTGATTCTGCAAAAACTGTTTAATGTGCGGCAGTGCGAAAACAGCTATTTTGAACGGCGTCAGCGTCCCTGCCTGCAATATCAGATCAAGCGCTGTTCCGGTCCGTGTGTCGGGCTGATTTCGCCTGAAGACTATCAGGAAGATGTCAATAACTCGATTCGTTTCCTGCAAGGCGATACCAAAGAACTGAATCAGCAGCTGATTGCTAAAATGGAAGATGCCGCAGAAAAGCTTGAGTTTGAAAAAGCAGTATTTTACCGCGATCGTATGGCTTTGCTGCGTGATGTGCAGTCACAGCAGGCGATCTACAAGGTCAAAGGTGAGGCAGATATTCTGGCTATTGCCTATCAGGCCGGGGTGACCTGTGTGCAGATCATGCATGTACGCAATGGCAAGATGCTCGGTGGCAAGAGCTATTTTCCGGATATGCAAGGTGATGATTTGGGACAGATGCTGAATGACTTTATTGCCAATTTTTACTTTCAAGTCGCGGATGAAATTCCAGCAGAGCTGATTGTCAACGTCGAGGTGACCGATCAGAAGCAACTGGAACAGGCTTTATCACAACATTTCGAGAAAAAAATCCAGATCAAAGCTAAAGTGCGGGAAACCCGGGCCGAATGGCTGGAACTGGCGCAAATGAATGTGTTGCAAGGGATTAAATCCAAACTGGCCAATCATTTTGAACTGAATGAGCGTTTTCATCAGCTGGAACAGGTGGTCGGCCGTCCAGTTGATCGCATCGAATGTTTTGATATCTCGCATACGATGGGCGAGGAAACCGTAGCATCCTGTGTGGTGTTTGACAGTGGCGGGGTACGCAAGCGCGATTATCGCCAATTTTCCATTAATGACATTACCGAAGGCGATGACTATGCTGCGATGCGTCAGGCGCTGACCCGGCGTTATAAAAAACATATGCTGCCGGACTTGCTGTTGATTGATGGGGGTAAAGGTCAGTTGCATATGGCGATGGAGGTCATGCAGGACCTCGGTCTGGATGCTTTTATGGTTGGTGTGTCTAAAGGCGAGGGACGTAAACCTGGTCTGGAAACCTTGCATTTTACCGATGGGACAAAAATCCAGTTAGCTGAAGATCATAAGGCACTGCACCTGATTCAGCAGGTACGCGATGAAGCGCACCGTTTTGCCATCACCAAGCATCGTGCCAAACGTGATAAAAAGCGCGGATCTTCGATTCTGGAAGTGATTCCCGGGCTGGGGCCGAAACGCCGTCGTGACTTATTAACCCATTTCGGCGGGATTCAGGGCGTACTCAAAGCCTCGGAAAAAGACCTGCAACTGGTGCCGGGTCTGGGCGCAGTCATGGCACGGACCATTTATAAAGTGCTGCATGAATAAACAGCCGCGCTAAAGCAGTGGCTAAAGTGCTCAGTGACGGACAGGTCACTGAGTATTCACATCCGCCGAGTTTTATTGAATGATAGCGTAATCCAATAAAATTATAGGCAAGAATAATGGCGCTGAAACAGCTCTATGCAGCGATTGCTGCTGATGAATGGGTGGATATTCCAAGGGGTTGGTTGCAGGGCAGAACCTTGTATGGTGGCCTGGCGGCAGCCATGATGATGCAAAAAGCGGTGGGGACTATTAATGACCCAATGAAGCGGCTACTCAGCAGCAGCGTCACTTTTGTAGGCCCTATTCAGCAGCGACCAGTCAAGCTGACCGCAGAGATTCTGCGTGAAGGAAAGTCAGTGACTACCTTGGAAGTACGGCTATGGCAGGATGATGCGGTACAAAGTATTTTACTGGCCAGCTTTGGCATAGCTCGAGAGTCGGCTATTCAGGTCTTTCAGGCAGCACCGGCTCCGGATTATCCAGCACCAGAAAGCCTATTCAGTATTCCAGCACAAATGGCCATGCCCGAGTGCTATCAGCAGTTTGACGTACGCTGGGCGGATTTGAATTTACCTTGTACGGCCAGCGAGCGTCCAGATTTTGGCGGCTGGTGCCGTTTTAAAGCAGACGCTCATGCCAACCGGAATTTTGAAGTGGCCGATCTTATGGCCATCTTTGATATCTGGCCACCCGGAGTACTGCCGATGTTCAGGCAAATTGCCCCAGCCAGTAGTTTAAGCTGGACCGTCACGTATGTGCATTCCCTCCAGCATCAATTGAATGATTGGTTTAAATATAAAGTATTTACTGACCATGCGGCAGAGGGTTATTCCACCGAGCATGCTTATCTTTGGGATGCTGAAAATCGCCTGATTGCGATTGCCAGACAGACAGTGACTGTGTTTGCCTAGTGACACTCGGGGGCAATTCGTATAAAGTGAGGCCTATTAACGATGGATTAAACCTCAATAAAAATGTGCATTTTCATCGTACATGAGGGGAACAATTGGCGGTGTCTATGACTACAGGTCGTATCCTGAATATTCCAAACATCTTGACCCTGGCGCGTATTGTCCTGATTCCAGTCTTTCTATTGGTGGCGTATTGGCCGCCGGCGATGGGGATTGATGCAACTAATCCGGATATGACACGGCATTTGTTGCTGACGGCGATTTTTGTCGTGGCAGCGGTGACAGACTGGTTTGATGGCTATCTGGCCAGAACACTGAATCAGACTTCAGCTTTTGGTCGCTTTCTGGACCCGGTTGCAGACAAACTGATGGTCGCAGCAGCCTTGATTGTGCTCGTACAGTGGCAACCCACGATTTCTATGGCCTTTGCGGCGATTGTAATTATTTCACGTGAAATTACTGTTTCTGCTTTACGTGAATGGATGGCCGAGCTGGGCGCGCGTACCAGTGTGGCAGTTTCGACTGTAGGAAAATATAAAACAGCCTTCCAGATGATTGCGATTACCGTATTTTTACTGAACTGGCCGCCACTGGAAATACTGGCTTATGCCTTGCTGTATATGGCCGTGGTACTGACCTTATGGTCGATGATTATCTATCTCAAAGCTGCTTGGCCTTATTTGAAACAGCCTTAACACAGAAGATTGAATCAAGCTCCAGAAAATGGGGCTTTTTTATTGCCTTAGAAAATGCAGGCAAAAAAACACCCAGCCTTTGGGGGAAGTACTGGGCGTGAAATCGGGGATATTTATCGCTATTATACAAAGATGTTGCCATCCTCTTGATTCCTATTATAGGAAGTCCATTTTTTAATTCATGTACATTCTTGTAGACTAATGTTGCAGTTTCTAGAGTGACATGTATCTGATTTTTACAATTGCTTATGTTGAAGCAAATGAATGACTTATTTGCAGAAAATTGAATGATAAACTTTTTGTAAATGCGCTAGAACCAGTGCGCGTAGGATAGTTTATGGGAGAGATCTCGTGACCGAATTTAAATCAATTTTATGGGGGAATCCCTGGTTTTCCTACGTAGAGATATGGATACAGTGCAGAGTATGACAGGCGTAGATGCAGGGGATTCGAGAGCGCAAATCGTAGACCTTGACTGGAATTTTAAAGTTAAAGGCTTCCTTAGAAAATAGTGATTCTTTTTAGATAGAAGCCTACGTGGACTTCGTCTTTGCCTTGCGGCGGCGGAGCAGTGCTCTATCGAAGAAAAAGAGCCTCATAAGAGACTCTTTTTAAATTAAAGCCTACGCGGCCTTCGTCCTTGTCTTGCGTAAAAAAGAAAAGCAGTGCTTTAGTTTTTTTACTCGAAGCATAGCTTCTCGTCTTGCGGCGTGGCGGAGCAGTGCTCTTTACAAAAGAAAAGCCCCATTTAAGGAGCTTTTCAAATGTTTGCCTACGCGGCCTTCGTCCTTGTCTTGCGTAATGTTCAGAGCAATGAAAAAAGAATCCCCAAAGTTGGGGATTCTTTTCAATTAAAGCCTACGCGCAGCATAGCTGCTTGTCTTGCGTAATTTTTAGAGCAACGCTCTAAAAATTACTCAGGCTTTAGGCCTTCGGCTTTTTCCAAGGATTCATCATTGTTCAAGAACTTCTCGCGTTGTTCTTCCAGAAATTTCTTGGCATCTACTTCAAACACATTGAGACGCTTTTCATTGATCAGCGTGGTCTGATGTTTCAGCCATTCCTGCCAAGCCTGTTTAGACACAGTGTCAAACAGTTCCTGACCCTTTGCACCGGGGAACGGTGCAAAGTCTAAGCCTTCCATTTCTTTTTGATACTTACGGCAAAAAACTTGTCGAGACATATCAATACTCCGAATTAAGGGTAAAGCGATTAAGCGTAAAGTTTTTCCAGACGGGCATAAGCACGTTCGATGGCAGCTGCAACTTGCGCCGGTGCAGTACCGCCAATGTGGTTACGTGCATTGACAGACGCTTCTAGGGTCAGGGCTTTTTCAAATACATCAGCCTGAATCAGGTCAGAGAACTGTTGCAGCTGTTCTAGCGTCAGTTCAGAGAGATCTTTGCTTTCCTCTACACCCAGTGCAACGGCTTTACCCACGATTTCATGTGCATCACGGAAGGCAACGCCATTTTTGACCAGGTAGTCCGCCAGGTCAGTCGCCGTCGAGAATCCACGTAGTGCAGCTTCACGCATCACTTCTACATTTGGAACCAGTGCCGGAATCATGTCGGCAAATGCCATCAATGAACCACGCACTGTATCGATCGCATCAAATAATGGTTCTTTGTCTTCCTGATTGTCTTTGTTGTAAGCCAATGGCTGACCTTTCATCAGGGTCAATAGGCTCATTAGGTCGCCATAGACACGGCCGGTTTTACCACGTACCAGTTCAGGCACATCCGGGTTTTTCTTTTGCGGCATGATAGATGAACCGGTACAGAAACGGTCCGGAATATTGACAAACTTGAACTGTGCTGAAGTCCATAAAATCAGTTCTTCTGACATACGCGACAAGTGCATCATAATGAGTGAGGCAGCTGCATTAAACTCAATCGCAAAGTCACGATCGGAAACCGCATCCAGAGAGTTTTCAGCCACGGCTTCAAAACCTAAAAGTTCTGCCGTGTAAGCACGATCAATCGGATAAGTGGTTCCCGCCAGTGCAGCCGAACCGAGTGGCATACGATTCACGCGTTTACGGCAGTCAATCAGGCGCTCGGAGTCACGGACCAGCATTTCCAGCCAAGCCAGTAAGTGGTGACCAAAGGTCACAGGCTGAGCCGTTTGCAGATGGGTAAAGCCGGGCATGATGGTGTCGGTATTTTTAGCGGCCAAGCTCAGAATACCTTTTTGTAATTTTTCGAGCAGTTTTAAAATGGCATCAATTTCATCACGCACATACAGACGGATATCGGTGGCCACCTGGTCATTACGGCTACGACCAGTATGCAATTTTTTACCGGTAATCCCGATACGTTGAGTCAAACGTGACTCAATGTTCATATGCACATCTTCCAGGTCAATGCGCCATTCAAAATGACCTGCTTCAATGTCTGCTTGAATCGCAGTCAGGCCTGTAATGATGTCATCACGTTCTTGTTCAGTCAGCACGCCCACTTTTGCAAGCATGGTTGCATGCGCAATTGATCCCGCAATATCTTGTTTATAAAAACGTTGGTCGAATTGGACAGATGCTGTAAATTCAGCAACAAAAGCATCAGTCGCTTCAGAGAAACGACCGCCCCACATACCCGAGGTTTGGGCTTGGGATGGATTTGAGGAATTAGAAGATGTGGTCATGTCGGCTCAATCAGATTAAAAGCAGTAGAACGGAAAAGAGTATAGCAAATTCAACGGCGGTTGCTGAAATTCCATCTGTGCAATCTGCCGCAGAACTGATGGGGGCGAAAGAATATACCTATTTTTTTCGGCAGGTCGGTAATTGGCGTGATCTGCTCGAACTCTTTGTCGGCGGCAATATTCTGGCTCTGGTGCTTGGCCTGGCTGAAGCACAGTCCTGGCAGGCATTAAATTTAACCCATCTGCTCCAATATATGCTGTATATCAACTGGGTGTTGTTATCTTTTGCAGCCTGTGTGGAGTTGTTGCATCAGCGCTTTGCGCGGATGGGGATTAAAGCTGCACTTATTAGCGGTTTTTTATTACTCCAAGCGATTGTTTTAATCACCACGGTAAGCTTAAACATCTTGATACATTTTGGGATGAATTTTCATCTCCAGGGCTTAAGCGCCGCAATCGCTTTTGACCGCGTGGGGATGCACCAGAGTTTCGGTATTTTATTAGGCATGTTTTGCTTCCGCTATCTGTATTTACGGGAACAATGGTCCAGACAGCATCATAGCGAACTGAATGCGCGGATTCAGGCCATGCAGGCCCGGATTCAGCCGCACTTTTTATTTAACAGTTTAAATAGCGCCATTAGTCTGATCAGTATTGATCCGGATAGAGCAGAATATATGTTACTGAATCTGTCCAGGCTGTTTCGGGCCAGTTTTCAGGAACTGAAGCTGGTCAGTCTGCATGAAGAAATTGAGCTGTGCCGGCGCTATCTGGAGATTGAACAGATTCGCCTTGGGGAGCGTTTACAGGTAGAATGGAAATTAGAAAACAAGGACTTATACTCACAAGTACACATTCCTTTGTTGACTTTACAACCCTTATTGGAAAATAGTATTTTCCATGGAGTTGAAAAAATACTCACAAAGAGTACGATAAGCATATTGATTGAAATCTTGAACAATCAAATCAGTATTATTATAACAAACCCGTATTCACAAGATCATGCAATGTTAAAAAGAGGGAACGGTATTGCTATTGAAAATATTCAACAGCGTTTAAATGCTTACTATGGATCATCTGTAACATTTAGAACCTATGCGGGGAAGGGGATTTTTACAACCGTTGTGCAGTATCGGTATAAATAACAATAAAATGCGTTAACCTAATAACAATGATAGGTCGTTAACTGGAGGAGGATACATGGACATCCTGATCTGTGATGATGAGCCACTCGCGATTGAGCGTTTAGCACGCCTGGTCAGCCAGCTGGGACATACTGTGGTGGCAACCGCCAACCATGGCCAGCAAGCCATTGATCTGACACATCAGCATGAGCCCGATGTCATACTATTAGATATTCAAATGCCTGAAATGGACGGTCTGCGTTGTGCGCAGCATTTACGTCAACTTGACCCGATGCCGGCAATTATCTTTTGTACGGCCTATGACCATCATGCGCTGGATGCATTTAAATCAAATGCAGAAGGCTACCTGCTCAAACCGGTGATGCAACAGGAATTAGCACAGGTTTTAGAGCACTTAACTAAACTTACCCAAGCTCAGATGAGCCAACTAAAACAAAAAGAAAATATGGAAGAACTTAATATCAGCCGCCACCAGATTGCGGCAAAGACTTATCGCGGGGTGGAGCTTGTCCCTGTAGAAAATATTTATTATTTCCTGGCTGACCAGAAATATGTCACGGTACGACATAAGAATGGCAGTGTCCTGATTGACGAGACATTAAAGGACTTAGAACAGGAATTTGGTCGAAATTTCATCCGCATTCATCGCAATGCCCTGGTCGCTGTCAATTACCTGGATGGCCTGGAAGTGGTCAGCTCGGGACAGTATCAGGTGCGTTGCCGTGAACTGGATGAGCGGCTTGCGGTCAGTCGACGTCACTTGCCGTATTTGCGTGAACGTATTCATAAACTTTAGGCCGGCCTTGTCGAGCGGCGTGGGGAAACTTGCATAAATTCACTTGCATTTTAAAGTGAGCAGGTTAAGTTTAGACTATTGTTTATATGCACTGTATTTGAGATTTATGAAGACCCTTAAAATTGCAACTCGACAAAGTCCGCTTGCACTCTGGCAAGCAGAGCATATTCGTGCACGTTTGCAGGAATTGCATGCCGGCCTGCAGGTGGAACTGGTTACCTTTGTGACCCAAGGTGATAAAATCCTGGATACACCACTGGCAAAAATTGGTGGCAAGGGTCTATTTGTCAAAGAACTGGAAGCTGCCTTGCTTGATGGCCGGGCGGATCTGGCGGTGCATTCAATGAAAGATGTGCCGATGAAGCTTCCGGAAGGACTGAGTCTGGCGGTGATTTGTGAGCGCGAAGACCCCTTCGATGCTTTTGTATCCAATACCTATAGCAGTTTTGATGCACTGCCACAGGGCGCAAAAGTCGGAACCTCCAGTCTGCGGCGTAAATCTCAGATTCTGAAAGCACGTCCTGATTTAGAAATCATCGATTTACGCGGTAATGTTGGCACGCGTCTATCCAAGCTCGATGCCGGCAATTACGATGCCATCATTCTGGCCAGTGCCGGCTTAAAACGTTTGGGTCTGTCCGAGCGGATTCGTCATGCTATTGCTCCTGAAGTGAGTCTGCCTGCAGTCGGGCAAGGCGCATTGGGACTGGAGTGCCGTGAAGAGGATCAAGCGGTATTGGATCTGATTATGCCCTTGCTGCATGCGGAAACAGATGCCTGCGTACGTGCAGAACGGGCCTTTAATGCCTATCTGGAAGGTGGCTGTCAGGTGCCAATCGCAGGTTATGCCACCCTGCATGACCAGCAAATCCATATTGAAGGTCGTGTCGGCAGTGTCGATGGCGCAACCTTGTTAATTGCACAGCTACAGGCGGAAGTCACCGAGGCTGAACAGTTGGGCATTTCCCTGGCAAAAAATCTGCTGGCGCAGGGTGCGGGAGATTTACTCAAAGCCCTACATTCTTAATCTTCATGTTGTTTATTAATACCCGTCCACAGGATCGTGCTGCCGAGCTGACACAACAGCTAGAAGCGGCGCAGATTGCTGTAACGGAGCTGCCTTTGCTTGAACTCATGGCTGTTCCTTATTCAATCGAACTGCAGCAGCTGTTTCAGCAACTTGGTCGCGCCAGTATCATCGTGGTGGTTAGCCCTACTGCGGTCGAAATTGGCATGCAGTATCTGCGACAGTCTGGTATTGCATTGAGCACGTTGGCAGATGTGCAGTGGATTGCAGTCGGGAAAAAAACAGAGCAGGTATTACGGCAGTACGGTATTCGCAGTCATGTGCCTGAGATCGAAACTTCAGAAGGTATGTTACAGCTTCCAGTGCTGGCCGAGCTGGCACCAAATGCGGTGATTGCTTTTTGGCGGGGAGAGGGTGGCCGCCAGTTTATGATGCGACATCTGCATCAACAGGGTAATGAAATCTTAAATTTTGTACTGTATAAACGTCAGTGTCCACCGCAGTCAGCGCAATCTATCAAGAGCCTATTGCCGCATCTACAGCAACAAGCTCGCTATTGGGTTCTGATTAGTAGTGAGGCCAGCTGGTTAAATTGGTTAGAGTTGATTGATCATGATATATTTCTGATAAACAAAGGAATTTATCTGGTTTTGGGTCCCCGGTTGGCCAGGATTCTAGAAGAGTTTCGGCAGAATCATAGCGCTGCATTTCAGGTGACTCAGCTGGAAAACCTCAATGCGGAAGTGATTTTACGGGAGATCGAACAGGTGCAAGGACGCTGATGAAGAAGCTTTTAATCGTGCTGTTGATTGTAGTATTTGCTTGGATGGTCAAACTAAGCTACGACCTGTTTAAATTGCGTGCTGCCCATGTAGAACTTCGTTCCAGCTTAAGTTCAATCCAGCAGCACAATGCCACACTCAACGATCATGTGGTGGCGCTGCAACGCAAACTGGTACAGCAACAAGCACAGCCATCAGCTAACAATTCAGTTCCTCAACCTTCTGTCCTGCCCGCATCAAATGATGCAGAACTGGTACGTCAGCAATTAAATCTGATTGAATTTGCCTTACAGCAACAGCAATACAGTCTGGCACTGGAAAAACTCAGCCAGCTGCAACTTAATGTAGAGAACTATGCCTTAGCCCCGGCTTTGATTGAAAGCTTGAAAAGTGGTCTCAGTAAAGATCAGGTCATGCTACAGCAGTTTGTACAGGGACGATTGATCCAGCAGCAGCGTATACGGGAACTGCTGGATCAAGTTGATGAAGATATTGCCCAGGAGCTGAAAGCACCTCATCAATCGGCGGTGGTTGAATCTACCTCATTCTGGCAGCGCCTGATTCAGATTGAGCCTGTAAAGCAGCCTTCTCAAGTACTGATGCAGCGTGGAATTATTTTAAAAGAAGCGCAGTTGCGTCTGCTACTGGCACAACAAGTGTTACAGCAAGGTCAGCAACTTGCCTTTCAGCAAGCCCTGAGTTCGGTTATTGAGGTATTGCAACCCTTGCCGGATAGAAAAAGCCAGCAATGGATCAAGCAGCTGGAGCAGATGAAGACCACACCGTTAGCGCCGATTCCGCCTTTAAATACCCGTATCTTGATGAGCTGATCGCTTATGAAACAGATTCTGCTTGCCTATTTGTTCGTTACTTTGCTCGGGATTGCGGTCTTAAGTGTATTGAGCTATGGCCATGGTTCCGGTTATGTCTATTTGTACTGGCGTGACTGGCAGGTCCAGACCAATCTTTGGGTATTGATCAATTTGCTGTTGATACTCAGCTTTATCATGCACATGCTTTGGTATAGCGTCAAACGTTACCTCAGTCGTGAACAGCGCAAAAATCAGCGCGTATTCAGTTTTCAACATCTGCACCCCTATGAACAGCTGGCCGTGATCTGGTTGTTGAATGCGGCACAGGACCAGCGAGATTTTATCCAGCAGTCTTTTGCCCAGTCCGGATTATTAAAAGATATTATTCATGCCCGTTTGTCTTGGGGGCAGCAAAATTTTGATAAAGCATTGGCAGCATTAAATCGCTCTAACCCCATGGCATTTGAGCTGGCAGAGTTACAGCGGATTGAAATTTATTTATCCCAGCACGACGGACAGCAGGCCTTAACCCATTTAGAGTTTTTAAATCAGCATGAATTATCACCCTGGTTATTTAGGGTTAAATCTGCCTATGAACAGCGCTTAACTGGACTGTGGGGGCAGTTTGCCTTGCAGTTCCCATGGTTATATTTAAGATCGACTCAATATGGTCATTTAGCCCAGCATACTAAAACGCTTTGGTTAGAACAGTTATTGCTCAATTTTGATCAGGCCAACACAGATGATTTAGAATATTTGCGGCAACGTTATTATGATTTAAATGATGAAATATTTAATCGTGATTATGCAGTCAAATTATTGTGGTTAAAGTTACTATTTAAAATGCCGGAAATGGCAATTGAGCATGAACAGCTGGCAGTACATTTACTAGAAGAGCAGTTTAATCAGGATGTATTTTATTTATGGTTTCAGCAGCAACTACTACGCCAAAATCCTGATTATGAATGGGTAAATCACCAAATTTCATTATGGGAGCAACGTTATACTGCAGTACCGGTATTAACTTTTGCCAAATGGCATGTTTTACAGGCAGCTGGACACCATGCAGAGGCGCAGCAGTTATTGGCCCTTTATCCAGATGATGTGCGAATGAGTTATCTGCGTATTAAAGCTGCATTGCAAGGGCAGGATGAGTTACAACAACAATTGAATCAGGTCTTTGAGACCAATACCAATTTCATTCAAACAAAAATCTAAGAGAGACATTTATGCAGTCGCTAGAACAATATCCAGTGATTTTAGAGCAGCCTGTGGCTTGGGGAGACATGGATGCTTTTGGCCATGTCAATAATGTAATGTACTATCGTTATATTGAAAGTGCTCGTCTGGCCTATTTAAACCGTCTCAATATTTTAATTGGACCTTTATTGACAGTTGTGGCAACCAATCAATGCCGTTATTTAAAACCTGTAGTTTATCCGGACCAACTAAAAATTGGTGCACGGATCGAAGAAATAGGAACCAGTTCATTTCGTATGAGTTATTTACTCTGGAGTGAACAGCAACAAGTAGTTGTGGCTACTGCAGAAGCGGTACTGGTCTGTATTAATAAAAACACCATGCAGAAAATGGCGATTCCAGAAGATATTCAGGCCATCATTAAGCAATTAGAAAATACAGTGAGTCATGCCATTTAAATGCCAGGACTCAGTATTAGTTTTGTAATGATCATATTATTTAACTGAGCCAGTTCAAACTTTTTGATTGAATAATTAATTTAATATAAATATGATGAAATAGTTATTTATAAAACGAATAATATCATTTTACGGAGAGAGTTATGCCTGATATTACCAATTTGTCTGTTGAAGAGTTACGACGTCTGCAAGCTGAAGCTGAAGCGCTAATTGCTTCTAAGAAAGATCAAGAAATTGAAAATGCTTATAATCAAGTATTGAATATTGCTGAAAGCGTGGGCATGAGTATCGAACAGTTATTAGAATTTGGTGCATCTAAACGCAAAAAATCATCACGTAAGGCTGTTCAGCCACGTTACCGTAGTAAAGCCAATCCGGAAGAGACCTGGACAGGTCGTGGCAAGCAGCCACGCTGGTTGGTTGCGGAACTGGATAAAGGTGCGAAACTCGAAGATTTTCTGATCTAAACTTTGGTTTCATATCCTGTCATAGGATTGTCATAGAGATAACCTATGCTCCTTTAACCAAGCTTTCGAGCTTGGTTTTTTTTATCTCTTTGAATTGGCGTGAGCAAAAAAGTATGCATAATGTGCGTAGACAAAGAAAAGAATGATAAGTAAGGAAGGTAACTTGATAGCTTGGTTGGGGTGGAATGAGCGGTAAACCGAAAACTTTCAAATGGTGGATTCTTGCCTTAGTCGCCTTCTTTATTTTTGTGGTTTTGCAGGTGCCAGCCGCTTGGTTAATCTCAAAATTCTATAAAAATAATCAGGTACTACAAAATGTAAGTGGCAATATCTGGCAGGGGAGCGCGGACTGGCATAAGGGGCAACTACGGGGGAGTCTCAACTGGCAGGTGCGTCCATTAGATTTGCTGCTGTTGCGTCTTGGAGCCAATGTCGACATTCATAGCGGCAATACCAAACTCAACGGAGTGATGGGCTATAGCCTGAGCAAAACCCTGATCGCCAAGAATCTGCAGGGACAGGTGGCACCAGAAACCTTAAAAACCTTAGCCGACTGGCAATGGCCCACCAATGCACTTCAACTGAATCAGATCGATTTTAAGTATAAAAAACAGCAAGGTTTTAGCGATGTTGACGGTCAGCTCAATTGGGCGGGCGGGGAGCTGGTATATACCTTTGCTCAGCGTCAGGAACGTATGAACGTCCCGGTAATGGTCGGGAAGCTGGCAGATGAATCCGGTAAACTTCTTCTGGATGTGCGAGACAGTCGTGATCAGAAAATGCTGAACATCGAGCTAGATCCGGATCTGATGCTGAATGTCCAGCTGACCCAGCGGATGCTGCTGAATGTACCTTCGTATGACGGTAAGGCGGGTCTAGATACCTATGTCATCAGTACGCGTCAACCGTTGATGGGAGGCCTGAACTGATGGCAATCGATCTGGATAAATTCAAGCAGCTGGATCCGCGCTTCCTGAATAAAGCAGCGCCTGTGGTGCTGGTACTCTTGATCTTATATTTATGCTGGAAGCTGGCCGCCTTATTTTGGCTGGTTGTGGCTCCTCCACAGGCTTTGCAGCTAGAGCGGGTCGAACTGGGTTCCCAGCAGCCACGGATTCCGAATATCAGTTCTTTTTCCCTATTTCAGGAAAGAGGACAAATTGCGGCCAATGCAGAAGTGGCCAATATTCTGCTACAAGGAGTCATGGTCGCTAATCCAAGCCAGTATTCTTCAGCGGTACTTAAACTGAATGATCAGACAGATCGTTACCGGGTGGGCGAAACGCTAGGAAATACTGGATTTACGCTAGCCGAGGTGTACTGGGACCGGGTAGTCATTCGCCAGTCCAGTGGTGCAAGCCAGGAAATTTTCTTTAAAGGGTTGGAACATGGCTTGAATCAGCCATGGCAGGGAAATGAGCAGTCGAATAATAACCGTTCATCTTCTTCATTCAACTCGGGTAATACGAGCAGTCAGCAAAATAATGCAGCGCCTTCACCGCAAAATGAAATCAGTCGCGCCATTCAGCAAATGAATGAAAATCGTGAGCAGTATCTGGAAAATATGGGGGTGACCGCTACTGGCGAAGGCTATGAAGTCACGTCCCGGACGCCGGCAGTGCTACGTAACCGGCTGGGTTTAAGGCCGGGAGACCGGATCATGTCTTTGAATGGCCAAACCATTAACTCCGGTCAATCTGAAGCCCAGTTACTGGAGCAGGCGCGGCAGCAAGGGCAGGTGAAGCTCGAAATCAAACGTGGTGATCAGGTGATGACCATTCAACAAGATTTAAAGTGATGTGTCATCACATATAGGTTCGGGAAACAGTTAGGGTTATGGCTTTATTTAATAATAATCGATCAGCATGGGCATTTTGTGTTGCTGCACCTTTGGTGGCCATGGTGAGTACAGCAAGCTATGCACAAACATGGAAAATTAACCTGCGTGACGCAGACCTGGCTGCTTTTATTAATGAAGTCGCCGATATCACCGGGAAAAACTTTGCTGTGGATCCCCGTGTACGCGGCAATGTGACGGTCATTTCTAACCGTGCCCTGAACAAAGATGAAGTTTATGACCTGTTTCTCGGGGTATTAAATGTCAATGGCGTGGTCGCTATTCCATCTGGCAATACCATCAAGCTGGTGCCGGATAACAATGTGAAAAACTCTGGTATTCCCTATGACGCGCGTAATCGTGCGACAGGTGACCAGATTGTGACCCGGGTGATGTGGCTGGAAAATACCAACCCGAATGACTTGATTCCGGCTTTACGTCCCCTCATGCCGCAGTTTGCTCATCTGGCAGCGGTGCCGGGAACCAATGCCTTAATCGTCTCTGATCGGGCCAGCAATATTTATCAGCTGGAAACCATTGTCCGTAATCTGGATGGAACGGGTCAGAATGACCTGGAAGCGGTCACCTTGCAGTCGAGTCAGGCAGAAGAGATCATCAGCCTGATTGAGTCCATGACTTTAACCGGTTCAGCCAAAGACCTCAAAGGCTCACGTGTGCGGGTGATTGCGGACCAGCGTACCAACCGGATTATTATTAAAGGGGATACGGCCACCCGTAAACGTGTGCGTCAGATCATTGAGACCCTGGATGTACCCGCAGCAGATCGTCTGGGCGGGCTAAAAGTGTTCCGACTGAAATATGCCAGTGCCAAGAATCTGGCAGAAATTCTGCAAGGTCTGGTTTCGGGGCAGGCGGTCAGTGGCACGAATACTTCAAATAGTAATTCAACTGGTACTTCACTCAATACCCAAGGAAATAATAATTCTTCCTCGAGTCTGTCGCAGGATGGTTCCAGTGGCTCCAATATCCAGCTTAACTCCGGCTTCGGCAGCAACAGTCAGCAGGGTGTGACCAGTTTTAATGCCAATGGGGTCAGTATCATTGCTGATGCCACCCAGAACTCTCTGGTGGTCAAAGCCGACCCACAACTGATGCGGGAAATTGAATCGGCAATTAACCAGCTCGATACCCGTCGTCAGCAAGTCTTGATTGAAGCCGCGATTATGGAAGTCGAAGGGACCGATGCCGATCAGCTCGGGGTACAGTGGGCGCTGGGTGACCTGAGTAGTGGTATTGGCCTGATTAACTTTGATAACTTTGGTGCAAGCCTGAAAAATATTGCAGCTGGTTATCTGACCGGTGGTGCGGCCGGGGCAGGTAGTGCGATTGGTTCGGGCACGTCGCTGGTGCTGGGGGATTATCGTGAAGGCAGTAATGGTTCACGTAAACTTTATGGCGCATTGATTCAGGCGCTGAAAGAAACCACAAAATCCAACTTATTGTCTACGCCGTCGATTGTGACCATGGACAATGAAGAAGCCTATATCGTGGTCGGTGAAAACGTACCCTTTGTGACGGGTTCGGTGTCGACAGGCGCCGCAGGTGTGGCCAACCCGTATACTACTATTGAACGTAAAGATGTCGGTGTGACCCTGAAGGTCGTTCCTCATATTGGGGAGGATGGTACCGTACGTCTGGAAGTGGAACAGGAAGTATCTGCGGTTGCACGTGATAAGGGACAGGCCTCGGATCTGGTGACCAGTAAGCGTGCGATCAAAACCTCAATTCTGGCTGAACATGGTCAAACGATTGTACTCGGTGGTCTGATCTCGGATAACACCAGCTATGGCCGACAGGCCGTGCCGGGCTTGGGTGCGATTCCAGGCATTGGACGTCTGTTCCGTTCGGAAGGTAAATCCAATCAGAAGCGTAACCTGCTGATTTTTATTCACCCAACTATTGTGGGTGACAACAATGAAGTGCGCAAAATTTCCCAGCAGCGTTACAGTCAACTTTATAGTTTGCAATTGGCCCTAGATTCGGATGGTAATTTTGCCAAACTACCTGAAAATGTTGATGATGTGTATCAGCAGCGGATTCCGGTTTCTAAGACACCGCTGGGCTCCCGTTATCAAAGCGTTCCGACTGCCCCGGTCCCAAATCAGCCGCCAGCCGTTGTCAGTACACCAGTCGCGATAGAGTCGGCGATCCAGCCACAGACGCTACAGCCAAAGCAAAGTGTTGAGAAAAGCAGCAACACAGTCACTACAACCACCTTAAGCCCCAAAAGCTGAGGATGCGGGATTTATCGGCCGCATGTTATGATCACGACAACAGAATAAAAGAGAAGTGGATGTTATGACTTGGACAATTCAAGCCATGAGTGGTGATTTGAGCGGGCAGGAAATTGGCATTGATCGTGACATGCTGGTTGGACGTCATCAGGCGGCAGATATCGTGCTACAGGCAGCGGAAATTTCACGTAAACATGCTGCATTCCTGCTCAAAGAAGATGTATTGTGGGTACAAGATCTGGGCTCTTCAAATGGTACCTTTGTCAATGATCTGCGCATTACAGATGAAACCTTGTTGAAGCAAGGTGACATTGTTCAGTTTGCCAGTTTCAAGTTTTCCGTGCTGGAACCTGCCCAGGAAGTAGTGGTGGCGCCGGAACTGGAAGAAACGGCCGAGCGAATTATTGAAGAAAGTAGCGAGCAGAAAGCGGCGCAGCAGATGAATGAGCAGGGTATCCCTGATTTGAAAGAGCGGGATGCCTCTGTGCAGCTAACTCGGGATGGCATGCCAACCAATGTCGGTGTACCAAAGCCAGCGCCAATTCCCGAAGGTGTTGACCTGTCCAAAGCTACTCCTGAGCCAAAACCAATTCCTGTTGAGCAGCCGGTTTCTCGTGTAGAAGAAGTCAAGGAACAGCAAAAAAATGCATCGGTTGGTTTGATTTCTTTAATTGTTTTAGTAATTTTGGCAATTGTAGCCTGGCTGTTGTTTAAATAAGCCGCGTATTGGTTACAATCGAGGCATGCAAACGCATGCCTTTTTTATGGCTGCGTAATCAGTCAACAATAAGAGGGTGAACATGTCGATTGCACAATTAGACCAGCGCGAACTGATTTTATTTGATCTGGATGGCACTTTGGTTGATTCGGCTTCAGATCTCTACCGCGCCATGAACATGAGCCTGAATGTGCTGCAGCTGCCTTTTGTGACTGAAGAGCAGGTCCGTGTCTGGATTGGCAAAGGAAGTTCTAAATTTTGTGAAAGTGTGTTGAAACACCTGACCGGGGGCTTGAACCCGGAACAGCACCAGCAGCTTTTGGAAACCTTCCTGGAAATCTACAATGCTGATCCTTGTGTCGATACTGTGCCTTTCCCCGGTATTCTTGAGTTCTTGCAATGGGGTAAAGCGCAGGGCAAAAAAATGATCTGTGTAACCAACAAGCCGGAACAACCAGCGCGCAGTATTCTAGATATCTTGGGCCTCACCGAATATTTTGATGACACCATTGGCGGAGATCGTTTTAGCGAGCGTAAACCTGATCCACGTCAACTCCTGCATTGTGTCGAGTATTATGGGGTTACCAAGGATCAGGTATTGATGATCGGAGATTCAGTCAATGACATTGAAGCAGCGCGTCGTGCCGGGGTGGATTGTATTGTGGTCAGCTATGGCTATAATCATGGTGAGAATATAGCAGACTGTGATCCGCAAGAAATTGTCGATGATTTACGAGAACTGCTTGCTTAATATAGGGTACAAGGGAAAGAACATGAATAGTCAGAAGGTTTTTCGATGGCGTCGCTCAGTCCAACTTTATTTGCATACTGAGTAAACCCTATTTAAAGAGAAAAACTGCATGACTACTTCAGCACAATTCCAGCAACTTGCTGCGCAAGGCTATAACCTGATTCCTGTTTACCGCCAACGTTTGGCGGATACCGAAACGCCGCTTTCGGTCTTTGCCCGTTTAAAACAACACACCCAAGCCTATTTATTTGAATCGGTCGAAGGTGGGGAGAACTGGGCGCGCTATTCGATTATCGGACTGGGCGAATCTACGGTATTCTCCTGTAATGCCGGCGAACTGACGATCCAGCATCCTGATGGTGCGCTGGAACAGCAGCATTGTCAGGACCCTTTTCAATATATCCGCGATTTTCAGTCGCAGTTTAAAGTGCCAACAAAAGCCGAGCTTCCTGAGCTGCCAAGCTTCACCGGAGGGCTGGTCGGCTACTTTGGTTATGATTCGGTGCGCTATATCGAACCTAAACTGAAAAACGTGCCTGAAGCCGATCCAGTCGGCTTGCCGGATATCTGGATGATGCTGTCGAAAACAGTAATCGTGTTTGACAACTTAAAAGATACCCTATTCCTAATTGTGCATGCCGATGCAACAGATCTCGAATCATATGAAAAAGCACATGAACAATTAGATGAATTAGAAAATATTTTAGCAACGCCTATTAGCCTGAAAGCAGAAAAACATAGTCCGCCACATTTTGAATCTCTAACCGGACATGACAACTTTATTGCCTCGGTTGAAAAGGTCAAAGAATATATTCGTGCCGGCGATGTGATGCAGGTGGTGCCAGGACATCGCATGGTCTCGGCGTTTGATGGAGATCCTTTACAGGTCTATCGCGCACTGCGTCACCTTAATCCATCGCCTTATTTGTTTCTGGTGCAAGGGCAGACCCTGGAAAACAAGAAGCCATTTCATATTGTCGGTTCATCACCTGAAATCCTGTCGCGTCTGGAAAATGGTATTGCTACGGTGCGTCCGCTGGCCGGCACCCGTCCACGCGGCAAGACCAAAGAAGAAGATCTGGCGCTTGAACAAGACTTGCTGTCTGATGAAAAAGAGATTGCCGAACATTTAATGCTGATTGATTTGGGCAGAAATGATGTCGGTCGGGTCTCAAAAACCGGTAAAGTGCAGGTGACTGATCGAATGGTGATCGAACGCTACTCGCATGTCATGCACATTGTTTCGAATGTGCAAGGCGAAGTACGAGATGATATCGATGCACTGGATGTTTTTAAGGCCACTTTCCCGGCTGGAACGCTTTCTGGGGCACCCAAAATCCGTGCCATGGAAATTATTGACGAAGTTGAGCCGGTAAAACGCGGAATTTTTGGTGGTGCTGTGGGTTATTTAGGCTGGCACGGCGAAATGGACATGTCGATTGCGATTCGTACCTGCGTGATTCGTGAAAATAAGGTCTATGTACAGGCCGGTGCAGGGGTTGTCGCGGACTCAAATCCTGAATCTGAGTGGAATGAAACGCAAATAAAAGCTCGCGCAGTGATCAAATCGGTTGAATTATCGTCAAACGGATTGATTTTATGAGTTTTTGCGGGTTTTTTTGAAAAAAACACTTGCACGGATTTCAAGTTTTGCTAAACTGCACACCGTTCCGATACGAAACGTGCGAAACACTAAGAAACGCCGGCATAGCTCAGTTGGTAGAGCAACTGACTTGTAATCAGTAGGTCCACAGTTCGAAT
>CANQWW010000025.1 GCA_947627655.1 uncultured Acinetobacter sp. | reverse complement strand
CTCCATTCCTTAACGGTTACCGTCCACAGTTCTACTTCCGTACAACTGACGTAACTGGTGCGATTGCGCTTAAAGAAGGCGTTGAAATGGTTATGCCTGGTGACAACGTTGAGATGTCAGTAGAGCTGATCCACCCAATCGCAATGGACGCAGGCCTTCGCTTCGCGATCCGTGAAGGTGGTCGTACAGTGGGTGCTGGTGTAGTTTCTAAAGTAATTGCATAATCACTCGTTGTGAAAAAAAAGCGCCTATTTTAGGCGCTTTTTTTTATGCGTGTTTTTCATAGGAAAATCTTGTGTCGAAATAAAGCAGTGCTGTATTTCCTTACGTCGAAAAAAATAACTTCACTTATCATTAGTTTTCTCTTACGTCGAAAAAAATAACTTTACTTATCATCACTTTTCTCTTGCGTCGAAAAAAATAATTTCACTCATCATTATTTTTTTCTCCTCATGGCCCTAACTGATATTTCGCTGACCTTAACTGCAATGATGTCAACAAGATAAGTGAGTAATATACCAATAAGAAAATAGAAAAATAGGGTCAGGTCGCGAAGATCTGTCAGGAGGCGTTATATGAATGCTAAAGTAAAAATTACCAATCGTGCCGGTGCGAGTTTTCCGGTGCGTCGCATGAACTTTGACTTTGAACAGGTGCCAGAGTATTGGATGAATGGCTCAGCCGGGCTAACTCATTTTATGACAGCGCTTTCTGCATTATTTCCTGCGGGCGAAAAATTCTTTATCGACAGTGTCCGTGCAGTACGTCATCATCCTCAATTGAAAGACAATGCGGCTTTGCAAAAAGAAATTTCTGCCTTTATTGGTCAGGAAGCGATGCATACCCAGGAGCATGTGGGTTTCAATGCTGCGGCGCAGAAATATGGACATGATGTCGATACTTTAGATCGCTATACCGATAAAGTGATTCAGACGACCCGTAAAGTCATGGCTAAATTGGCTAAACCTGTCGGTATTACCCAAGAAATGGTGGACTTAACGGCAACCACTGCGCTAGAGCACTTTACTGCGACCATCGCATCTCAATTACTCACGAATATCCATATTCAGGAATTGATGAAAGACGAGACCATGAAAACCATGTGGCTCTGGCATGCAATAGAAGAAAATGAACATAAAGCCGTTGCTTATGATGTGTTTGAAGGCGTATTTGGTAAAGGACTGAAATCTTATGCCTTACGTACCAGTTCACTGGTCATTGCTATGGTCACTTTATTTTTTGTGCAAAGCTATTTTGTATTGCGTTTGCTGAAAGAAGATAAGCAACTCAATTTTGAAGCCTTAAAAGATATTTATGATTATGGCTATAGTCCGTCCAAAGGAATTATTACCGGAATGGGCCGTGAAATGACGATCTATTTTAAACTGGGCTTCCATCCCAATGACCATGATACGCATAGTCTGCTGGCGCATTGGAAAGGCAAACTGGGGCTATAATTTCCTTTAAGAGAGGGGGCGATTGAAATCGCTCTTTTTTTTACTCGATTTTCAGCTCAAAGTTTCTATAATGCGCAGGAGATTTTTATGAATAGATGAACGAATATGATTCGTTTGATGCAAACAGCAGATATAGAGGCGGTGACTGGGATTGAGCAACAAGTGCAATCTCATCCCTGGAGCCGAAATCAGTTCGAAGAAGCGCTGAGTGCTTATCAGAGCACAGTCATTGAACACGCCGGAAAAGTGGTGGGTTTTTGTATTCTGCAACCTGTGCTGGATGAAGCCAATTTATTGTTAATGGCAGTTGATCCACGTCAGCAGGGCAAAGGACTGGGTTTTCAGCTATTAGCAGAATCAATCCAGTTGCTGAATAATAATCCGGTACAGGTTTTTCTCGAAGTTCGTGAATCGAATACTACTGCAATCCGGCTCTATGAAAAATCCGGTTTTCATCAGATTGATCTGCGCAAAAATTATTATCCTCATCCGGGAGGCGGCCGTGAACATGCCATCATTATGGTCAAGGCATGTACTGACGATTTTGCCAGTCTATTTAAATAAACCCTGTTGCCTCTCTACCTTATGACGACTTACTTGATGATCGGGTTATTCCATCCAGAGGGCAGGGTCGTCATTAAGGAGTTTCCCAGATGCTCAATCTCCTCGGCATTTAAGCGTCGATTCAGTCTGCGCCATTGTCCATCAATTAAAAGCTCCAAAGGTAGATACTGCGATTTATAGTTCATCTTACTGGAATGTGGCACCCAATAGCCTAAATAGATAAACGGCAATCCCAGCGTCTGTGCATGCTCAAGCTGCTTTAAAATCGCAAATACCCCGAGGGAACGACGATTTTCATCAGGATCGAAGAAGGTATAGACCGCAGAGATCCCATCATCCAGCAGGTCGCAGGTGGAAACACTGATCAGCTGTTCATCTTTCCATAACTCCAAAAAGAAGCTATCCGTGCAGCTTTGCAGTAGAAACTTCTCAAACTGATCGCGGCTCGGCGGGTACATGTCGCCATCGGCATGACGTTCATTGATATAACGTTCATATAAGGCATAGTGGGTATCATTGGCGTGTTGCGGTGAGCTGATACGCACTTGAAGATCCTGATTCCTGTTCCAGGCCTTTTTCTGTGAACTATTCATGGAAAATTCATCTACCGGCACACGACTGGAAAGACATTGACGACACAGGTGACATTCAGGGCGGTAGACGAAATCGCCACTGCGGCGAAAACCGGTACGCGATAATTCGGATAACGTGATGGTATCAATACGATGTGCAGGATCGAGAAAGACCATACGCGCTGATTTATTGGGCAGATAACTGCAATCGTGAGGCGGCGTAATATAGTACTGTAAATCGTTCAGCAGGGATTTGGGTTGATAGGAGTTCATGACAAATTCCCTCTGTTATTTTCATTCACTTAATCGTGCATTTAACGCTATTGTTTTACTTGAAAATACACCCTCCTGATACTTTTGCCAATTGATAGGCGGGTGATTTATCACATCTTGTAACGAATTAAGGTATGTCTGGCGAGAAATTGTACTGGCACCGAGGCTTAAGAGATGATCATTGACCAACTGGCAGTCAATCCAGGGGAGTTGCTGCTCCTGACCGATCAGCATCAAAGTATAAAATGCCATTTTTGACACATCGGTTTGGGTGCTGAACATCGACTCACCAAAGCAGCCTTGTCCAATCGTTAGCCCGTATAGTCCACCGACCACTTGATCCTCATCCCAGACTTCGATGCTATAGCCATAACCGGCAGTAAACATGTCGCAGTAACCCTGAATAATCTCTTCAGTAATCCAGGTATCCTGGGCATAAGCGCGAGGCAGTGAACAAGAGCGAATGACCCGCTCAAAAGCATGATTGACCGTAATTTTATAATCATACTTTTTCATATTGCGAAGCAGGGATTTGCTTGGATGATAATCCTGAGGACGGATGATACAGCGCGGTTCTGGACTCCACCAGCAAATCGGATCACCTTCAGAAAACCACGGAAACAGACCATGACTATAGGCCTCAAACAGGGTTGAAGGAGAGAGATCAGCACCAATGCAAATCAGGCCTTCACCTTCCGGATCCACCTCGACAGGATGTGGAAAAATAAACTGTGACGGAGGAAGAAATTGCATAGGAATATCCGGTTGGAAAAGCATCATGATTTATCATACATAAAAAAGCCGTCCAAGATGGACGGCTTTCAGACTGCTGCACTTATTTTAAAGTATCCAGCGCATCCAGATATTTCTCTGCATCCAGTGCAGCCATACAGCCTGAACCTGCAGAAGTAATCGCCTGACGATAGATACTGTCTGCAATATCACCTGCAGCAAATACACCCGGAACAGAGGTTTGGGTGGCATTACCCGCTGTACCGCTTTGCACCTGGATATAACCATCACGAAGCTGTAATTGGCCTTCGAACATGCTGCTATTTGGTTTATGGCCAATGGCTACGAACATGCCTGAAACTTCAACGTCTTGAGTTGTTGAGTTATCTTGTGTTGATTTTAAACGGACTGAAGTCACACCAGATTTTGCCTCACCGAGTACTTCATCGACTTGATGATTCCAGATAATGCTGATTTTGCCTTCTTTCTGTTTTTCGAAAATTTGATCTTGCAGGATTTTTTCAGAACGCAAGCTGTCACGACGGTGAACCAGAGTCACATGCGATGCAATATTGGACAGGTACAGGGCTTCTTCAACTGCAGTGTTGCCACCACCTACGACCATCACTTTCTGGCCTTTATAGAAGAAGCCGTCACAAGTTGCACATGCGCTCACGCCTTGGCCCATATAGGCTGCTTCTGATTCCAGACCCAGGTATTGTGCAGTCGCACCGGTACAGATGATCAATGCATCACAGGTGAATTCTTCCATATCGCCTTTGAGTACAAAAGGACGAACACTCAGATCTACTTCATTGATATGGTCATAGACAATTTCAGTACCGAAACGTTCAGCATGCGCTTGCATACGTTCCATCAGCGCTGGACCGGTCAGACCTTCAGGATCACCAGGCCAGTTGTCAACATCAGTTGTTGTGGTCAATTGACCGCCAAGTTGCAAACCAGCAATGAGGGTTGGTTTTAAATTCGCACGCGCTGCATATACAGCTGCGCTATAGCCAGCAGGGCCAGAACCTAAAATAATCAGTCGTGAGTGACGTGCGCTCATCGGGCTATCCTTTTTGTATTTAGAAATTTATTGAATTATACGTGAAACTGTATAACAGTTGTGTGAGATTAAAGTCGATATTATTGATCATACAAATCGATTTGGGCTATATAGCACTCTGATTGAATCAGCTCAGCATGTAGTTGCACAATATTGCATCTTTTTTCGTGTAACAGGTGCATAATAGGCATTTTATTGCGTCGTTTTTTTGAATCATAATAGCAAAAGAACATTGATGAAGAATTCGCTACAGGACAGTTTATGACAACGGTGTCGAGTGCTTACGCACAGCGCTTAGTAATGACATTATTTTTAGTCTCGTTTGGGATTTATCTGTTTCTTGCAACAGTAACCTATACCCCATTTGATCCGGGCTGGATGCATATTTCCAGTGATACCCAGACCGTATCCAATGCCAGTGGTGTTGCCGGTGCATGGATTTCGGACTTACTGTTTGGCTTTTTGGGCTGGGCCAGTCTGCTCATTCCGCTCTATTTGTTTGTAGAAGCCATACAGGTCTGGTGGCCACATAGCTTCCTGAACCGTCCATTTCGTTATGCAGCGCAATTCTTCTTGTTACTGACGACTTCTGCCTTGTTATTCCTGTTCTGGGAAGTGCCTGCTGATACTTTGGATAATTCTTCTGGTGGCATCATTGGTTATGAATTGGGTCAAAGCCTGAAGCAACTGCTGACAATTTACGGTGCAACAGTGTTTTTGGTGGCGTTGTGGGTATTGCTATTTACCTTGGCTTTCGGCGTCAAGTGGAACAAAACCTGGAGCAGTCTGAAAGCGACACCGGCCTATCTGCAAGATCTGTTCTATCGCAATGTGCCTGAAGGGGAAGGGGATTTTGATCGCTCAATCCTGACAGCTAAAAAAGAACCGGCCAGCAGTTCGAAAAAGCCTGCGCCTGGGCCAGTGATTCCGGTACCTGAACATGAACCGGTAGCGATTGAACCGGTGGTCCATGACCATGTGGCTGAACGCCTGTTCGATGATATTGCAGACCGGGAGCAACAAGCCGTGCAGAACAAGCCGGTCGTCGCAGCTGAACACCCGCCTGAAGATGAAGAATTTGAAAAAACTCTGGAAAAAGCCCATCGCCTGATTCAGGACCCGAATCGTGTCATTACCACAGGGGAAGTTTGGCGTGCCTTAAACTCTGACGAAGATCAGCGTCATAAACAGGATATTGATGCGTTATTAAAAGCTGCCGAAGAGCAGCAGTCCCATTCAGCCAGCCCTGAACCGGCTGTTCCAGCGACTGTCAAATCATCGGCTGATCAGATCAAGGCACATTTGCAATCTGAGCCGCCAATTCCAGTCGAAACCAGTAAAAAAGGTCTGGACTGGGATGATGACCAGATCTTTGATGAACTACTGGCAGCCGTTCCTCCAGGTAAAACTGCAACTGATGTACATAGCCCATTTGCAGCACAGACCACGCATGACCAGTCAGGTTTAAGCGTGGTAGACGATCTGCCACAAGCGGATACAGTAAAAGCTGCAGTGGCTGCAGCAGGTATTCATCATGCGGCAGTGCCAGCTGCACCTGTGCGCAATAGTGCATTAGCAGCCGAGTTTGATGATCTGGATGACCTGCTGGTAGATGATCTGGAGCCACAGCCCAAAGTGGCGAGTCAACCTTTACGCACATCGAGCTATGCACAGTCTTCTGCTTTTGTACAAGCGCCGATTCAACATCAGGTGTCTGAATCTACCACTACAGCATCGGTTGGACACAGCAGTCATACGGCAGCTCAGGATGCGGTCAAAGCCGCCTTGTCCAAAGAAGAGTTTATAGAAGCTTGGCATGAAACAGCGGGTGCACCACAAGACGAAGATGATTTCGATTTTGATGCGCCACTGACGGATGCGCTGGGGCGTCCTTTATCTCGGGCCATGATGGTGGCAGAGCGCCGTAAAGACCTGTCGCCATTACCGGGTCTGGAGTTGCTGGACGAAGTAGATCCAAATAAAAAGGTCAACTTTACCGAAGAGCAACTGGCCCGTCTGTCAGAGCTACTGGAAATTAAGCTGCAGGAATTTAACGTGAAGGCCAAAGTGGTTGAAGCGCAACCAGGTCCTGTGGTAACCCGTTTTGAGCTGGATCTGGCCCCGGGGGTGAAGGCATCGAAAGTGACCAACATTTCCCGTGACTTGGCACGCTCGATGTCGATGGCCTCAGTACGTGTGGTTGAGGTCATTCCGGGTAAACCTTATATTGGGATTGAAGTACCGAACAGCAGTCGTGAAATGGTGCGTCTGATCGAACTGGTTAAAACCCCAAAATTTGAAGATTCAGATGCCATTCTTTCAATGGCCATGGGTAAAGATATTTCCGGTAATCCGGTAATTACAGAGCTCGGCAAAGCACCGCATATGCTGGTGGCCGGTACTACGGGTTCCGGTAAATCGGTGGCGGTCAACTCGATGATCCTGTCGATGTTGTTAAAATATACGCCGGATCAGTTACGCCTGATTCTGATTGACCCGAAACAGCTGGAACTGGCCAACTATAATGATATTCCGCATTTGCTCACCCCTGTGGTTACGGACATGAAAGATGCCGTAAGTGCACTGAACTGGTGTGTCAATGAAATGGAACGTCGCTATAAACTGATGTCTTTCCTGAAAATCCGGAAGCTGTCTGACTATAACCGCAAGGTGGAAGAGGCGCTGGCCAATGGTGAAGACCTGTTTGATCCGACCTGGAAAGCCAGCGAGTCCGTTGCAGGAGAACGTGCGCCACGGCTTACCCCGTTGCCATCCATTGTGATTGTCGCGGATGAGTTTGCCGACATGATCATGCAGGTGGGTAAAAAAGCCGAAGAAATGATTACCCGTCTGGCACAAAAATCACGTGCTGCCGGTATTCATCTGCTGCTTGCGACGCAACGTCCATCAGTCGATGTGATTACCGGTCTGATTAAAGCTAATATTCCAACCCGTGTCGCATTACGCGTAAACTCGAAAATTGACTCGCGGACCATTCTGGATGCCGGTGGGGCAGAGGACTTACTCGGTCATGGTGACATGCTGTTCCTTGGCCCAGGTAAGATTGAGCCTGAACGTGTGCATGGTGCCTTTATTGCCGATGATGAAGTCAACCGCATCTGTGATGCGTGGCGTGAACGCGGTGCACCAAACTATGTCGATGAAATCCTGACGCCGTTTGATGAAGAGCCAAGCAGTCGTGGCATGGAGGATGGTGGTGAAGGCGCCTCGGATCGAGATCCACTCTATGACCAGTGTGTTTCTTTTGTTTTAGAAACCCGTAAGGCTTCAACCTCGTCCTTGCAGCGTAAGTTTAGTCTGGGTTATAACCGGGCGGCACGGATTATTGACCAGATGGAAGAAAATGGTATCGTCAGTTCGATGGGTGCCAATGGTAAACGTGAGATTCTGATTTAAGTCTGGAATCTTCAACCATAAAAAAGCCTGCTATAGAGAGCAGGCTTTTTTATGTAGGAGACATTTCTAACTAAAATGCTATTTTCGTCCATTGTTCTTTAGCATCATCGGCGAACGCTTGTAAAACTTTATCTTCATATTGTGAAGTAAGCTGAACCACTTTTATTGCTTTATCCAATTTACCATCTTTAAAAACATGCTCATCAATAAAATTGTGATAATCCTGAATGTATGGTTCGAACTTTTTAGCAATGAGTTGATTAAAAATATTTTTAAATTCAGTACTATGAATACCTTGTGATTCATGACCAGTAAAGGGATCTAAATATTTAGGTATATAAGCAATATTCCATGGGCTTGTAAACAAGAGTGGATTCTTCGTTCTACCAAATAAGTGCGAAACCTGATAGTTCATTATAAGCGTCTTTGTGCTGTTTGAATTTTTAGCTTTCTTGCAATAGGGGGTTAAATTCCTCAATATTTTAGTAGGTGCTTGATTATTGGTCTTATCGATGTGAATGCAATTATGGTTAAACAGCACCCTATAAAGTTCTAAAAATAGCTCAGAGTTTTTACTGTTTCTCCCATAGCCACGAATGATAAGAGGTTGATTGCTTAATAAGTCTTTTTTTAATTTACTCCATGCCGATGCAATTAATTTATTCTCGACGTAAATAATATTCTCTATACTATTTTTGAAAAAAAGATCGCGATCAACCAGTTCAAATAATTTTTCGTAAGCATCTTTCATGGTTTAATTCCGGATCAATATAAATTTTTTATAAAAAAAAGCCTGAACAATGTCAGGCTTTTTTAAAGAAAAGTCTTAAGCAAACTTTGCCAGTACATCCTGAAATTCGGCACTATGACGTGGGAATTTTGCAATCACATCATGAATACGCTCACCTTCAGGGTTGGTGGCATTCATATCCCGGCCATCGGCAATGAATTGAGTCAACAGGCGTTCGTAGTCTGCTGGGCGCATATGTTTATAGGCATGATAGAGCACATGGAAATCCGCATTTACGCCGGCAGGAGGTAATTGCGTGAGATAGGCAAATACACGCTCATCTGACCATTCTTCGTTAAACGTTGCCGGTTGAGACAATGCCATCACAATCTCCTTGATATAGTTTTCGATATGAAAAAGGCAAAATTTGTATGGGCAAGAGACAGTATTATTTACTGCCTCTGCCAGCGAGAAGCCTAGCTTCTCGCCTTGTAACTGGGCCAAGCAGTGCTTAATTTATCCAGTCACTTCGAAGCCTAGCTTCTCGTCTTGCAGCTGGGTAAAGCAGTGCTTAGTTTATTCAGTCCACTTCGAAGCACAGCTTCTCGTCTTGCAGCTGGGTAAAACAGTACCTCGTTTATCCAGTCCACTCGAAGCATAGCTTCTCGTCTTGCGCCTGGGCCAAGCAGTGCTTGGCTGATCCAGGCTCATATTTTGCCTTGAATCAATCTGCTTGACTAATCAAAAATCAGATTATCGCTCTTCAGGCAAATTGATATTCATTTCAAGCATTTCAATGTTCGCTTCCGAACGAACCTGCATTTGGATATGCTGTTCGTCCACGCCACGTACATAGCGATTGACCACCTGCATGATTTCTGTTTTCATCATGTCAATTTTGTCTTGACTCAAACGACGTCCCAGACCTTGCTCAGAAGCCACGATGACTTTTAAGCGATCTTTTGCCGTCTGTGCACTGGTTGGTTTTTCCTCACTGCTAAACAGTTTACTCCAGAATCCTGCCATGTTTATGCTCCAAATAATCGAGCTAACCAGCCCTTCGGTTTCACATCAATGTGGCGATAAGGGCGATCTTCACCCAGGAAGCGTGCAACCAGGTCATCATAGGCCTGACCGGCTGCAGAAGTGGTAAAATGAATGACAGGCTTACCTTCATTCGATGCTTGCAGAACGCTTGGACATTCCGGAATAACACCCAGTGTCGGTACACGTAAGATGTCTTTAGAAATGTCATCAATGGTGAGCATTTCCTGTTTGTCCGCACGCTCCGGGTTAAAACGTGTAATACACAGGTGTTTACGGATACGACCTTCGTTTTGTTCTACTTTTTTGGTCTTGCTATCGAGCATGCCAATAATACGATCTGAGTCACGTACTGAAGAAATTTCAGGGTTGGTCACAATGATGGCTTCATCAGCATGATACATGGCCAGGATAGCACCACGCTCGATCCCTGCAGGGGAATCACAAATAATGTAGTCAAATTCCTGCGACAATTCGTCCATTACCCGTTGTACGCCTTCATCGGTCAACGCGTCTTTATCACGTGTTTGAGAGGCTGGCAGGATATAGAGGTTTTCAATATCTTTATCGCGAATCAGCGCTTGTTGTAATCGTGCTTCGTTATTTAGAACATTCACAAAATCATACACAACGCGGCGTTCGCAGCCCATAATCAAGTCAAGGTTACGTAAACCTACATCAAAGTCGATAACAACAGTTTTGTGGCCACGTAGGGCTAAACCTGTTGCAAAAGATGCACTTGTTGTAGTTTTACCTACACCACCTTTGCCTGACGTTACGACAACAATTTTCGCCACCGAATCCACTCCTGTTATGGTTTAAATTCCCTATTTAACATAGGGTTTTGGTGTTTATTTATACATTAAAATTGTAGAGCTTCAAATACAAGCTCTTGTTGATCATTCAAGTAAATATGCACAGGCTGTTTTACCACATGCGGTGGAATGTCGTCTGCGACACAATAGGTGCCTGCGATGGAAACCAGTTCCGCTTCCAGAGCATGACAGAAAATACGCGCGGCAGTATTGCCTCCTGCACCGGCAATCAGACGGCCACGGGCACTACCATAAACATGAATATTACCAGAGGCAATCACTTCAGAGCCGCTATTAATGCCCGCATTAATGATGATATCCCCATGATGTTGCACGATACACTGACCAGTACGCAGAATTTCATCATGATAAGAGGTCACATGGGCAATTACCGGTGCTGCTTCGGTGGCATCCGTCTTGGCCTCAGGCTTGACTTCAATAACCTGCTCTTTGCTGGCCTTGATTTCCTGCAGCTGACGGTCTGGGGGCAGCACAGGGAACTGAATGGAACGGGCCTGCTCACTTAAAGGTCCCTCAGTCACCGCCATCGGCTGAACATCCAGACTGATGAGCAGCTGGATCAGGGCAATCAGTTCTTGCTCCACGGTGCTTTCAATGACCACCAGGGTGCCGGGTGGAAAAGCCGCTTGTAACTTGGGTGCTAATTGCTGGCGGATCGCATCATGATCATTGATTTCAAGGGTAATGCGAATCGCATTGACCATTCTGCCTTTAATCCGTATGTCAGCCATAGTTTTTCCTTAATACTTCTGACCTGTTAAATTTTATGTCGAAGCAATGTTGTAAATAGTGCAAATCCTAGAACAAATTGACGCAATTCTCTAGCGATGCAAGTTATTTTTTTATGCAATCGGAATCCAGCAAAAAGGATAGCATTATTCCTGTCGAATTATTGATAAGTTGAACGCTGATTTTGCTCATTTTCTTCCAGAAGCTGCTGCCATTGTTTAATTTTGACCTGTTCGCGGATTGCTTCAAGTGTTTCAAAAACAGCCGACTCGACCAGCTTGTCGATGTGCGGATTATGTGCAATCTGGATCTGACTGACTTTTTCCGCAATCATGGCAAAGGTTGGATTGTCTTTTTGGTTGTCGCTATGGGTAAACGGTTCGATCAGCCCTTGGGTAATATTTTCACCCAGACGCTGTCCGATATTCTGAATTTGCTGTTCCATGCGACTGCCCACAATCGGGATGAGGCGCAATAACCGGGTCAGCTCGGGCGTATCTTCGATGGCCTGATTCACCACCTGTCCGACATTTTTGGCAAGCATCGTGCGTTGGGCTTGCAGCTCTTTGCCCAAGCTTTCCTGCAAAATATCCGCGAGGGCCGTTGCGAATAATTGGCGATGATGCTCGACCAGCTCATCAATCAGCTGGCGATGGGTGGTGCTGGTCGTCAGTTCTTGCTTAATACCATCCAGAACTGTAAGCACAATACGGCTGGAAAGTTCTTCCATGATCAGATTGTAGTAAAAATTTCCGCGTCGATACCAGTTTGCCGGTATGACTTTATAGCCATGATTATGTAGATTATAGCCGATCGCCACTGCACGAAGCAGACGTAAGAAACGCAGCTGAGGAATAATGGCAAGAATTTCATACCAATGTACAAAGGGAAAGAACCACCAGCGTGCATGCTGGCCTAAGCATATGGCGATCAGCCAGCGCACCAATAATTCACCAATCAGAAAGGTGGTAAACCAGCCTTCAGTGATGATGACCCAGGGACGTAGGTCGCTTTTATAATACTGTAAGGCTTCTGGTAGACGGATAAAGTCAAATAACCAGTGCCCGAAATCACTCATCAAGATGGCATTGGCACTTAAACAGAACAAATTGATGACAATCAGGGCCATCATAAAGATGTCGTAGACCAAGGCGGTTTTCCAGCCCCAGCTGCCTTTTTGAAACAGATTAAAAGCACTGGAACTGGAGGTGGATTTCGGGGTGTTTGGCTTCATAGGGTCTCAGAAAATTTAATCAGGCTGTTTGGGTCAGATTTTGCTGCATATTTTCAATCAGCTGATCTTTCTCCATCCATAATTGATGCACCCATTGCTGGAAACGTTGGCGGAAATCTGGATCGTCCTCATAATTACCGCCCAGTACCCAGTCTGGAATTTCAATCTTTCTTAAATCTACCGCAATACGGGGTACTTCGCCTAGCCAGAATTCGCCATAGCCTGGCACACCATCCGGATAAACAATGGTCATATCCACAAAAGCATCAATTTTATCGCCCAGAATATTTAAAGCTAGCGCCAGTCCCCCAGCTTTGGGTTTAAGCAGGTGTCGATAAGGAGATTGCTGCTGATCATGTTTTTCCTGGGTAAAACGGGTGCCTTCCAGATAATTCAGTAGCGTAAAGGGCTGACTCAATAACTGCTGGCAAGCCTTACGCGCTTCATCCATATCCCGGTCTTTCAGTACCGGATTTTTAGCAATCTGCGCTTTGGTATGGCGTTTCATCATCGGGAAACCCAAAATTTTGAAGGCCTGACCAACAAAAGGAATAAAGATCAGCTCCCATTTGGTGAAGAAACGGGTCAGTGGCATACGGGTGAGGCCGAAGTACTGATTGACCGTGGTGTCCACCCAGCTCTGATGGTTACAGGTCATCAGGTATCGGCCCTGCATGCTCAGGTCTAACCCGTCATCAATGGTGATGGTCCATTGGGTGTCTTTAAGCACAGTATCGATCAGCCAGTTATTGACCCCAAGCCAGCTATTGGTAATATTGATATTGGTTTCATCAATTTTAGATGATTTCTTGAACAGTTTGCTTAAACCCAGTGCCAGTACAGGTGGCCCATGAAAAAAGGTACTGCCGGTCATGACCGAACCCACAGTCAGGCCACGTGCGATTTTTTTTAAAATTGGCTGTTTGTTACTTTCCGACGACATAAACGTTGTCCTAAGAGGTTAATCGATTAATATTTGTCATATTTTTATCAATATACGTTCTGATGCAGAATTAGAAAAGTCCAGAATGAGAACTGTGGAGGAAATGTGACGAAGTTAACCGGTTTATTTACATTTCAACATTACAAATAGTTACGAAAAGATTTATTATTAACAAATCATATATGGTGATTGATTGATTAATTGACCATTATTTGCAAATACAACAAAACCAGTTAAGGAGGCATGCAATGCGTGCATTGTTAATTACAGCAGCAGTAGCAGGGGCAGTAGCACTTACAGGTTGTCAAACTACAGGCAACAACCTCGGTGGTGTGGAATACGATAAAACAGCTTTAGGTACAGTAATTGGTGCTGCAGCAGGTTACGGCCTTTCTAAAAGCAATGCAAACACGAGCAGTCAAAACAACCGTGCTGCGGCAATTGGTGCAGTGGTCGGTGGTGCAGCAGGTGTTTACCTTGACAATAAAGAGAAAAAATTACGTCAAGCGACTGCAGGTACTGGTGTAGATGTCAACCGTAATGCAGACGGTTCAATCAATCTGGTAATGCCAGGTGCGATTACATTTGATACCAACAAGTCAGACATCAAACCAAACTTCTATGCAACATTGAACAAAGTTGCTCAAGTGCTGACTGAAGACAGCCAAAGCGGTATCCTGGTTACTGGCTATACAGACAGCACCGGTAATGACTCAATCAACTTGCCATTGTCTCAAGCACGTGCGCAATCTGTTGCGAACTACCTTGCAGGTCAAGGCGTAGCACGTACGCGTATCAATGCACAAGGTCTTGGTTCAGCGAACCCAATTGCAGACAATACAACGGCTGCGGGTAAAGAACAAAACCGTCGTGTTGAAATCGCGGTATATGCTGTTCAATAATTCTTGAACGCATAAGGAAAAACCACCTTCGGGTGGTTTTTTTATGTTTGTAAGATGACTTGGGAAAATGAATTTTCAATTAGGCAAGTGAGCTTGAGCCGACTATAATCGGAGCCGAATTTAGAAGAGGAAGCACTATGTCACTCGCCAGTCAGTTAAATGACAAGCAACTTGAAGCCATGAAATACACTCAAGGACCCTTGTTAGTGCTTGCCGGCGCGGGTTCAGGTAAGACTTCGGTGATTACAAGAAAAATTGCTTACTTGGTCAAGCATTGCGGTATTCCGGCCCATCGTATTACGGCCATGACTTTTACCAATAAAGCAGCGCGTGAAATGAAAGAGCGTGTCGGTAAATTGCTCAACCGTGAAGAAGGGAAAGGCCTGTCTGTATCGACCTTCCATACTTTTGGCCTGAATTTATTACGCCTAGAGCTCAAACATACTCCGCTGAAAAATAATTTCTCAATTCTAGATGCAGATGACTGTAAACGGATTCTGATGGATCTGATGCATCGCGATAACTTATCGGGTGCGGAAAGCAAGGAACTGATCGCGAAAGCGATGAAGATGATTTCTGACTGGAAAAACGATCTGATTCCGCCCGAGCAGGCACATACCACCTGTGAAACCCCGGAAGATGTCCAGTTCGCACATTTGTATCAGCTCTATGAACGCAACCTGCGTGCCTACAACGCCGTTGACTTCGATGACCTGATTGTGATGCCAACCCGGCTGTTGCAGGAAAATGCCGAAGTACGGGATAAATGGCAAAACCGTGTGCGTTATCTTCTGGTCGATGAATATCAGGACACCAACACTGCACAGTATATTCTGGTGAAATTGCTGGTCGGGGTCATGGGCCAGTTTACCGCAGTCGGTGATGATGACCAGTCGATCTATGCCTGGCGTGGTGCCAAGCCGGAAAACATGGCCCTGCTACAGCAGGATTTCCCGAATCTGAAAGTGATTAAGCTGGAACAGAATTACCGTTCGACCAGCCGGATTCTCAAAGCGGCCAATACCGTGATTGGCAATAACCCGCATATTTTCGATAAAAAGCTCTGGTCGGACAAAGGCCATGGTGAAGAGATCCGCGTCATTACTTGCCGTAACGATGATGATGAAGCCGAACGCGTGGTGAAAGACCTGATTACGCATAAGCTGATGAACGGTAAAAACTGGAAAGACTACGCAATTTTATACCGGGGTAATTTCCAGGCGCGTATTCTGGAAACCCAGTTAAGACAGATGCAGATCCCGTACAAGCTGTCAGGTGGTCAGTCTTTCTTCGCGCGTGCTGAAATCAAGGACGTCATGAGCTATTTGCGTCTGATTATTAACCCGGAAGATGACAGTGCTTTCCTGCGTATTATCAACACGCCGAAGCGTGCTATTGGTCCGGTGACATTGGAAAAGCTGGGCCTATTCGCCCAGGAAAATCATCTGTCATTGCTTTCGGCAGCAGGGGATCAACGCCTCAGTATGGTGATGCCAAAGAAAGCCACAACACAGCTGGCTGAGTTCTCTGACTTTATCAATAACTTTACCCGCAATCTGCTCGATGATGACGAACCCGTGCCGATTATCCGTCAGATGATGATGGAAGCCGGTTATATCGATTACGTCAAGGAATCAGCCGCGACACCAGCGCAGGAAAAAACCAAGCTGGATAATATTGAAGTGTTATATAGCAGTATTCAGAGCCTGATTAACCGTGCTGAAGACGTCGATGAAAAGAATATCGAGAGTGTCATCCGCAAGATGGTGCTGCTGGATATGCTAGAACAACAGCAGGAAGAGGAAGATACCGATAAGGTCAACCTGCTGACTTTGCACGCATCTAAAGGGCTGGAATTCCCTTATGTTTATCTGATTGGGCTGGAAGAAGAAATTCTGCCGCACAAAAACTCGATTGCCGCAGAAACGGTCGAAGAGGAACGCCGTCTGATGTATGTGGGGATTACTCGTGCACGTCAGGGGCTGACCATTACCTTGGCTGAACAGCGTAAGGCCGGTGGACAGATGAAACAGATGACACCAAGCCGCTTTTTGGATGAACTGCCAGAAGATGAACTGGAATGGCTGGGCCGCAAGAAAAAACTGGCCGGCAATATTGATCCAAAGCAGCAAGCTCAGCACTATCTGGATAATTTACGTGCCTTAATCAAGCGTTAAAATTGAATTCACTTATTGATATATAGATATTTTTCTACAGGAATGAAACAATGAAAGTACAGGTAAAAGTCCTTGATGCACGCCTTGGTCAGGAATGGCCGATGCCAACTTATGCAACCACAGGCTCTGCAGGACTTGACCTTCGCGCATGTGTCCATGAAACGACCGTGATTGAACCCGGCCAAACAGTGTTAGTGAAAACAGGCCTGTCTATTTATATTGAAGATCCTGCATTTGCCGGGCTGATCCTGCCACGTTCTGGCCTAGGGCATAAGCATGGGATCGTGTTGGGCAACCTGGTGGGCTTAATCGATTCAGACTATCAGGGTGAGCTGATGGTATCGGTGTGGAACCGTAGCCAGACTGCATTTAAACTGGAGCCAGGTGAGCGTCTGGCCCAGTATGTTCTGGTTCCTGTAGTTCAAGCGCAGTTCGATATCGTCGATGAGTTTGAAGCCACAGAACGCGGTGCAGGTGGCTTTGGTCACACCGGTAAAAACTGATTTTTTAAAACCAGCCTGTATTCATATGGATACAGGCTTTTTAATACTGGCTCGATTTAGATACTTGAATGGAGTCATGTATAAGTCGGTTTCGGTAATGTTTTTTAAATTGATTATTTTCTTGAAATCAGATAAAAGTACTGCGTCCTAGAACAAAAATGAAATAGATGTCTGGGCTAAAAGCTCTCCCATCTTGCCTTTATCTCCTATTGAGTAGTGAACACATAGCCTATGGGATTTTTGCAGCATCCATTCCCTATGCACATCTTTCGTGCTTATGACATCCGCGGTAAAGTGGCCTTACTTGATGCCGGGGTGGTCGCCGCGATTGCACATGGTCTTGCACGACAATATCAGGTTGCCGGACAGACCCGGGTCGCAATTGGTTATGACGCCAGACTGTCGAGCCCTGCCTATGCGAAAATTATTCAACAGATTTTTAAGCAATATCGACTAGAAGCCACTATTATTGGCTGTTGCTCCAGCCCGATGTTGTATTTTAATGCACAGGCCTTTGATGGGAATGGCATCATGATTACGGCCAGCCATAATCCACGTGAAGATAATGGCCTTAAATGGCTGATTGCGGGCGAACCGCCGTGTCCGGACATGATTCAGCGGGTCGGGCAGGAGGCAAAACAGTATTATTCAGATGATCTGCCCGCTGCGATTCTGGCTGAACACGAAATTATCCCTGAATACTGTCTGAACTATCAGCACGCCATGCTGGACGATATTCAGTTAAAACCCGGTTATCGGGTGGTACTGGATGGTCTGAATGGTTCAGCAGGACGTTGTGCTGCATTGATTTTGGAAAAACTAGGCTGTGAGCTGACCAAGCTGAGAACGGAAGCCAATGGTCATTTTCCCGATCATGCACCTGACCCTTCCCAGGACGTACATTTACAGAAATTAAAAGCCACGGTTTTAAGTACAGGTGCAGATCTGGGTATTGCCCTGGATGGCGATGGGGATCGTGTCGTACTCATTGATGGACAGGGTAAGATTGTCGGTGCTGACCAGCTTTTATGTCTGTGCGCCGAAATCTGTCTCAAAAACCGTCCGGGTCAAGAGTTTGTCTTTGATGTGAAATGTTCCAGTCTGGTACGTCAGACCGTACTGGCACTTAGGGGCAAACCGGTGATGCTGCGTACCGGCAGCTCTTTCCTGCGTAAATATCTGGCCAATGCCAAAGACAAGGCGATTTTTGGTGGTGAATATGCCGGCCATTATGTGTTTAATGATGGCCGTGGTGGTGGTTATGATGACGGGATTTATACTGCACTGCGCGTGATGGAATATCTGGAACAGACCCAGCAAAGCTTGAGTGAGGCATTGGTGACCTATCCCAAACCGGTAGGCACTGAAGATCTGTATATTTCCACCCATCAGGTGGTGCCTATAGAGCTGCTGGGGTATTTTGAAAGCCAAGCCAGCCGATTAGCGGCACAAATCAGTAAAATTGACGGGATACGTCTTGATTTTGATGATGGTTTTGGCATCATTCGAGCATCCAATACAGGTGAATACTTTACCGTGCGCTTTGCTGCCCAAAATCAGCAGCGTCTAGATGAAATCCGTCACCTGTTCGTTTCGATGTTAGGTGACCGTTATCCTGCGATCGCTCAAGACATTTTAGATGCTCAATAAGGAGAGGCGAATGCCAAATCAACAGACCGGCATCGACAAAGCACAAATTCTGACAGAAGCTTTGCCGTATATTCAACGCTTTGCGGGTAAGACCCTGGTGGTGAAATATGGCGGTAATGCCATGACCGATCCGGAATTGGAAAGTTCATTTGCGCGTGACATCGTGTTGATGAAAACCGTCGGCCTCAACCCGATTGTGGTGCATGGGGGTGGTCCGCAAGTCGATTCTATGCTGAAACAGCTGGGCCGTGAATCTGAACGTATTGATGGCATGCGTGTGACTGATCCGGCAACCATGGAAGTGGTGGAAATGGTCCTGGGCGGTAGTGTCAATAAATCGATCGTTAATCTGATCAATCAACATGGTGGCCGCGCCATTGGTCTGACTGGTAAAGACGGTAACCTGATTCGCGCAGAAAAACTATGGATGGAAAAAACCGCCGAAGACGGTTCTGTCCAGAAAATCGACCTCGGTATGGTTGGTGAAGTCGTGGGCGTTAAAACTGACGTGCTGGAAATGTTTACCAATAGTGATTTCATTCCTGTCATCGCACCGCTGGGTGTCGATGAAGAAGGCAACACTTATAATATCAATGCAGATTTGGTGGCGGGTAAAGTCGCTGAAGCCCTGGGTGCAGAAAAGCTGATTTTACTGACCAACATTACTGGTGTATTGGACGAAAATAAAAATCTGCTGACTGGTCTGACGACGCAGGAAGTCGATCGCCTGATTGAAACAGGGGTGATCTATGGCGGTATGATTCCGAAAGTCGGTTGTGCACTGGATGCAGTGAAAGGCGGAGTCGTGAGTGCGCATATTGTCGATGGTCGTGTACCACATGCCAGTCTGCTTGAGATCTTTACCGATCATGGGGTTGGCACTTTAATTACCAACCGTGTACAGCCACCACGTTCATAACTGAATGGGTTGCAAAAAAAAAGAGTTTCTACGGAAGCTCTTTTTTATTGCTGTTATTGTGAGTGATTATTTTGAGGGGTTATTTCCGACCGAGATCGCTATCAATTATTAAGCATTTAAACAGAAGAAAAAAATATATTTGATCCTGTTCTTTACCAGTAAAATTTAATTTCAATAAATGTGCATAAAAATAGAATATTTAGCACTTTTGGTGCATAAGATTGCAGGGATCAAGATTTGAAAAGGTGCCGGTGCTGATGCACAATAACCAGATAGATCCCCGGATAACAGAATTGAGATTATGTGCCAGCTGCTAGGAATGAATTGCGCCACACCGACCGATATTACCTTTTCATTTCGAGGTTTTTCACAGCGTGCCGGCATTACCTCAGATCATGCGGACGGTTTCGGGATTGCTTTCTTTGAAGATAAAGCCTGTCGCCTGTTTGTCGATAATCAGTCAGCGGTGGAGTCGCCGATTGCCGAGCTGATTCGTAACTATCCGATTAAATCGCGAAACGTCATTGCCCATATCCGCAAAGCGACCCAAGGTAAAATTAACCTGGAAAATTCACATCCTTTTAGTCGTGAATTATGGGGGCGGCAGTGGATTTTTGCCCATAATGGCGATCTGCATGATTTTTTTCCCGAGCTGTCAGGTCGTTTTACGCCGGTAGGCAATACGGACAGTGAACGGGCCTTCTGCTACCTGCTGGATCAATTGGTTAAACGTTTTGGCTACCATGAGCCGAAGCTGGATCAGGTTTTTGATCTGCTGACCGAGATCTCACCATCCATTGCCGAACATGGCACCTTTAACTTTTGTCTTTCAAATGGTCAGGCATTGTTTAGCTATGCGATTACCAAGCTGCATTGGTTGGTCCGTGAATATCCATTTCGGCCTGCACAACTAATTGATATTGATGTCGAGGTAGATTTCAGTCAGGTCACCACGCCTGAAGACCGGGTAGCGGTAATTACCACAGAGCCGTTGACCCAGAATGAAGAGTGGACAGCATTTCAGCCGGGTGAAATGATCCTGTTTCAGCATGGTGCTAAAACACGTGCTCAATTGACTCGGGTTGAGCGTCTGGAACGTGAACGTCTGGATCCGTCCTTGAAACGGATCACGCCAGCAGATCAATACTAACAATTGATTAAAAAAACGGAATTTCAATTCCGTTTTTTTTATATTTAAATTCCGGAAAAAGTTGAAAATAAATAAAGGTTTATGATTGTTTTTGGTTAAAAAATATCTGAGCTTTTCACTCAAGATAAATTATTTTTCGTGATATATAACAGAGGCTTAAATTAAAAAAGGCCAGTTTTAGCTGAAAGCCGACTAATTTGCTTTATTTTTATTTGAATCAATAAGATATATGCTCATTTTATGTGATAAATCCTTAAGATTGATAGGTGGTCGTAATGAAAATGAATTGGGTTCCAGAATACAATACTGGCATCGATGTGATTGACGATCAGCATAAACGAATTCTCGATTATATTAATGAAATTGATGGGGTTAATGCAGATACAGATCGTGCTCGAATCAAACAGATTCTGGAAAATATTATTGACTATACGCAGTCACATTTTACGTTTGAAGAATCTTTGCAGGAAGAAGCGGGCTATAAATATCGCGTGCCACATAAACGGGTCCATGATCTGTTTATCAAGAAAATTGAATCCTATCGGGACCGTTTTGAGATGGGGCAGTCGATTGAAGCAGAATTACATGAAGTATTATCGAAATGGTTAATTAACCATATTCAGCATGATGACGCAGATTATGTCGGTGCAGTAAAAGAGAACATGATCGGCCTGATCAAAGAAAAAGAAAAGAAAAAGGGCAAAAACTGGTTTGCACGTTTCTTCTCATAAGCCAACTATTCCGAATAACAAAAAATAAAAACTCATAATAATTTTGCGCAGCAAATCATCTTCGGATGGTTTGCTTTTTGTTTTTGATTTTCACCGCCATGCAAGGCAAAATAGCGCTAGATTTTTATAGGAATGCATCATGCAGGACAATGCTATGTCAAAATGGTTATCGCCTCTGATGGCTTTTTGCTTATCTTTTCTTATTATTGCGACCCTCGCACCGATAACGGGTATTCAGATTGACCGTCAGCTTGATTTCTGGATGCTGTGGTTAGCTACCATGCTGATTCTGGCACTTCCAGTCTGTTATCTGGAAATTGCGCTGGCGAAACGCTCGAAAACCACCGCGCTACAGGCATTGTCGAGTCTGACCCGTGAGGCAGATAGTTCACAGCATTGGCGCATCGTGGGCTGGTTGGCTGTGGTCTTTATTCCTTTCCTGGCAGGCGCCATGCTGAATCATGCATCAAATGTGATGGCTGTGGCCGACTTCACCATTCAGCAACCGATTATTTTTGCCGGGCTGGCCATTGTTGCTTTGCTGCTGTCGCTGATTCCCCGCCTGATTCTGGTTGGAATCACAGCAGTCAGTGTATTGGCATCGATCATCCTGACCAATGTCATGGGAACACAGTTGCCGGCATGGCAGGTGACCCCGGTAGAATTTGCTGAGTGGGGCAATGCAACGGTATTGGCACTGGTCGCTACAGGTCTCGGTATGGGGCTATACTGGCAAACCAGCCTGGCGACGGTCAAACAGCAGGATGTCGCGACGAAAACTGTGTTACCGATCTGGATTGCTCAGCTTTTAGCAGTCATTGCTTTCGGTTTCTTTGCAGTAAAGGCTGATGTACCTGCATTTGCCCTGATCGCGGCGATTGTGGCTGCGGCTGCCTTAATCTTGCAGCTGGCTCGTGAACAACTGCAGCAGCGTCAGCTGAATGCGGTAATTCAATGGGCAGTTGTAGTGGTGGCAACACTGGTCTGGGTGATCCCAAATGTGGCACCGATCTTTAATCATTTGCTGATTTTATGGGGATTGGTCATCAGCTTAGTTTATGCTTTATTTGCTGGCTGGATCATGAAAATCAGTCATCTGCGTAAGTCGATGAATTTTAGTTCAGAAGCCTTTTATAATCTGTGGCGTATTGCGGTACGTGTGGTCTTGCCGGTTTCTATTATTCTGGCCATTCTTGCCGTATTGGGGCAGTGGTTCTAATGACAGCGGCTATGGTTTGGGTGGCCTATGCCAGCCCTGAGCAACAGTTTCATATTGCTGTCCCATTTCAGCAGGGCATGACGGCACTGGAGGCTATTGCGCTCAGTGGCATCCGTGCTCAGGTACAGTTGCCTGAGCCTTTGAATCTGGGCATTTTCGGGGTGCGACTGCAGGATCAGCAGCAGCTATTACATGCTGGGGATCGGGTGGAAATCTACCGTAGCCTGACCATTAACCCGAAAGATATCCGTCGTAAACGTGCAGCCCAGAATCCAGTCGGACGTTATATGAAAAGTAATCGTGCCAAACTATGGAAAGAGTAAAAGCCAGCGCATATCTCAATAAATACACAAATTGGCCTTGATTCAAGAAATCAATCTGCTTAATTCGAAAAACCCCTGTAAATCAGAGGCTTTTTTATGTAAAAGGGGTTATAGTGGTGGGGCAGTCAGAATTGCTTCTTTTGAACCAGGCAAACCCGGTTGTGAAGCTGGAATGCTTTCTAGACCTTCAATGCGTTCCACAATACCGTTTGGATCAAAGTAGATTTTCAAATGCTGACCTTGCGCAGCAGGAATGTTGGCTTTTTTAGCATAAGTTCCTGGGATATAGTTGTAGATGTAGTCCCAGCGTAAAGGATTGAGTGGATCAGTCACCGTTGGGCTACCCAGCAGGAAGCGGACTTGTTGATGGCTCATTCCTACCTGAATTTTTGAGGCTTGTGCTTGAGTTAAAGGTGTTCCTTGCGGAATATCAACTTTGTATACGCCTAAGGTCGAACATCCGACGAGCAGTGAAGTGACGAATAACGTCAACATGATTTTTTGCATTTTGCTACACTATCCCAAATTAATTATGATGCATTTGATCCAAGGATAGATCATACTGCATCTTAA
>CANQWW010000024.1 GCA_947627655.1 uncultured Acinetobacter sp. | reverse complement strand
GCTATGTCGAGCGTGGCCGTCAGTTCGTTGCCTATGTCAACGCACTCAACGAAGAATAACAAGGATTCGTGCTATGGCTGAGTTTGCTCAGACTGCGATCAATAAACTGACCCAGATCTATCAGCAGTGGATACCCAAGTTACCTGCTGAGGTTAATCCGCGTAATGTACTGATTTTTTGTGTACTGGTCTTGCTGTGTCTCGGCTCGATCATGGTGGCATCGGCTTCGATGCCCTATGCTGAGCGGATCAACGGTAATGCCTTTCACTATATTACCCGACATACCATTTCAATTTGTGCCGGGGTAGCGGTCGCTTATGTCACCTATAAAATCCCGCTGAATAAGTGGTTTAACAGTACCTTTTTCTTGTGGTTTATCACCATCATTTTGCTGACCGCCGTACTCGTGGTCGGCACAGAGGTCAATGGTTCCAAGCGCTGGATTCGTCTGGCCGGTTTTACCCTGCAGGCTTCGGAAGTGGCCAAGGTGATGATGGCGATCTTTACCGCTGACTATGTGGTACGCCGTGCCGAGGAAGTCAGGAACAAAGTGTCTGGTCTGGTCCGTCTGGGGGTGATTATGGGTGCCACCATTTTCCTGGTCATGCTCGAGCCTGACCTGGGGGCGACCGTGGTGATTACCTTAACCATGCTCGGCGTGTTCTTTCTGGCAGGCGCACCTTTGATCCAGTTTGGTGCTGCCTTTGGGGTATTGGTCCTTTCTCTCATTGGCGCGATTTTATTAGAGCCTTATCGTCTGAAACGTCTGATGTCGTTCTCGAACCCATGGGAAGATCCGCTGGGTAGCGGTTATCAGCTGTCCAATGCCTTAATGGCCTTTGGTCGTGGTGAATGGACAGGGGTGGGCTTGGGTCATAGTATCCAGAAAATGTCTTATCTGCCGGAAGCACATACCGACTTCATGCTGGCTATTCTTGGTGAAGAGTTCGGTTTCTTTGGTATTGCGACGGTTTTGATCCTGTCCTTTACCCTGATTGTGTGCTGTATCCGTATTGGTCATCGTGCCCTGAAAAACCATTATCTGCGCGCTGGTTATCTGGCCTATGGCATCAGTATCATCTTCCTGTTACAGGTGCTGGTTAATGCGGGCATGAATATGGGCATGCTGCCGACCAAAGGATTGACCCTGCCATTTATTAGTTATGGCGGTTCATCCCTGATCATGTGTGCCATGATGATCAGTCTGATCCTGAAGATTGATGCCACCACACGTGAAACCAATCCAAGCCGTGAGGAATCAAGCTTCTAGCTTGGACTGACGGTTCTGGTCAGGCTGGGCATGGTCGAGTACCGTGCTTGGCATGACCGTACCGCAATGCTGACAACTGACAAAAGCGGCCTTGGGTTTGGATAACGGAATCAGCGGAATAAAAAACAGCGAAAAATAATTACGCTGCTGCTTCAGCTCATAGCTGCTGCGCGTGCGGCAGACCGGACACAAAAACTGGCTTTTTTCAATGACTTTGGTCTTGGGACCAATACCGAAAATAAAAAACATCGCGCCACCCTTCACTGAATTTTCTTTAGCTTAAGTCAAAATCTGCTTTTATAAATAGTGACCTTGTAGTGTGGTTGTATGCGGGATTCGGGCAATATCCCATTGTACTACTGCTTGTTGCAACATGCGATAGGGCGTATCCAGCTCGACTTGAGGTTGATGTAAGGCTTGCAAAGCCTGTTGGAGTAATTGCCGGGCTTGGGTGAGATCCAGTGCTTGGGCCAGATTCTGTTTAGATAACTTCTGTCCCTGCGCATTCATAGCTAAGGGCAGGTGCATATATTGCAGGCGAGGGTAACCGAGCAGTTGGCCGAGATAAATCTGGCGCTCGGTATTGTCCAACAAGTCAGCGCCACGCACCACGTGGGTCATGCCTTGCAGATAATCATCCACCACCACCGCCAGCTGGTAGTTAATAATCCCATCACGGCGTTTTAAGACAAAATCCCCCAGGTCTTTTTTCAGCTGTGAGCAATGTTTGCCCTGCAGCAGGTCTGCAAAACAAATTTCGACATCTTCGACTTTGAGACGAATCGCCTGATGTTCAAAAGGCAGGTTTAAGTCACGGCAGGTATCTTGATAGATATGATTAGAACCGAGCATCTTGCGGGTGCATTGGCAGGCATAGACCAGGCCTTGCTGACCTAGCTGTTCAATCACAGCTTCATAAAGGTCTAAGCGCTCTTTCTGGAAAATGATCTCGGCATCCGGATCAAAACCAAAGGCCTCGATCGCGTTTAAGATATGCGCTTCACTGCCGGGATAGATACGCGGAATATCGGTGTCTTCGATCCGCACCAGCCACTGCCCCTGCTGGGCACGGGCATCGCAGTAACTGGCGACTGCGGTAATGAGGGAACCAAAATGCAAAGGGCCGGTTGGCGATGGCGCAAACCGGCCCACATAAGCCATCCTGTTGTCCCCCTCCTTTATCAAAGGAGAGGTTAGGGGAGGATTATTTATGGACATACTTAACCGTTATTTTGCTTCTCTTTGATTTCAGCAAGGGTTTTGCAGTCAATACACAAGGTTGCAGTCGGACGTGCTTCTAGACGACGCAGGCCGATTTCGATACCACAGGTTTCACAGAAACCATAGTCATCATTTTTAATCGCTTCAATAGACTGCTCGATTTTGCGGATCAGCTTACGTTCACGGTCACGGGTCCGTAATTCAATCGCAAATTCTTCTTCTTGTGTCGCACGGTCGTTGACGTCTGGCAAGGCAGTGTTTTCGTCTTGCATGGTGTTGAGTGTACGATCAACTTCACTCATCAGCTCAGCTTTCCAGGCCAGCAGGATCTGGCGGAAGTGCTCCAGCTGCCCTTCAGACATGTACTCTTCATTCTTTTTAGGTTGATAAGGTTCGATACCAAATAAGCTAGCAGTAGAACCACCTTCAGTCGTTTTCGGCTTAGATTTGCGCACTCGTTTTGTAGTTTTCTCTTCTACAACATCAGTTTGTTGGTCTAAGACTTGATTTTGGTTGTCATTCGCCATTTAGGGCATTCCTCATCATATGCGTATGATAACTACGCAAAAAATATGGTGATATGCAAATTTTTATCCACCCTATAGGACGGATTATCCACCTATGGGGGTCGTCATCATATAGACTTTTTATACGTTTTGATAGTCTTTGATGTCGGGATTGTAGCTATCACGTTTCCTTTCAGAGCAATAAAGTAAAGCAAAAAAATTAAATTGCAAAGTTAATAACCGGAAATTTCAAGATTAATTTGCGGCTGGGTTAAATGCACCCGTTGTATATGTGTTTCGTAAGTGCCATTTTCCTTTAACAACAGTACCCGATAGCCCGGTTCAGCCAGATCCAGGGCAAAATCATCACTCCGCGGCTTGAACTGTACACTGGTTGCGGGTGTGGAAAGATACGCTACCCCGTGATGCTCATGAGCTGAATCCTGATGGACATGACCAAACAGCACCAGTTTGACATTGCTATGCTGGGCAATGACATCTTTTAAGGCCTCTGCATTTTTTAGACGGTGCTGGTCAATCCAGTGTGACTGCATGGCAAAAGGATGATGATGACAGGCCACAATCACATGCTGCTGGGCATGTTGACATAATAAATCTTCCAGTTGATGCAACTGTTGCTGTTCTACCCAGCCATCGACCCGGCCCTTCACGGCACTATTCAGGAGGATTAAAGTCCAGTTGCCAAAGTGAATCGCATGCGCTTCATTACTATTTTTATAAAAAGGGAAAATGGCTAGATTATCATCATGATTTCCCGGAATTTGATAATGGGGTACTTGCCAGCTGTGCATCAGATCCAGATAACGCTGATAGGTGGCGGCTACCGGTACTTGCGCCAGATCTCCGGTGTGAATAATGGCATCTAGCTCAGGAAAGCGCTGCTGAATATCCTGTACCACTTCCAGAAAGCTCTGTTCCGGATTCATATGCGCGAACTCAAGCTCAGGCTGATCCATGAGATGAGTATCTGTAATCTGAATCAGGGTCCAGACTTTTTCGGATCGGGCAGCAGCAGTTTCAGTCATGATCTCTATCTCATGCAGGCAGTGGCGGCAATATGCTGTTGCAGCCATTGTAAAGCCATAATCACCGGGGCATTCTTTAGGCGCTTGGCCTGGAACAGGGCAGGCAGATCGGCATAATCTAAAATATGCAACTGGATATTTTCTCCTTCATCGGGCATGCCATGCACACCGCCTTGCTCGGGTAAGTCGGCTTCTGCCACAAATAGATGAAAAATTTCCGAACAGGCACCTGCGGATGGATAAAAGCTGAACAGCTGTTGCAGCGCTTGCATTTCACAACCGGATTCTTCCAGCGCTTCACGGCGGATACAGTCTTCAGGTGATTCATCGCCATCCAAGACCCCGGCAATGACTTCCAGTTGCCATGGAGATTCCAGATCATCCAAAGCACCAATACGGAACTGCTCGATCAGGGCAAATTTCTGCTGTCGGTCATTATAAAGCAGTACTCCGGCAGCAGGCCGACGGGCAATCAGTTCACGCTGGATCGGCGCAATATAGTGTTCACTGGCAAACAAGCGATGACGCAGTTTGACCTTTTCGACCTGAATAAATCCTTGATAGAGATATTCACGTTGTTGGATCTCCACATCTTTATCGTTGTAGGACGCTTGTTGAATAATCTTCATAGAGAGAGTCAGAAAAGGATGAAAAATATTGATTTCATCCTATCTAACTTTTGACTAAAAACAACTGATTTTCAGTGGAAATTAGACTTTATGATATAAATTCCGACCAGTTTCACGGAAGCTGGTTTTCATACTTTGTAGACCTGCTTCAACCTCTTGCTCCGCCTCTGTTCTGTATGCAGCATTTTTCTGATTGTTAGCATAATCCCGCACATTTTGGGTGATTTTCATCGAGCAGAATTTTGGACCACACATGGAACAGAAATGTGCTGATTTATGCGCTTCTTTCGGCATGGTTTCATCATGCATGCTGCGCGCAGTATCTGGATCTAGACTCAGGTTAAACTGGTCTTCCCAGCGGAATTCAAAACGGGCCTTGGACAAGGCATTGTCACGGGCTTGTGCACCCGGATGACCCTTGGCTAGATCGGCTGCATGGGCTGCAATCTTGTAGGTGATGATGCCGTCTTTGACATCCTTTTTATTTGGTAGACCCAAGTGTTCTTTCGGGGTGACATAACACAGCATCGCGGTGCCATACCAGCCAATCATCGCCGCACCAATCGCAGAGGTAATATGGTCATAACCCGGTGCAATATCGGTGGTGAGTGGGCCTAGGGTATAAAATGGCGCTTCTTTACAGACTTCCAGTTGCAGGTCCATATTTTCCTTGATCATATGCATCGGTACATGTCCTGGGCCTTCAATCATGACTTGCACATCATGCTCCCAAGCACGGTGGGTCAGTTCGCCCAAGGTACGCAGCTCGGAAAATTGCGCTTCATCGTTGGCATCCTGAATACAGCCCGGACGCAGACCATCGCCGAGGCTGAAGGACACATCATAGGCTTTCATGATGGCGCAGATTTCATCGAAATGGGTATATAGAAAATTTTCCTGATGATGGGCCAGACACCACTGTGCCATGATTGAGCCACCACGCGATACGATGCCAGTCAGACGGTTGGCGGTTAAAGGCACATAACGCAACAGCACCCCGGCATGAATGGTAAAGTAATCCACACCCTGTTCGGCCTGTTCGATTAGAGTATCTTTAAAGATCTCCCAAGTCAGGTCTTCGGCGACGCCGTTGACTTTTTCCAGCGCCTGGTAAATCGGCACGGTACCGATGGGTACAGGAGAATTACGGATAATCCATTCCCGGGTTTCATGAATATTCTGACCAGTCGACAGATCCATAATGGTATCCGCACCCCAACGTGTGGCCCAGGTCATCTTGGAGACTTCTTCTTCAATAGAGGAGCCGAGTGCCGAGTTACCGATATTGGCATTGATTTTCACCAAGAAATTACGGCCGATAATCATCGGTTCACATTCCGGGTGGTTGATATTGGCCGGAATAATGGCACGACCGGCGGCGACTTCCTGACGGACAAATTCAGGTGTGATTTCGATGAGGTTCTGTGCACCAAAATTTTGTCCGGCATGCTGACGCATATCCACGCCTTCATGCTGGCGCAGGTTTTCCCGAATGGCGATATATTCCATTTCCGGGGTGATGATGCCCTGTTTGGCATAATGCATTTGGGTCACGTTATGGCCACGCTTGGCCCGACGCGGTTTCTGGATATGGGCGAAACGGATATTGGCCGTACGGATATCACGCAGGCGCTGGCGGCCAAACTCCGAGCTTAAGTCATCCAGAATTTCTGTATCTGCACGTTCTTCAATCCAGGTATCACGGACACTCGGCAAACCGAGATTTAAGTCAATCTTGACCTGTGGGTCGGTATAGACGCCAGAGGTGTCATAGACCATTAACGGCGGATTAGTTTCACCGCCAAGTCCTGTGGGTGTGTCGGTCAGGGAAATTTCCCGCATTGGCACCTGAAGATCAGGACGTGAACCCTGAATATAGACTTTAGCCGAGGCCGGTAAAATACGGGTGAGATCTCGAGCTTCCTGCTCATGCTGAGCATCGGTAGCGGTTGAACTGGAGAGATTCGTTAACTGGTTCATGGCAATGATCCTTATGAATGACATCAACGAATCAAGCACGACCAAAAACGTGGGCAGTTCTATCCTGTAGAGAAAATAGGAGAGAAAAAGGCATCGGTTTTTACATGCTTGATTCCTACGCAGGTCTTAACCTGATCAGGTTCAACGGTACTCACCATCAAATTGTCTTTTAACAGACCGTTTTGGTGATCTCAGCGAGTGATTACTCGCGCTCCGTCAAGCTAAGCGGATCATATAATAGTTAGCGGATAATAAGTAGACATCAAAGCGCATTTTGAGCATAAATGCCAATCCAAGCGCAGGCCTAAAGACAGATTGAATCTTTAAAGCAGTTCTTGCTGTAATTTTTATTCGGCGCTGGAAGCTTGGCATAAGCTGAAATCTGTGCCCAGACCGATTGCCGGCGTAATTCAGCCGGTGTGGCCTGTCGGCGCTGTTCTTCATTCATATCGATAAATTCCAGAAAACGGCGCGCCTGATTGGTAATCGCAGATTGATTGCCCTTGGACAAGCCGATAATGGTTTCCAGATGGCTGACCTCGACTGCATAGCGATCACGATAGTCGGAAGAAATAGGCGCCTGATCCAAGCCATGGAACAGGAAATAGGTATATCGTTCCAAAAGGTGCTCAGCATCGCTCCGGTAGCTACTTTTTGGATAGCGCTGTACATAATCTTCCCAAGCCATGACCCGGGCAGCAATTTCTGAAGGTTCAATCAGCAGACGTTGCTGATTAAATACCGGTTCCTGGTTCTGCTGAGCCAAGGTTTCAATAAAGACTTTTTCTGCTTCGGGTAAATAGGGTGCAAAGATTCGGGCCAGGTATTCAGGGCTACGGCGATAGTGAAGCTGTTTTTCACCCTGGTCGATCAGCTCTACATAGGCCTGTCCCTTATGTTTGAGCAGATATTGATCGCGGGCTGTCAGTTCAACAAAATGGCTTTGCTGAATCGTGGGGTGTTGGGCCATTTCCAGCGCATATTGTTCAAAAGCACGTTGTTGATTTGGTGTTCTTTCGACTTTCAGGAAGCGTGCATACATCTGGTTGGCATGCTTCATCAGGCTTTTTTGCCGGGCGTGATCCAGCAAAGGCAGACACACCTTCAGGTTCTGATTAATCTGTTCCAGCGCAAAGGTGGTGCGCTGATCGTTAATTTCCGCCATCTGCTTTTCAATATTTTCACACATCATACTAAAATCTTGAGCAGCACTGCTTTTCTGGATGCCGATCTCAGGTTCTCCCACTTCAATGTGCGGCTCATTGGACGGCTGACAGGCGAACATCAGCCCAAGCATCATAACGATACAGCTGGTCAGTAAAATGGATGAAAAACGTGTAGACACTATGATTCGATGCTCTGATCTAGATGATGATTTACAGCTGGAATGCGCTTATTGTATACATCTATCGAAAAGAGACTGTTTAGTATTGTGAATCTGTTTGTTAAGGTGTTGTGAAAGACCCGGAAATATGAATCAATATGGGATGAATTTGTCATGTTAAATTAAAAAAGTGAATAAAAATCATACGTAACTTAGGAATATACCAGTAAACTTTATATCGCTTTAAGATTCAAGCATTTGACTCTATTTGAGTGGTCTGAGGCAATACTAAAGTCAGGGATTCACATTATTCATGAAGCATATATTCATCCTCAGTGTCAGCCTTTTATGTAGCAGTTCAGCCGCATTGGCACTGGATCTGGTCGATGCTTACCAACGTGCCAGACACAATGATCCGAATTGGCAGGCCAATATTCTGCAATATCAGGCGGACCAGCTGAATCTGGGGATTGCCAGTGCTAATCTGTTGCCCACCGTGACCTTATCCGGCAATGTCACTCGTAAAAACCAGACGACTGACAATGCACAGCTGGAAGGCTTGCCGGCCGAGTTTGGTGAGTTACAGGGTTCTAGCACCACAACCCGACAGATTGCTATAAGTGCCCGCCAGCCTTTATTTCGTTGGGATGCCTGGCAGGGCTATAAACAGGTTCAGACCTCGGTAGAACTCAGTGAAGTAAATCTGCGTTTGCAAAAACAGCAGCATATTTTGCAGGTGGCAGAAGCCTATTTTAATGTCCTGCGTCAGCAATCTCTGACCAGTGCCTATTTGCAGGAAGAGCAGGCATTAGCAGAGCAGCTGCGGATGATGAATGCCAAGTTGAAAGAAGGATTGGTCGCACGTAGTGAGGTGAGTGAGGCGAATGCCCAATATCAGAGTGCGCAGGCCAACCGTATTTCTACTCAGGTGCAGCTGGTGCTGGCCCAAGAGCAGCTGGCCCAATTGATTGGTCCTTATCAGGAAAAGCTGGCTGTATTGCGGGAGGATTTTCAGTTCCAGAAACCGCTTCCTGCCAATATTCAGTCTTGGTCTGAACTGGCTCAAAGCCAGAACCTGGAAATTTTGCAGGCCCGCTTGCAAAAACGCTATTCAGAAGATGCCAAGCGGGTGGAAGAAGCAACGCGTTATCCGCAAGTGGAAGCCGTAGCCAGCTATGGTTATTTAAAACAGACTCCCGAAACAGTGCTGTCATCCAATGGCGATTTTGACCAGATAGGGGTTGAAATGAACTGGAACCTGTTGAGTGGCGGCCGGACCAGCAAGAATATCCAGAAGGCTGGGGTGGTAGTGCAACAGCGTGAAGCTCAGCTGGATGCAGCCATGCGTAAAGCCAGTACCGATGTGAAACAGTCTTATCTCCAGGTTGAAACCGATGAAGCCAAACTAAACGCGCGTAAGGCGGCGATGGAATCGGCTGAAACAGTGGCTCAAGCATCCCGGGCGCAATATCAGGAAGGTCTAAAAACCATGGTGGATGTACTGCTGGCACAGCGCAATGCCTTTGCGGCCAAGACTGATTATGTGAATGCCAAATACGATTATCTCATCCATGTACTGCAGCTACAGGCTGCTGTCGGACAGCTGAACGAACAGCAACTGGCAGAAATGAATGCCTGGCTGGTGAACTATAGCGATTAGCACCCGCACTGTTAAAACGATTGTCATCAAACTTTCATCGAAGATATGTTTTAATAGTTATTGCGCGAATCATCATCAACCTCTGTTCGGGAGAGCATTGCATTGAGTTCAAATAATCCTGTGTTAAATCATCATATCTCTTCGCAATTTAACGAAGACCTGCAGGATGTAAATACCAAATTCATGACCATGGGTGGTCTGGTCGAACAGCAGGTGGCGCATGCCATTCATGCGTTGCTGGATACCGATGTCAACATGGCGCTTGAAGTGCAGTTTAAAGACAATGCAGTCAATAAATTAGAAAGCGAAATTGATGAAGCATTGACTTTGATTTTGGCGCGTCGTCATCCTGCGGCAAGTGATTTGCGTATGGTGATTGCCATGAGCAAAGCCAATACCGATTTAGAACGTATTGGTGATGAAGCGGCCAAAATTGCCCGTATTGCACAAAATCTGTGTGAAGAAGGTGGTTCACCACGCGGTTATATGGAAACCCGACATATTGGTAATCAGGTTCGGGTCATGATTCATGATGCGCTGGATGCCTTTGCCCGTCTGGATGTGGATCAGGCTTTACGTGTGCTGCTGGCCGATGCGGATATCGACCGGGAATATCAGTCGGCCACACGTACCTTAATGACTTATATGATCGAAGATCCACGGCATATTACCCGAGTGATCAATGTTTTATGGGTGTTGCGCTCGCTGGAGCGGGTCGGGGATCATGCCCGCAATATTGCAGAACAAGTGATTTATATGGTCAAAGGTTTTGATGCACGGCACACCAGTCTGGAAGAGATTGAGCAAAGAGTTCAGCGTTAAAAGCAATTCATATTGAGCACTCGACAGATTATCGGTATTGATCAAGCTGTCGGTGCTCGTCGCTGGCTGGGTTTACATCAGCTTTACCAAAGTAAAAGTAGTGCTCATTCACTTCAAGCGCTAAGATGCGCTGTCTACTCAAGACTACCCGGCAGTAAAATATATTTTTGGATCACTCATCGTTGTTGAAGGCACAGAGGATGGGTCACCGTACGTATGTTTAACTATGCGTTTCTTCTTCCGCATCATCTTCAAACGTTCTGGCAATTTTTTCAATATTCAGGCTTTTGGCCATGGCATCAAAAATCTCTTTATAAACACCGTCCTGATGATACAGCTGGTTATGCTCGCCATGTTCGGCAATCGCGCCTTCTTTCATGACATAGGTATAATCTGCATCAATAATTTGCGACAGGCTGTGTGAAATCATAATCACGGTACGGCCTTGCTTGATCTGATCGAGACTTTGCTTAATCTGTTCCGCTGCAATGGCATCCAGACTGGCCGTTGGCTCATCCAGGAAAATAATCGGTGGATTCTTTAAGAACATCCGGGCCAAGGCAATGCGCTGCTGCTGACCGCCAGAGAGTTGTAGGGCATCCGATTCATAACCCTGCGGTAATTGTAAAATCTGCTCATGAATGGAAGCCTTTTTCGCCGCTTCAATCACTTGTTCCAGATCGGCACTGGTTTTACCATAGCGGATATTTTCGAAAATGGTGCCCTGAAAAATATGATTTTTCTGCAGCACCAGACCAATATGGTCACGCAGATATTGGGTATCATAATCCTGCAGATCAATCCCATCTAAAATAATTTGACCACGCTGTGGCTGATAAAATTTATCTAACAGGCTGATCAGCGTCGATTTACCGGCACCGGATAGACCCACCAGTGCGGTGATCCTGTTCGGCCGGATTTCCATATTGATATTTTTCAACGCATGGTGACCATTCGGATAGTGGAAATCAACATTCTTCAGTTCAAACTTGCCCTGAACCGCGGGTTTCTCTTGACCACTCGATTCAATTTCCTGATCGGCTTCCAGAATGCTAAAGAAGCTTTCCGAATAAATCATAGCATCGTTAACTTCATCATAAATCCGGTGTAATGAACGGATCGGTGCCGAGACATTGTTAAATAACAGCACGTGATACATGATCATGCCAATACTCATCTGCCCGGCTAGTACGAAATAAGCGGTCAGAATAATAATCAGCACAATTCCGATCTGTTCAATAAAGGTTTTCAGACCATCAAATAAGAAGCTGGTCTGACGGGTCTTCATCTGGTTATCGGTCAGTTCACGTTGCAGGCTCAGCTGTTTTTCCGACTCAATCGATTCCCGGTTAAAGGATTTAATCACGGTAATTGAATTAATAATGCCTAAAATGCCCTGACTTTTCTTTTCCCGGCCATCCCTTAAGCTGCGTCGCCAGCCGCCCAGTTTCTGGGCCTGTTTATAGGTCAGCCAGAAATAAATGGGCACAATTGCGGTGGCCACCAGTCCGACATACACATTGGCGTAGTACATCAGGCCCAAGGCCACAATTGCACTGGTAAACAACGGCAGGATATCAATAAAGAAGATCTGCACCAGACGGGTCAGCGAGCCAATCCCGCGATCGATACGGGTCTGTAACTTGCCGGCCTGGTTATTGTCCTGATTGAAAAATTCCAGTCGATATTTCAGGAATTTCTCGATGATGCCTTGCGCCAGATCCTGTGAAACAAAAATCCGCAGCTTCTCTCCATAAAACTTCTGGCCGAACTGCACAAAGGCATTGATTATTTCTTTGATCAGTAAAATGGCTGAAATGGTGATCAGGATATGCCAGCCTTCATTTAGCCCCAGACCTTGTTCCAGTAAGGCATTGATACTGTCTACTGCATATTGCAAGGTCAATGCATTGACCTGCGCAGTGAAAGAACCAATCAGGGTCAGAATCAGGGTGGCAAACACCAAGACTCGATAGGGACGAACAAAAGGACGTAACTTTTGAAACAGTTGCCAAAGATCCATTGAGCAATTTTTATTGTGAACGTGAAAATAAGTGTATGCCTTCCGCATGCTCTTCACAAGAAGCTGATTTGTATTGATTTGTTGAATTAAAGTTGTTTGAGACGATGCGAAATGACAGGATGGGAGGATGTGACTGGAATAGACCGGCTATGATTTTAGAATTGTTTGCACCGCAGCCTCAAGCTAATTTACTGCCTTATGATGGGGTCGTGGAAGATCATGGCCTGATTTTGAACACCGCACAAAGTCAACAATATATGCACTACTTTTTGCAGCATTTGGCCTGGGAGCCAGACGAGGTCTTTCTATTTGGAAAACAGCATGTCACAGACCGGAAAATCGCTTGGTATGCTGATCAAAACTATCCGTACCATTATTCAGGCAGCCTGAAAAAAGCGCATGTCTGGCCACCTGCTTTATGGCGGCTAAAACAGTATATTGAACAGCGGGTCGGGCGTTCATTTAATTCTTGTCTGGCGAATCTGTATGCACATGGCCAGCAGGGCATGGGCTGGCATAGTGATAATGAAGCCAGTCTGAATGCAGCAGGACAGGAAACCGTGATTGCATCATTGAGCTTAGGGGCCACACGCAAAATGCGTTTCAAGCATAACCAGACAGGTGAGGTGGTAGAGTTGATGTTGCAGAGCGGTCAATTGATCGTGATGCGCGGTGCGACCCAGCAGCACTGGAAACATCAGATTAGTAAAACCACAAAAGTCCTGACACCGCGGATTAATCTGACTTTTCGTTATTTCTTTCAAGAATAAACAATAGCTTAGAGGCTAGCATGCTTTAAGGCCGGTATAAAAAAGCATCCTTAAGGATGCTTGCAAATATTAAGGATTCACACCAACAGGGTGACGATACCAGCTTTCAATCAACAAGGCGGCAGCCACACTGTCCGCTGCCAGTTTCTTGCCTCGGCCTTGCGTCTGATAATGCTCTAGCTCATCGCGTGCTTCCCGAGTGGTTAAGCGCTCATCCACCATGAGCGTTGTAATATTGGTCTGATGGCGTAGCCGACGTGCAAACTTGCGGGCACGGGTTGAAAGTTCTGACTCGGTATCATCCATATTCAGGGGTAATCCCACCAGAAATAAAGTAGGCTGATACTGTTTTACAATTTTGAGCAGTTCATCCCAATTGGGAATGCCATCTTTCATGGGGAACAGGGCCAGCGGATTGGCACTTTCAATCAGTGCTTGTCCTACTGCCAGGCCCATTTTTTGGGTCCCAAAGTCAAATGCCATAATCATCTGTGGCGCGTTTAGATCAGGCATGTCCAATCTCGGAAGACAACCAGGTCCGGTCTACGCCCATTTTTTTATAGGCAGCATCCCAGCGGTCGTCATAGGGTAAATTAAAGATCAAATCCATATCGGATTCACAAATCAGCCAGTCACCTTTGGCAATCTCTTGTTCGAGCTGGCCTTTGCTCCAGCTGGCATAGCCAAGGGCAATTTGGTAACGGCCCACACCTTCGTTATGGGCAATCGCATCCAGAATATCTTTGGAGGTAGTAATACAGACATTTTCACCTACCGCAATAGAGGAGTGCCAGGTCGGTTGTCCAGTATGCAGGACAAAGCCAGCTTCTGGACGTAAAGGCCCACCTTGCAAGACCTCATGTGGATTGACATTATCTGCCTCAATTTCTAGGTCATTCAGCAATTCCTTGATCTGAATGCCAGCAGGCCGATTGATAATAATGCCTTGTGCGCCATCTTCATCATGTCGTGCGAGATAAATCACCGTATGGGCAAAAAAATCATCACGCATTTCTGGTGGAGCAATCAGACAACGGTGGGTCAGATATTGTTTGGTCACCGAAAAGCTTCTCCTTAAAATCAATTTCTTGGCAAAGAAATCGTGTGATCTACATGTTTAAGTTACTTGAGCTGTGCCCATTCACCAACAGTTTTTTGTGAGTATAGGATGCTGCTTAAACATGCTGAAATTTTAGCTGACGCAACTGCCGGGCATGCTGTAAGGTGGTTTCATTAATTTCTACACCGCCTGTCATGCGAGCAAGCTCTTGAATACGTTCATCTTCTTCCAAGTCAATAATGGTACTGCTGGCCGGATCGGTTTGCTGTTTACTGGCGAGCAGGTGCTGGTCAGACTGGGCGGCCACTTGTGCCTGATGGGTAATACACAGAATTTGTACATGTTGTGCCAGATCGGCCAACAAGCGTCCCACAATTTCCGCCGTCCCGCCACTGATCCCGACATCAATCTCGTCAAAGACCAGGACTTCTGCTTCAGTTTTCTCGGCATTCATGACCTGCATCACCAGTGCGATACGGGAGAGCTCACCTCCGGAAGCCACACGGGCCAAGGGTTGGGCCGGAATACCTTTGTTCGCGGTGAATAATAGCTGGATAGCGCTTAGACCTTCACTGCCGGGTTCATCCAAAGTCTCGAATTTAAATTCAAAATAAGCTTCAGGCAGGGCCAGTTGTTTCACCTGTTCAGTGAGCTGTTTAGCTAATGGCCCGGCGGCTTCGCGGCGGATCTGATCCAGATGCTCGGCTTTGCTGATAAAGTCCTGATAAGACAATGCTACCTGTTCCGCTAGTGTTTCCGGATCTTCAAGCTGATGTAACTGCTCCAGTTCAGCCTGCCAGGCTTCATATTCTTCTTTCAGTAATTCGGGCTGAGTACGGTATTTGCGTGCCAGACGATGGAACACTTCCAGCTGTGCATTTAGCTCTTCCATGCGTTCCGGATCAAAGCTTTGACGGTCCATAAAATGCCGCAGGTTGGTGGTGGCATCTTCAATTTCGCTTTGGGCATTCAATAGAGAATTATAAATTTCTGCTAGCTGCTCACTACGCCCGGAATGGGATTCCAAGCGCCGCAGAATTCCGGAAAGCTCTTGGGTAATATTCTGTTCTGCTTCATCTAGCCCGTTCAGACCATAAGCACAATCCTGCATGATGGTTTCATGATGGGATAAACGGTCAAATTCCTGTTCAATCTCGGCATAGTCAATCTGGATGACATCTTCGAGTTCTTCCAGTTGTAACTCCAGGGTGTCGATGCGTTGCTTGCGGGTGGCTTGTGCATCTAATGCGGCCTGATGCTGCCGGATAGTGTTGTGCCAGGTGGTATATGCATCACGCACCGCTTGTGCTGGTGCATAAAAATTATAATAGCGGTCCAGCCAGCGTCTAGGATAAGGCGGTTCCAGAAGCTGCTGCTGGCTATGCTGACTATACAGCTGTACCAGTAAACGGCCGATTTCTTTCAGTTCAGACAGGCTGCTCGGGCGACCATTGATCCAGGCTTTACTGCGACCCGTGGCAAAAATAACCCGGCGCAAATGAATTTCACCGGACTCATCATCCAGTTCATGCTCCTTTAACCAGACTGCCTCCGGACTATCCTCCTGATAACTAAAGGTGGCTGTCACATCTGCTTTTTCTGCACCATAACGTACATAGTTGGTATCGGTCCGTTCTCCCAGGCAGGCAGAAAGCGCATCCAGTAATAAGGATTTACCGGCACCGGTTTCACCTGTTAAAACATTAAAGCCTTGATGGATATCAATGGCGAGGTGTTCAGCTAAGGCAAAGTTGATCAGAGTTAAATGTGTCAGCATAAACGCATCCAAGCTGCGAAGAGTTTGATTGGAATCAAATTTGACCTGAATCTGCTCAGATCATGAATATCATTATAAATCAGGATAAAGCTTTTTGATTCTATCTTAAATGACGCTTCAGGAGGCAAGCAGTTTTTCATATTATTTATGCAATATGCTGTGAGCATCGGCCGCTCTTGCCAGAAAGTGAGTTTTATCCGCCTCAGGCCGATTTGATATTTAAGTCAAAATAGCACCTGTCTAAATCAGTTTATTTTATAGATATTTACTTATGGTCTGGTGTACAAAATATATACATAAAATATTCAGCTTAGCCCTTCAAACATCGATTGATTAGTTCGAGAGGCGCCTTTAAACTACAGCCATCCAAATATTATAAAACCCGTGCTCTGGAGAAGGACAGATGTCAGCTCAGTTTGACCATGTTTCAGTACTTAAAAAATCCAATGTATATTTTGGCGGTCTGTGCATCAGCCATGTGGTTCAATTTGAAGATGGAACCAAAAAAACTTTAGGGGTTATTTTACCGACTGAAGCGCCGCTTACCTTTGAAACGCATGTGCCGGAGCGGATGGAAATCATTTCCGGTGAATGCCGTGTGCAGATTGCGGAGAGTGAAGAAAGTGAACTGTTCCGTGCAGGTCAGTCTTTCTATGTGCCAGGCAATAGCCGCTTTAAAATTGAAACCGATGATGTGCTGGATTATGTCTGCCACTTTGAAGGCTGATGGCAGTCTCTCAGCGCTTTAACTGAACTGAAGCAAATCAGGAATTTTTCCGTCGAATCAGTTAAACTTATCCCCATACAAAATCCTGTGAAGCTGGCTTTGCAGGATTTTTCTTTTGCAGTATATTTCCCACTTTATTTCGAGGTCATTCATGGCTAAACCTGAGTATTTTTATGGCGTACATTCAGTTGAGTCATTACTGGAGCTAGAGCCTGAACGCGTCCTGACGCTGTTTACTCTGAAAGGCCGTGATGATCAGCGCTTGAAGCGTGTATTAGAGCTCGCTGAACCGTTTGGGATTAGTGTACAGCAGGCCAGTCGTGACAAACTGGAAAAACTGGCAGGTTTGCCGTTCCACCAGGGTGTCGTGGCAGCAGTGCGTCCGCATCCGACCTTGAATGAAAAAGATCTAGAAGACTTGCTCAAGCAAGATGCGCAAGCGCTTTTGTTAGCACTCGATCAGGTCACCGATCCGCATAACTTGGGGGCCTGTATCCGTACCGCAGCTGCCATGGGTGTGGCCGCGGTGATTGTACCGCGTGATCGTTCTGCTAGTCTGACCCCAACCGCACGTAAAGTGGCCGCGGGTGGAGCAGAAAAAGTCAAGTTTATCCAGGTCACCAACTTGGCACGTACTTTGGGTCAGATCAAGGACGAGTTTAATATCCGTGTGGTGGGTACCATGCTGGATGAAAACGCCTTGCCGATTCAGGATTTTGACTTCACCGGTACCGGGGTATGTGTGGTGATGGGCGCTGAAGATACCGGCCTGCGTCCTATTACCCAAAGCCAGTGTGACCAGGCGGTCTATATTCCCATGGCCGGCAACTTACAGAGTCTGAATGTCAGTGTGGCGACCGGTATGGCTTTGTATGAAGCTTGCCGTCAGCGTAATGCTTAATCCCTGATGAGATTATCCACACGTGCACAAGGTTATTTTTTCCTTTTAACCACTATGTGCATTTGGGGCGGTTTTACTTTGACTGCCCGACTAAATGCCATCTGGCAAATCAGCGCCTGGGATATCGTGGCCTTACGCTTCTCTCTGGCTTTTCTGATCCTGATGCCGATTTTGCTGTATCGTAAAGAGGCTGCTTTTTTATTAAAAAAAGAACCTTTTATCCTGGCCATGATTGGCGGGGTAATCTATTGCCTATTTGCTTACAGTGCATTCCATTATGCCCCGACTGCCCATGCCGCGATTTTCTTGAATGGCTGTATTCCGATTTGTACTGCAATCATGGCTTTTTTTCTGATGGGGCAGGCTTTTGATAAGCATACCTGGATCAGCCTGAGCATCATGATTGTGGTGCTGGGCCTGATGAGTATGTTGATGTATCGCGAAACAGGTATCGCTTTTGGGGCTGGGGATCTACTGTTTTTTATCAGTGCGATTTTATGGGGGATATTTACCGTCTTGTTACGTAAATATCAACTCTCCGCCTGGCAAGCAATGTCTGGTGTGGCGATTTGGTCAGCTATCGTTTATGTCCCGATTTATCTGCTCTTTCTGCCTAAACATTTAAGTGTGCCTGAGCCACAGCATTTACTGTTTCAAACCCTGTTTCATGGCATATTTGTGGTCATCATTGCAACCTTAGCCTATGTAGAAGCGATTAAACGGCTTGGTGCATTTAAAGCCGGCAGTATTACTAATCTGGCGCCTTTTATTGCGGCGATCCTGGCCGTTCCGTTGTTAAATGAAACACTGAGTCTGGCGATGGTCTGTGGTCTGGTGGGAATGGCCATCGGGGCCTTACAGCCATGGCGCTGGCTGCAGCATCGAGATAGTTTGGCCGTCAAACTGGAAGCACAAAAAAAGCAGTCTTAAAGACTGCTTTGTTCATTCACTTTGGCTCTTTGCAAATACTTTGCATGAAGCGGTTGCAGCTGGGCATATAAATGCTCCAGATGCCCATCATTCAGCACAATATCCTTGGCGAATTGCTGTTTTTGTTCACGCGGCATCTGAGCAGCAATGATACGGTGAATCTGTTCAATATTTTGACCATCACGTTGTGCAGCACGTTGGATCTGCAACTCAACCGAGGCATCAATGAGCAGGGTATGCTCAGTCAACTCATGCTGATTGGTTTCAAACAGCAGAGGCGACACCAGAATGACATAGGGACTCTGGGCTGCTTGTAATTGTTGAATAATCGACTGACGAATTGCAGGATGAGTAATACTTTCAAGCGTTTTACGGGCCTCAGCGGACTGGAAAATATGTTCTCTTAAGGCACGACGGTCTAAAGCGCCATCCTCTGTTAAGACCCAATCACCAAAGGCCTGCTGGATGTGCAAAAGCGCAGGCTGACCGACTTCGACAATCTCACGCGCCACGATATCCGCATCGACCACCACAATGCCTTGTTGTTCAAACCATTGACTGGCAGCAGATTTACCACTGCCAATTCCCCCGGTTAAACCCAGTACAAATTTCACGTTCTTTACTGACCTAAATAGATTTTCATGATTTGTTCACCCCATAAAAAGGCAATCCAGCCAGCAATGGCAATATAAGGGCCAAAAGCAAAAGGCTGATTTTCTTTGCGTATTTTAAGCAGAATAATACCAATAATTGCACCGACCAGTGAGGAAAGCAAGACGATGAGCGGGAGCATTAGTGGTCCCATCCAGGCGCCTAAAGCTGCCAGCAATTTAAAGTCGCCATAGCCCATGCCTTCCTTACCTGTCACTATTTTAAACAGGTAATACACCACCCACAGGCATAGAAAGCCAATGATATAGCCCCAGATCGCAGCGCTTGCTGAGGTATAAATCGCATAACTGTTAATTCCGAGTCCTAAGGCAGCTAGGGGCAGGGTGTAGCGGTCAGGCAGCAGTTGGGTATCAAAATCAATGAAAGTCAGCGCAATCAGCACATAGGTGAGTAACAATCCAAATAGCATCTGCAGGGTAGGCCCAAAAACAGCCAGCACAGTCAAGGCACAAGCTGCTGTGAGTATTTCAATCAAAGGATAACGGATACTAATGGGATTGTGGCAGGAACCACATTGGCCACGCAGTGCTAACCAGCTGATGACCGGAATATTCTGATACCAGCGAATCGGCGTGTGGCATTTGGGACAAGTCGAAGCCGGTTTGCTCAGGCTGATTTTGCTTTCATCTATGAGGGGCTGATCCGGGTGTAAAAACAGCTGGCAATCAGTGCGCCATTCTTGTTCCATCATTTTTGGCGTGCGGTAAATCACCACATTCAGGAAACTGCCAATACAGAGACTAAAAAGCCCAACTGCGATATAGAGCGCAGTCGGGTTGTTAATTAGATAAGTAATAATTTCATTAAACAACAGAAAAATCCTTTTTCGATTAGCCTACTACTGAGCCCATTTGGAAAATAGGTAAATACATGGCAATGACAAGGCCGCCGACCAGTATACCGAGCACCGCCATAATTAAAGGTTCCATCATGGAGGTCAGGCCATCGACGGCATTGTCGACTTCATTTTCATAGTGCGTTGCGACTTTATCCAGCATCGCATCCAAGGCCCCCGATTCTTCACCAATCGATACCATTTGCACGGCCATAGAGGGAAACTTATTGGTGACCCGCATGGCAAATTGGAGTTGCTGACCAGTGGCAACATCTTCACGGATTTTCATCACCGCTTCTTCATAGATGACATTGTTGGTGGCCCCTGCAGTAGATTCCAATGCATCAATTAAAGGGACACCAGCAGCAAAGGTAGTGGCCAAAGTACGGCTATAACGGGCAATAATCGCCTTATAGACCAGATCACCAAAAATAGGTGCTTTGAGTGCGGCTTTATCCAGAAAGTCCCGGAATTTTTTACTGCGTTTTCTGGCTTCCATAAAAGCGGTAATCGCCACCCCAATGCCAATAATCAGCAGAAACCAATATTTTTGGAACCAATTAGACATATTTACGACCAGCTGAGTAAAAGCTGGTAGATCAGCACCAAAGCCTTGGAAAAGCTCCTGAAACACAGGCACCACTTTGACCATCAAAATAATGGTTACGATGACGGCAACCACAATCACCGTCGCCGGATATTTCATGGCCTTTTTGATTTTCTGCTTTAACAGTTCGCTTTTTTCTTTATAAATCGCGACACGATCCAGCATGGTTTCTAAAGCCCCGGACTGCTCACCGGATTCGACCAGAGAGCAGAACAGTTTGTCGAAATATTGTGGGTATTTGCGCAGCGCACCCGCGAAGGTATTACCACCTTCGACCTCGCCTTTGATCCCAAGAACCACTTCACGCATAGACGGGTTTTCAAGACCTTCCGCCACAATTTCAAAGCCTTGTACCAATGGAACCCCGGCTTTCATCATGGTCGCCAGCTGACGGGTGAAAATTGTAATATCGAGTGTCGATACTTTTTTCTTCATCAAACCTTCAAGAATATTCTTCTTTTTTTCTCGAATACTCTTGATGCTAATACCTTGCTTGCGTAAGGTGACCTTCGCCAGGGCCAGGTTACGTGCCGGTATTTCCCCTTTAATCTTTATACCTTTGCGGTCGACCCCTTCATAAGCGAAGGTCGGCATCATTTGACCTTTTTTAACTGAAGCCATGTATTTATCCTTGTTTTATGTCAGCGCTCGATCATTCGCTGGTAACACGATTGATTTCCTGAAGAGAAGTCACCCCCTGCATTACCTTTAATAACCCTGATCGGCGTAAATTGTTAAAACCTGCATGTGCGGAAGCTTCGGCAATCTGAATGGCATTGCCATCTTCCATAATAATACGTGAAATTTCTGGTGTTACTCTCATGACTTCATAAACCCCGACCCGGCCTTTGTAGCCTTCACGGCATTCATGACAGCCCACCGGCTCATAAATCTGGAAGTCTGGATGTTGTAAATCCTCTGTTGTAAAACCCATTTCCAACAGGCTTTGTGCCGGAATATCGGCCGGTTTTTTACACTGCGGGCATAGGCGGCGTGCCAGTCGCTGCGCAATCACCAAGTTGACCGATGTCGCAATATTAAAGGAGGGTACGCCCATATTCCGTAACCGGGTTAGTGTTTCTGGTGCACTGTTGGTATGTAGGGTCGACATCACCATATGACCCGTCTGTGCGGCTTTGATGGCAATTTCAGCCGTTTCCAGATCCCGGATCTCACCGACCATCACAATGTCTGGATCCTGACGTAAGAAAGATTTCAATGCAGCAGCAAAGGTGAGTCCGACTTTATTGTTGACATTGACCTGGTTAATCCCTTGCAGGTTGATCTCGACTGGATCTTCGGCGGTCGAAATATTGGTATCTTCCCGGTTTAAGATATTCAGGCCGGTATAGAGCGAAACCGTTTTACCCGAGCCGGTCGGACCGGTAATTAACAGCATGCCTTGAGGTTTGTCCAACGCGTCCATGAACAGGGCTTTCTGTTCCGGCTCATAGCCCAAGGCATCAATGCCGAGCATGGCACTAGAAGGGTCGAGAATACGCAGCACCAACTTCTCACCAAATAACGTCGGCAGTGAGTTAACACGAAAATCAATTGATTTGTTTTTCGATATTTTCAGTTTGATACGGCCATCTTGCGGGACGCGTTTCTCGGAAATATCCATTTGTGACATAACTTTTAAACGCGATGCCAGACGGGTCGCCAGTTGTAGCGGAGGCGTGGCAATCTGACGCAACACTCCATCTACACGATAGCGGACCCGGTACATTTTTTCATAAGGTTCAAAGTGCAAGTCCGAGGCACCCATACGAATCGCATCAATCAGCAGCTTATTGATATATTTAACAATCGGTGCTTCGTCGCCGGTATTGTCTTCTTCTTCCTTGGTCGGATCTGATGTATCTACATCAATATCCAGATCAAAATCATCATCGAACTCGAAGGTACTTTCTTCAGTGAAGTTCTGTTCAATCAGTTTATCGAGTTTGTTGTGTTCAACAATGATGGTTTCAATATTCAGCTTGGTTGCGAAACGCACCGCTTCAATGGCTTCGGCATTGGTCGGATTGCTGGTGGCAATATATAAAATGGTGGCATTTTTAAAGATCGGCAGCACACGGTATTTGGTAATGATCTTTTCATCAATGTCGTCACGGATGATCTGAGCAGGATCATAAGCGCCAATATCAAATAAGGGTTCACCAAATTCGATAGAAATAGTTTCGGCTATTTTAGTCGGAGAAATACGCTGCTGTTCAATCAAATAAGGAACAATATCGATTTTCTCTCTTTTCGTAGCTGCTAGAGCACCCTGCATGTCTTCTGCAGTAATAACTCCTTCATCAACCAGCCGACGAATAAACCCCGTGAAACGTAAAGACCCCTGAATAACTGTCATGCTTTATTGTGCCTGCAAAAAATCAGAATTGTTGTAATTGCTTTTATCAAAATTATACGTTGCTGAGGTAAAAATACCAGCGCGTAAAATGCTGTCTTCTTCCCATTAATAGTCAAAAGATTGCACTGGTTAGAACAACTTATCCCCGTAATTTATCAGTGATAACAAAAAATGATCAATTTGAATAGAGTCAGGCTTAAAAATGTGCCAAGAAAAAGACTTCTTTATATTTTCCAATTCCGTGTAGAATGTGCCCAATTCAAGATGTCTAAGTAAATAGGTTGTTTATGTCGTTTGCGACGATTACTCCATGGGTGGTAGGAAACTGGAAGATGAATCCGCTGCAGGCAGATGCTGAGGCGCTGGTGCATGGGATAAAAAATCTGCTTGAGGCGCAACCAATTCCGGCAGAAAAATGTCATTTAGGTGTAGCGCCTGTTGCAATCGCTTTAACACAGATTCAAGCTGAATTGTCTGACGCTGCCCGTCCAATCTATACCGTTGCTCAGGATGTATCACGTATTGCGGGTATGGGCGCCTACACCGGTGAAGTCAGTGCCGCACTTCTGGCAGATGTCGGCATTGGTCATGTCTTAGTTGGGCATTCAGAACGTCGTGAACTGTTTGGCGATTTACGTGATAGTTTAAATGCCAAAATCAAGAGTGCTTTAGAGGCCGGTTTAACCGTAATTTACTGTGTCGGGGAAAGTCTGGAACAGCGTGAAGCAGGGCAGGCAGAAGCGATCGTATTACAGCAGATTTGTGATATTGCTGCTGTCGTAGACACAGAGCAGTGGCAGAATATTGTCGTGGCCTATGAGCCAATCTGGGCGATTGGGACGGGTAAGACCGCTTCACCGGAAGATGCACAAGCGATACATGCGCAGATTCGTCAAGGTTTAAGACAGATTACCGGTTATGGCGAAACGATTGCAATTTTATATGGTGGTAGTGTAAAACCCGAAAATGCAGTAGAGTTAGCAGCCTGCCCTGATATTAACGGGGCACTGGTGGGTGGTGCATCACTCAATGCTGAGTCCTTCCATCAAATTGCTCAGGCATTTGCAAATACACAATAATGAGGAGTTCAGCATGCAAACTTTTGTGCTGGTAGTACATATTATCTTAGCAGTACTGATGATTGTCTTGATTTTAGTTCAGCATGGTAAGGGTGCAGATGCTGGTGCATCTTTCGGTGGTGGCGGTGCAGCAACCGTTTTTGGTGCTTCAGGCTCAGGCAATTTCATGACCCGTTTAACTGCGGTGTTGACGGCATTATTCTTTATCACCAGCTTGACACTGGCGGTACTTGCCAAGAGACAAACTACGGATGCTTATAGCTTGAATAGTGTACAAAGTACCCAGACAGCACCGGCCCAATCGCCTGAAACTTCATCAACTGCACCAAGAAACGGTGAATAATTTCGTTTAAAGGCTTTCTTTTTGTACATGATGCGACTAGAATGCCTGCAGCTGCGGTGGTGGTGGAATTGGTAGACACGCTACCTTGAGGTGGTAGTGCTTTCGGGCGTGGGGGTTCAAGTCC
>CANQWW010000023.1 GCA_947627655.1 uncultured Acinetobacter sp. | reverse complement strand
TACGGAACAGAGTTGAAGGCTCAAGACCTAGCTCTTCACGTGCTTTAGTTGTCAAACCACGACCAATGATCAGGTTGATACGACCACCCGCACGAACTTCGTCTAGAAGTACTGGAGTTTTAAGGTCAGCTTCAGCGATTTGAGCGCCGTCTTTGAACGCAGTTACTTTAGCAGCAGCTTTGTCAATCTTAAGGGTGATTTCATCGCCCATATTCATGTTTGCTACGTCAATTTCAACTGGTAATGCACCAGCATCTTCCATTGTGTTGAAGAAAATCGGAGCAATTTTAGAACCTAAGCAGTAACCGCCTTCTTTCTTGTTAGGAATGTGAGCGATTTCGTCACCGAAGAACCAAAGTACAGAGTTGGTTGCAGATTTACGAGAAGAACCTGTACCAACGACATCACCTACGTAAGCAACTTTGTTACCTTTCGCGATCAGGTCTTTGATCTGGTTTAATGGACCAACTTCACCAGGAACTTCTGGGTTGATACCATCACGTTCGTTTTTCAGCATTGCATTTGCGTGCAATGGAATGTCTGGACGGCTCCACGCGTCTTGCGCTGGAGACAGGTCATCCGTGTTGGTTTCGCCAGTTACTTTGAAAACTGTCAGTTTGATTTCTTCTGGAACGTCTTTACGCTTAGTGAACCATTCAGCATCAGCCCATGATTGAAGCACTGCTTTTGCTTTGGCATTACCAGCACGTGCTTTATCAGCTACGTCATGGAACGCATCAAATACAAGCAGGGTTTTTTTCAGCGCTTCAGCAGCAAGTTCACCTAGTGCAGCATCGTCTAAAAGTTCTACTAAAGGAGCAACGTTATAACCACCAAGCATAGTGCCCAGTAAGTAAACCGCACGTTCTTTAGAAACTAGTGGAGAAGTCGCTTCGCCTTTTGCCAATGCAGCTAAGAACGCAGCTTTTACGTATGCAGCTTGGTCAACACCTGCAGGAACACGGTTTTCAAGCAAGTCAACCAGGTATGCTTCTTCACCCGCTGGTGGATTTTTTAATAAGTCAACTAATGCAGCAGTTTGAGCATCGTCAAGTGGCTTCGGTGGGACTCCGAGTGCGGCACGCTCTTCAACGTGTTGGCGGTAAGCTTCTAGCACGGTTTATTCCTCTTTTTTAAAAAATTACCTGTGAATTCCTGCTTCTTTTAAAAAAGCTTCACAAATAATATGGACTCTCAAATTTTACTAAAATTCCACTTAAAAGTTAATGCAAGTAAGGTGTTTGTTTGTGATGCTCATTATTTTATAAATAAATGACGCACATAATGATTATCTAATAATCAACAATTCATTTTCTTGCACAAATTTAACTTGTTCTGGGAAAGTTTTAACCGAATTTAACTGATAAAAAAGGCAAACTGAATGTTGCCTGATTTGAAAGAAAAAAGATACTCCACCTTAGTGTACAGTGGTATTGCTTAAATAACGACTTAGTGCATCTCGGCAACCTTCGAATTTGAGAACCCAGGTATCTTCACAGATACTATCATGCTGGTTACTGGCAAAAGAAATATCCACCAGGTACAAATTTTTAGTGGGGTCGAGCATACGTTTTAGACTCACCTTGTCACCCAAGCTCAGGACGTAGTTTCCCCCACCAATGATGGCCATGCCCTGTTCATCTTCGAGCAACAGATCAGCATGGTGCAAATATCCGACAACATTCATGGTGCTGCTCCTTTTTTATTTTATCTAGGCTTATTATTCACTATTAAGATAAGCTTTTCTGTATTTATGATTTAGAAATTGTCTGAATTTTGTACTACAAACCTGCTTAGGCTATTTTTATACTATTCCTTAATAAGCCTTAAAATATCCATTGCTAATGAACACGCATAAAAAAACCGCTCATTAGAACGGTTTATAATCTGGCATTTCATCATGCGGGGTAGCAATACATTTTTCAGTAAAGTCTTGACGCACTTTTTCACGTACTGCTTGCACATCCTCATTAATTTCCTGCGCAGGCAAGGCATAAATCTGATCAATGATTTCGATAATAAAACCTTTGGTCATCTCATCATCAACTTTATTGGCATGTTCAATAGCTTTTTCTTTCTCAATACCGTTCTGACGGTCCAGCATGATGCTACGTGCAGCATTCCCCACACTACGACAGTAACCCTGCCATTGTTCTTCCGCGGTGAGTGGCTTTTTTTCAGCACAACCGACCAGTGCCACCAATACTGATAAAGCGAATAACTTTTTCATGAACTTCTCCTTACGCCGGTCAATATAAAAGATCCCTGTGCATTTGTCATTTCATTTACAGTTTCAATCGGATATAAAAAAAGCCCGATAAAGGGCTTTGGGTCATGTTCAGGCATTTAGCCACAGCTGGCCTGCACAATCTTGTTGGTTTTTGGATCGACAGTTACGGTAACGCGGTCTTCACGGAAGTCCATGGTGACTGGCTGGCCCGGCTGCACCATACGTACAATTTTCGCTTTGGTTTTATCCTTGATCTGCATTTCGCTTAAGCCAGACTGACCAATCAGACTATGGGCGGCTTCAGACAGACAGCGGTCCTGATGACTACGATACAAGGCCCACTCCTCCACAACTTTTCCATCCGGCAAACGGCAATAGCCAACCTGACCATCCACTTCATTATGGATATCGAGTTGACCGCCCTGCTCAATACAAAAGGCACTGGCAGGATTCGGCATACCAATACGTGGTGTCTCATCCAACTGTTGGCCCGCGCATCCGGTCAGTGCAGCAAGCATCACACCTAAACACATGATTTTTTTCATCGTTGATCTTCTTTCCAGGATCATTTCCCCTCAATTTAGCATAGCTCTAGAAAGAAAACTTTATCTAAATGTATGCATATCCAAATAGCGACTCGAATCAGTGACGCAACTCTTTAATACAATTTTCAGTCTCAACTCGATCGCTACAAGAAAACCAATGAATCGGGTTTGAGTGAGACCCGGCTTTGCGCTACCATTTAAATGAATTTTAAACTTATCTGCCCACATGCAAGATCTCCAATTCTCCCTTAAAGAATATCTCTCCACTGTTCAGGAAGTGATCAAGCTTACCTTTGACACACCGGTGTGGGTGAAAGCCGAGATTCGTAACCTGAATATCAAAGCCGGGCATTATTATCTGGAGCTGGCAGAAAAAGACGCAGAAAACGATCAGGTCATTGCCAGCTGCCGCGCCACGATCTGGAAATTCGCGGCACAAAAAATTGTGACCCGGTTTGAGCGTGAAAGTGGTATTGAGTTCAGTCATGATCTGAATGTACTGATTAAAGTCAAAGCCACTTTTGACCCTCAGTACGGTTTTTCCCTGAATATTCTCGAGATTGACTCCAGCTATACCTTGGGAGATATTGCCCGGCGTTATCAGGAGATCGTACAGCGATTAACTGCTGAAGGTCTGATTGAACGTAACCGACAGTTAGCGACACCTTTTGACCTTAATCGCATCTTGGTCATTGCCCCTGAAAAAGCAGCAGGTTTAGGCGACTTTCAAAAAGATGCCGATGTCCTTGAAACGGCACATGTCTGTGAATTTATCTACCATTTTGCGACATTCCAAGGGAACACTGCAGCGCAAAGTATCCGGCAAAGTCTGGCGCAAGGGCTAAAACACTGGGCAGAGACGTATACGTCAGCCCCTGATTTAATTGTGATTATACGAGGAGGTGGTGCAGTTAATGATCTGGCTTATCTGAATGACTATGAACTGGCTGCCCTGCTATGCAAACGTAGCGTACCAATCTGGGTCGGTATCGGACATGAAAAAGACCGAACCATTCTGGATGAAATTGCCCATCGCTCTTTTGATACACCGAGTAAAGTCATTGCCGGAATTCGTAATCATATTGTCGAGCGTGTGCAGGAAGTGATGGCATATCTGCAAAGCATTCAACGCAGTTCTCAACAACAGATCCAGACCTACCAAAATCAGAATGACCAATATAGGGCACTGATTGAAAGCATTGCTCATGCCAAAGTCGCAGAAGCTGCCAAAGAAACTCTTCAGCTTAAGAGCAACATTAGCAACCTGGCTCGTCAGCAGACTCGGATGGCACAGCAACAAATTGAAGCCCTGCTCCGTGAAACTTTGATCCAGAATCCTACAACGATACTTTCAAAAGGCTATGCTATCGTCCGTCAGCAAGGTCATGCCATACGGTCTGTCCCTCATCTAAATACAGAGGTACAGGTGGAAATGCAAGATGGCAGCTTTGCAGCACATATTACACAGGTAACCCCTCATGAATAATGAACCAACCTTAAGCTTTAAAGAAGGCTATGAAATTCTAAAACGTAATGCGGAGTTACTGGATGCCCAGCAAGAGCCTGACATTGATAATCTGATGAAGATTGTGGAAGAATCAATGGCGGCCTACAAGGCTTGCAAAGCACGGGTCGATGCAGTGCAGCAGGCTTTGGATGAGACATTTAAAGAATAAATATAGGATTACTCCGCCTACATCTCTCCTGTGGTCTTAATTAATATATAACAATAATCTTACTTAGGCTATTTCCTATTTTAACAGCCCTCAAAGCTGAGGGCTGTTAAAAGTTAATTCATTTATTTCTGTTCTTTGAGTGGATGTTCAGGCTCTTCATTGGGTTTCTTCTCAGGCTTTACATGCTTATAAGTTGTCTGATTCCCCTTATCCTCATTGGATTCTTTGTGTGGTGTTACGTCTTTATCTGAATCTTCGGATAGCTTGTTCATTCTGTCTTCCTTTTTCAATCGGCTTTAATTATAGATATGACAGATTGGGGCACTGCATCAATAAGAGAAATGTTATGTAGCTTGATCATTTAAAAAAATAGAGTTTACTCAATATAAAACAAAGCCCTCTTTAAGAGGGCTTTGTTTTTAGTCGCTTCTTTGAAAAGCTAGAAGCGCCAGTTATAAAATACGTCAATGGCACGCTCAAGTGATTGACTGGCTTCCAGATATAGACGCTGGTTCATCTGGTAACGCAAGGTGAGTTTGTTCACAGGCGTAAATACCCCGACCCCATAGCGGATAAACAGATCCGGTGTGATATACCCCGTCACCGAAACCTGGGTATCATCCCCAGTTCCTTGCGCATCCAGCGCCAAGCCACTCAAGCCAAAAGTACGGCCAATCTGGTTGGTCAAGGCCCGTGTGCCTCCTAAGCCCAGGCTAATCCCTGCGGCAGCAATGGTATTGTTGACATCAGATCTAAAGCTTTCCGTTTGACTGAGTGCCGAGCTGCCTTCATTGATCCGGCCGGTAATGAGTGCATTCAGTGCTTCCTGCTCAGATAAACCGGCATCGTTATATACCTGAATGGCCGGGCTAGAGGCTGTACCTGTTACGCGAACACCTACTGTACTGCCCTGTACTGACTTGTTGGCATCCACATCCAGCGTTGGGTTGGAAAGCGGACCATTGAAACGGGCAATTGCACGATTTAGATCCAGACTTTGACCATAAGCTTCAATCTTCACGCGCTGTGATACACCGATCGCACCATTGGCACGCATTGCTGTTTCCAGACCACGCTGGGATAGATTGACACGCCCCAAAAGAGGAATACGGCTATCAAAGCCCTGGAAGATCACCTGGTTACCCAGAGACACGGACAGATCTGCACGAATATCCCATGGACGTGCTGCTTTAAGAATCGCGAGCTGATCTTGTCCTTCCTGCACCACGCGTACATCCGCAGATAAACCAACCACCGGCTTGGAAGATTCCGGCATCGAAATTAAGGCACGTGGTACCTCAATTGAGCCATTCAGGCTGAGTTTTTTATTAAACGGATACATATCCAATGCTAAGTCTGGTGTAACGACGGCGGTAATCAAAGGTGCCTGACGGATGAGCAGATTCTCACCTTTCAGTTGCAACTGTACCCGCATATCATTTTTCCAGTCTACTGAACCGGTCAGGCGTCCGACTCCGCTGCCACTGTTAAATGCACCATTAATCGTGGCATGATCCTGACTAATTGCCGAATACAGCTGTACATTGGTCAGATTCACTGGCAGTGAAATCATGCTAATAGCACCATCTTTGACCCGTACCTGCCCTTGTAATAAAGGTTGAGTTAAGGTGCCACTAATCTTGCCTGCATAAGACAGAGTACCGCTCAGATTACGTATATCTTGAATAAACGGTTTAAAGACTTTCAGCTCGACCTGGTTAAATGCAATTTCTCCCCGCATTGGCTTACTGTCTGTATAAGGATCAATCACGACGTTGGCATAGCCAGTACCAATTTCTGGGGTTTTTACATCCAGACGAATTTGCAAGCCTTCGGCTACACTTTTGGCGACCAGACCAACTTGGTCATATTTCAGCGTTTGACCCAGATATTGCGGGTCTTCTGCCGCCAGACCCACCACACCATTGCGGGTAACCAACTTGGCATCAATTTTCGGTTTAGCGCCTTTGGCCCAAGTCGCTTTGGCATAGCCGTTGACCTTACCAGTAATTGCCAAACCTTCTGGCATAAACGCACTAAAGTCATTCAGATCCAGATTCTTGGTCAGGAATGACACACTGCCACGATTCTTATTTAGACGAATCGGTTGATCAAAGCACAATTGGCTTTGCTGGCTCATCCAACAATGTGCACCCACAAACAGATCCGATTGCGCTGTGTTATAGATAACTGAAGCATTTTGACGCTGTACCAGACGCGTGCGCAAGGAGTCAAAGTCACCCTGCTGGATTTGCCCGAGCCAGTTATTTTGTGCATTAAAGCCACCCGCCAACTGGACATAGAATTTGGACAGCTTATTCTCGGCCTGGACTTTAAGGATATGCGCTGCACGGGTACCTGCCAGAGAAATTTCCCCTTTGCTAATCTGACGATTGCCACTACGCAGATTGTCCATGGTCGCGATCAGTAACGTTGTTGTATTCTGTGCGGTCGGCAACTGGCCTTTCACCCGAATCTTTTGCACACTGAACAGATTGTTATAAGCAAAATCATCGACCGCCAGATTCGCTGAAGCACGTAAACGCGGCTGGGTCTGCATATTGACGTAGCCATAAGCACGACCTCGCAACCCCGGATACACCTCGTACAGCGCTGGAGCATTCACTTTGAGCTGTAGATTTTGTGCATTCCCGGTCGCTTGCAGCTGATTGCTGGCATAAGACAGGAACAGGTTATTGGCTTCAAACTGACGTGGTACAAATCCGCTTTGCTTGCTATCAATCATCATGGACAGGTTGCCTGTGCCACGTACCGGCTTGTTATTGATCATACCCGCCAGATTCAGACGCTCAATCTCGATCTGTTTTAACGCATCAGACCACATACCACGGGTTTTCACATTGCCAGAAAGCTCACCTTTGACACTGGAGGCAAAATACTGGGGCTTAAAACGAATCAATGAGGCATTAATATCCCAGCCAAAACCGTTGGCCAGATGAACGATACCATTGGCATTAATTTTTCCTGCCACACCATCATGACGCAGCTCACTGATTTTCAGCATATCTGGCGTACCAGATACTCTAAACTTCAACATTCCTTGACTGGCAGCCAGCTGACTGGCATTCAAACTGCCATCATAATTGACTGCATAGCCTTTAAAACCACCACCGTGTTTTTCGTCATGGAATAACAAGGCGGCTGTACTGTTACCGGTTAAATGCACCGTTTCATTCTGACCAGCCAAACGTCCGGTCAGCTGAATATCGTTTAACTGAATAATCTGCTGATTCGGTTTGGCATAACCACTGGCTTTCAGTTGACCATTCAAGCGATCTACTGGAGAGGCTGCCGCAAGGGTCTGGGTATTTAGATCCTTGGCATTTAATACCGCACTCCATTTTAACTGGCGCTTTTCATCTGGCAATTCAACCACGGCGTTACCATTCAAGCTGCCGCTTTGTGCACTGTAGTTAAAGTTTGGCACCCTAAGAATATTATCTTTCAGGTTGAGTTTGGCCTGATACAAGCCAGGTGGTAATAAACCCTGTTCATGTGCAGCCACCCCGGTCGCTACGTGAATATCCTGTTGCCCATCTGCTAAAGCCAGATGAACATCGCCCGACTCACTCTTGAGCCAGCCGACATAAGGGACGGCACGGTCGATATTGTTCCAGGCCACATTCATGAGCATCGGCTGTGCTTTATTGTTTTTTGCCTCAGCCTGATCCAGTTTCATGTTCCAGGTCTCATACTGATCAAAATCAACCAGTGCCGTTAAGTGCAGACCTTTTTCCAGTGTCCCTTTGGAGGCGACTTTCGCATCCAGCGTAGGTGGCAGAAAATCTTGCACCACCTGCGGAATCACTTGGTCTTTAGGGTCAAGTTTGTTCAGTTGACCCGTGATATCCCAGGTTACCTGATCACGCCAGCTAACGACGCCTGCCAGACTGGCCGAACCTTTCATCAACTGGCCATTAAAGTCAGTAATGTTCAACTGATTAACCAGATCAGTATGTCCGATGGCACTGTACTGACCTTCTGGAATATTTTTACCGCTTAAATCGGTATTCAGGCTTAAATTCAAGCGCTGAATATCCCCTTTGAAGTCAGCGACGCCATCTTTGGAAAATAAAGCCTGATCTTGCAAAATTGGCCAGTGATACTGGTCGAATTTAAGCTGGCCAAACATCGGGACATCCGGACGCATAGGATGCACCACGGCCCAACCTGTCAGCAGATCGGGCGTATAAGTCGCAATACCTGCTTGAATCGTGTCCAGAGAACCTCGCGCAACGACCCGAATATCACGAACATTCAGACTCTCATTCAAGGAAGGAAGATTCACAATACCGGTGGCATTGAGTGGATATTTCCCATAAAAATCCATCTGCCCACCCGCTTCGCGTACAGACAGATAGCCCATATTCATACTGCTGTCTTCAAACGTCAGCTGCGTACCCGACCATAATCCTGCATTAATAATGACATCATAAAAATCAACCGACGAACCCTGGGTTTTAATCAGTAAATGATCCAGATCCAGATGATCAACCCGCAATACAAACGGCAGGCGAATTTCACTAAAGGCAAACGGTTCATCACTGGGCGGATTTTTGGTAATAATTTGCAAATTACGCACATCGGCACGCTTTAGATGAATCTCACGTTGCAGAATCGCACGCCAGCCAAGTGTCACATCAGCCCTGTCAATTTGGACATCTACGGGTTCCAGCGTGACCAGCACATTGCGTAAGATAATTCCCTGCCACAGATTTCCGCCTTCATATTCGTAATGAATGATCTCTTGGCGTTGCAGTACTTGATCGAGCAGGAATTTACTTCCCCGGTCAGTAGAGAACATGACCGCCAGAGCAGCCAGTAAAAATAAAATTGAGAACAGCACCGATAATAAGATGCTTCTTAAAATACGGCGTTTCTTAGGCAGGGGCGTATTTTGCGGTTCTGCGTCTTGTGGTTGCTGGTTCTCGACCATGTTCTTCCCAAATATCTAAAATTTTTAATCAGGTTGTTTTATAACTGTGAGCCAATAAAGAAGTGTAGGCGAATGGGATGGTTATCATCCGAAATACCTGAGGCTACATCAATACGAATCGGACCAATTGGCGAAGCCCAGCGTACCCCCAGACCCACGCCATATTCGGTCGGATTATTAAAGTCCTTGTCATAGGCATTACCCGCATCAGCAAAGACTGCTGCGCGCCATCCCTCTCTAAACTGATAGTTATATTCTAATGAACCCACAGCCTGGGCCTGACCACCGACTTTAAAACCATCGATTTCAGGTGACAGACTCTTGTAGTCAAAACCACGGATGGTCTGATCACCGCCAGTGAAGTATCTCAGGTTATACGGCACTTTGGTAAAGTCTTCGGTAAAGATATAACCCACATCGGCACGGCCCACAAACTGGTGATCCGCATTTTCACCCAGTGAATAGATAAAACGCCAACCCGCATTGGCAATGGCCATATCGGCATCAGAGAGTAATGTTTCACTACCCAGTTCCAGTTTATAAGTCTGCTTAAAGCCCTGAGTCGGGTTAACACGACGGTCACTGGTCGTGCGTGACACTTCATAACCGAATAATAAGGATTGCTGTTCTTCTGCCGCACTGCCCAGGAACGCATCCGGGATTTCAGAAGCGTCTACCGTACCATCTTGAGTTAAGCGGTCTAAACGATAACGCAGCCCATAGGTATGTTGCCAGCTGCCCCGTGGGTTTTTGATATAACGATCCGCACCCACGACGGCAGACTCGATCATCAGGCCATTCCCTTGCGCGACATCATCGCGTTCTTCACGCTCATAACCACCCACGATACTGATGTAGTCATTAAGCGGATGTTTATACGGTATATTATAACGGCCATCAATCGACTGACGGATTTTAGAGACTTCCAGATTGGCATCAAAGGAATGGCCACGCTTATTGACAATTGCGCGGCGGTACTGGCTCCGTAAGCGTGCCCCAGTATCGGTACCATAACCTAAACCCAGTTCAACACTATTCAGTTTGTCCGCATTCAAGGTGACCAGCACTGGAATCACCTTTTCTTCCCGCGCCTGTGCTTTTAAGCGTTCCTGCTCACTGACTTTGGCATCTTGAGCGCTGCGTAAGGCACGTAAATCCCCCCGCTCTTCCTGACTACCGGCAAACTGGCTTTCATCCACCAAGCTCTGTGTTACTTCTTCATCAGAGGTGACTTGCTTCGTCTCCTGCACGGCCAGAGAAGCTTCAGAAATCTGCTGCTGATCAACCAGTACCTGAATATCTGGTGGTAATTCCAGTTCTTTTTCAATTGGATCTGGTTTAACAGCATCCACCAAGGTGTAGTTAAAATAACGTGAATTGGTCAGGTTATTGGCCAGCGTATTGACCCGCCAAAAGCGGTAATCTGCCCCTTCTTCCCAGGTGACCATACTTTGCAATATATCAGGATCGAGCGGAAATTCTTTTTCTGGATCACTCATGCGGAAAGTCACGGGACCTAATGTGTAGGGGTCGCCAGTTTCATAACGCAGGTTAATGTCGGCGGTATTCTGCGGCTGTGCCACTTTTGCATCATGCAGACGCCAATAAGCATCAAAATAACCGTTGTTACTGGCTGCTTCGACAATACGCTCTTTGCTGCGCTCATATTCTCCATGATGAAATACGTCTCCGACTTCCTGATCTGGCAATACCCCAATCACCAGGAACTGTGGCTGTTCGGCACCCGTGCCACTAAACTCGATATTCTGGCTCTGGATCAGGACCGGCTCATTGGGTGTGACGTAGACTTTTAAGTCTGAATCCGAGCGTTTTTCAAACCTGAACTCTGCATTATAGAAACCGACTGCCTGTGCAGCCTGATTGGACAAGCTGCGTAGCTGCGGTAAGGCAGACTGAAAATCACTAAAAGATTCCTGGGTAAAACTGGAAAGCTTATTTTCAATATTAGCGATCAGGTTGGCATAGGCTTCGGCTCTGGCACCGTTGCTCAGCTGCTGGGTTGAGCCATTGGCTGTTTTCACCAGCACTGCATCAGCACTAATCCGCGGCACCTTAGCGGTCATAATCTGACGTGGCGGGCGATTTTTATAGAGCAAGCGTCTGAAAATATTTGGTCTTTTCGCATCTTCAGGGCTTAGTTTTTCTGGCGAAATCTCTGGCAGGGTCATGCCGGCTTCATTGGTCTGGACCAGAATCTGGCTATCAGACTGAATCGCTTGCATCAACTGATCGACACTCACGGGTGCCTGATTAATTTCCAGCAATTCCTGCTGGCTGATATCCGCGATTACGGTTTCTGTCTGCTGTGTCTGGCGATAAGCCTGGGCTTCTTGCTTGGCCTCTTCAGCTACCCGGTAGATTTCATCCGCCATGGCCTGATCAACAGCCTGAACCGGCAGCTCTTCCAAATCTTCAAATTCAATCGGTCTAAACGCTTCAAGCTGCTGGGCAGCACCTTCCTGCTCTTGCAACATCTGCATACTGTCAACGTTTTCTTCGCTTTGTAAAGCAGCTTCAATTTTCTCATTGGCCTGCTCTTCATTACTGGCCAGGCCCTGTTGTACCGCTTGTTTTGACAGCTCATCGATCATTTCGGTCTGGGAAACCGCGACTGGTGTTGTGGTCTGTTGAGTTTGTGCCATGCTATGTTGGCTGAACATCATGAAGAATACACTCATACACAGGCAACTTCCTGTGTGTGCCGGTATGAGGGTACTCATACTCTGGCAGAGTATCGTTTCTTTAAATTTTTTCTTTGCAGGCATAGCAAACTCTAAACAAATACATTCTTTAATTGATTATTTGACCGAAAAATATAAGCTAAGAAACTCGAATCTATAGGTTTTGCCCTTTCCTTGGTCAAAAGTATCTTACATGATTTTTCATGATGTAAATGCATCACTGACATTTCTTAATAAATTTAATGTAGCACGTCCCCTATGAACAATAATGAACATTTATTAGGTTCCCGTCGATTCTTACCGATGTTTCTGACGCAGTTCTTTGGTGCGTTAAATGATAATGTCTTTAAACAGGCTTTATTACTGGTCATTACCTATGGCTGGATTCAGCAAAGCGCCGAGATCAGTACCCTGAACAACCTGGCAGCACTGCTGTTTATTTTACCGTACTTTATCTTTTCAGCGACAGCCGGACAGATTGCCGACAAATACGAACGTTCACAACTTATTCGTTATTTAAAAGTACTGGAAATCGTCATCATGATCCTCGGCACCATTGGTTTCCTGATGGGCAACTTATGGGTGCTATTATTTGCCTTATTTTTAATGGGGACCCAGTCGACTTTTTTTGGTCCGATTAAATATGCCATTTTGCCCGAGGTTTTAAAGCCTGATGAACTCATGTCGGGGAATGCGCTATTTCAATCGGGAACGTCTCTGGCCATCCTGTTCGGGATGATTTTGGGCGGCGCAGTCATTGCCGCTTCAGCCGGAAATTTATTATGGATTAGTCTGACTGTACTGACGATTGCGGTTTTAGGTTATTTATCCAGTCGCTCTATTTTAAAGCAAAGTATTCCGGCACCAGATATTCGCATTGACTGGAATTTCTTTCGTACCAGTTTTCAGACTTTAAAGTATGCCAAAAGCTTGCCTTTGGTATTTACCATCCTGCTCGGTAATTCTTGGTACTGGTTCTATGGCGCTACCTATCTGACTCAGATTCCACAGCTGACCTTGCAGAATCTGCATGCTTCTGAAAACGTCGCCAGTTTACTGCTGACCTTTTTCTCGATTGGGATAGGTTTAGGCTCCTATTTATGCCGTAAATGGGGCGGCACCGAAGTGAATATCCGTATGGTACCGATTGGTGCAGTAGGCCTGACAATATTTGCATTTTATTTAGCGATGAGCATGGCTTTTATTCCTGAACGCACAGGCGAGTTACTGGGTCTGGCAGAGGTTTTCCAGCAAGGCTGGAGCTATTACCATGTCATGCTGGCAGTTACTTTATTGGGCATCAGTGGCGGTTTTTATATCGTTCCCTTATATGCCATGATGCAGGCGCATTCTCCCCGCTCACATCGTGCGCGAGTCGTTGCAGCAAATAACATTTTGAATGCTGTTTTCATGGTATCTTCTGCTATATTCTCGATTATTATTTTAAGTGTCTTAGAGTTTGATCTTAAAATACTTTTCTGTATTACCGCGGTTTTGAGCGCTATCTTTACTTTCTGGTTATTACTGCGTCTTAAACCGCTGATCAACTCTGCACAAGCATCATTGGAGGATTAATGCATGCGTCAATTTACCGGTGTCGATAAGCTTATTCATTCTTTTGACCAGGCATTACGCAGTCTTGTTCCTGGCACCACTTCTGCACAACGCACCAATCCTGCCGAAAATGCTGAAGCCCAGCTGGCTGTCTCGGATGCCCGTCATGTGGCTGGCCTGATGCGCGTCAATCATAGCGGCGAAGTTTGTGCTCAGGCGCTCTACCATGGACAGGCCATGACTGCAAAATTACCGAATGTACGTCGTGAGATGGAACAGGCAGCAATTGAAGAACAGGATCATCTGGCCTGGTGTGAAGATCGCTTGAAAGAACTTGATAGCCACACCAGTGTATTCAATCCAGTATGGTACAGCCTCTCGTTTGGTATGGGAGCACTTGCAGGTATTGCTGGTGACAAATATAGCCTGGGTTTCGTCGCAGAAACGGAGCGTCAAGTCAGTCTGCATCTTGAAGATCATTTGCGTCAACTGCCTGAGCATGATGAACGTTCGCGTCGCATTCTGGAACAGATGAATGAAGATGAATTACATCACCGCGATACTGCACTTACTGCTGGTGGTGTAGACCTGCCATTACCCGTCAAGATTGCCATGACTGGGATTTCAAAACTAATGACCAAGACCAGCTATTATATTTAAATAATTACAATGACCAGCCCACATTGATGTGGGCTTTTTTTATGATGATGAAACTTCGATCTAGATGACTCACGGATAGGTTTTAAAGAACTCATCCATCTATTCCAATATCGTTTAGGACAGAATATCGCTTTGTATTCTATGCAAGGAATATGCTTTGATTAAGAGATTATCATTCAGCTTGCTTAGCCCGTATGTAAAATTACAGAGCAATTGAAACTGCAAAGTTACGAGATAACCACTCCCAACATAACAACAAAATAATGCTTCAAAGATGACTTATAGAAACAGACATTATTCTTGGCATTTTATTTGCGATCGTTGTGCTGTTCGTCATGTTTGACGAATCATATCCCTTTAATTTCAGCAATCTGGGGCAGCTTTGTATCAATAAAAAAGCCTACAATTTTATAGGATTTTGAAAATTTAATACCGGCTATAAACCATGTTCACGTTGAAAGCGTGTCAGTTTACGTTCTGCATCAAAATAGTTAAATTCGATTCGTTCTTGTTTGATTTTCAGTTCACGTATACGGCGAATATAACTATCCCGATTTTCTTTCGTTAACTTTGGATCAAGTAAATAATTCTGATAACGCTCTAACTCATCAAACCATTCATCTTGCGCTTTTTTGGCCTGATAATATTGCGCCGCAATATCATGATAAGGCTTTAATTCGGCATGCTGGGCATAGGGGCAGATCTGATAGGAACCAGCTCCATTTAGACTGGCATAAAAAATACTGTCAGGCTGGCAATAATCAAAACGCCCCTTGGTATAACCCACTTCATATAAACTATGATTGGGCTGGATGTTTCCTTTTGCGCAAGCCTTTTCATATTGTGCAAAGCGGTGATAACGTCCTGAAGCACCATCACGCTGCCCCACCTCCATCCAGTCAGCAACCTGACATTCACTGACAGACATCACTGCACAGCCACTGAATGATAAAACTAAAGCAGCCCATAGAGCATGTATCAGACGCATCAAGCTTCCCCTCTAAAAAATCTCTATAACGTGAAAATTCAAATTTGATTGATGACACAAGTTTATATTTTCTTAGAGGATTTCAAAGCATATTTTAGATCTGCTTTAATTTCAGAATTTATCGTACAGATTTAAGCCTTGACTTGTGGATACTGAAGTTGGCGGTCATATTCAAATATTGGATGTGACCAGATGGCATGCATCGGGATTTTTACATCTAAAGCCAATGGTAATTTTTTCGGATTAAATTCCATTTGGCTTAAATCCTGCCCCCAGGCAATCAAATCCACATCTAAGGTAATCTGATGCGATGGACGAACCCGTCCTGAATCACTTTCCATCTGTTTCAATGCTTGAATGACATCCGCTAAGGATTGCTGACTTTTCAGCAAACAAGCCGAATTCCAATAGTCTGCACCAATGCCATCACGGCACGGAATGATATAAATGGGAGAAAACTGAACTTCCCCCCAGGTGGCAATCCGTTGTTGTGCAGCTTGAAAATGTTGCTGAGGATGACAATTACTCGCCAGTGCTAAGGCGAATATCGTTTCGGTGGCGTTCAAGACGTATCCCTACAGAATTGGCTTGCGCGATAATGGCAGGCTTACGGATCGTAATTTTAATCGATTCAATTGCGGTAAAGGTAGTAAAAAGTGCATTGAGTACCAACTTTGCTGCATGTTCAATCAATTCTGGCTGCGCCTGCTGAATAACCTGTGCAGAAATTTCACAAATCTCGGCATAATTTAGGGTATCGGCCAAAAGATCAGAATTGGAGGCCTGTTCCAAATCGGTCTGAATGACCAGATCCAACATTAAAGGTTGAATAATCTGACGTTCCCAGTCAAAACAGCCAATGACCGTTTCAACTTTCAAACCTTCAATGATAATTGCGTCCATGTTCTTACTCGGGAGTTTGAATCCCTCCCAACCTCCCTTTATCAAGGGAGGCGCTTTAAAACCCCCCTTTCTTGCGCTTCATTTTAAAAGCAGTGCTTTAAAATTTGCTCAGGGGGATTGAGGAAGGTGATTAATTAAATGAGAGAGATTGTATAAAAATTAATTTTTCAACAACAGATTCGGATCCATCGTCTGGATCATTTGCAAACGTTGATCTGCATAAATATCTGTATATGGCGCCAAAACACGCATGAAACGATCGAAATACAGCATCTGCTTGAACAGCAAGGCAAAGTCACGCGGGAAACGAATCCCATGACGCTCACCCACGGCAACCATATCCATCATGATATCGTTTAAATCTGCCGGATTAGAGCTAAGTAGTTCTTGCGGGTCTGCCATTATCACCCCGCTAAACAGACGCTCAAGATCCGCTGCCAGTACCTGAGTATCAATTTCTACAGCAGTCATGCCCATTTTCAGCATGTTTTCTGCCATCAGCTTATAATCGGTATTTTGCAGCGCATCCATAAAGGCGATACATGCTGTCCATACTTCCGGTTTCAGCTGACCGACGATCCCAAAATCGATAAAACCAACGCGGCCATCTTCGAGCAGCATCAGGTTGCCAGCGTGTAAATCGGCATGGAAACTTTCGCACATCATCAGGCTACCGAACCAGGTATTCATTGCCGTGATCAGTACCTGAGATGGGTCTTTGGCTAATTTTTCCACCACTTCAAAATCAGTCAGTGACACCCCATACAGTCGCTGCATGGTCAGCACACGACGGGTCGAATATTGATGATAAACTTTAGGTGCAGTTGCCGCCTTGTTCTGGGTCACATTCAGATAATTAACAAAGTCATCCAGATTCTTGGCTTCTTCGATAAAGTCAACTTCACGCACCATACGGCTTTTGATTTCTTCAACAATATCTGCCAAAGACGCAAATTTCACTTTGGGTACGGCTTTTTCAAGCAACTTGGTTGCCCAGTGCAAGACATTCAGGTCAGTATACAGAATGGTTTCTACACCCGGCTTTTGTACTTTAATGACCACATCTTCGCCAGACACCAGCTTCGCCGCGTGTACCTGGGCAATGGAGGCTGAAGCTAAAGGTTTTTCCTCAATGGAGGCGAAAATTTCATCCAGATTACGACCTTCAAACTCAGACGCTAGTACTTGTTGCACGTAGCTAAAAGGCAAACTCGGGGTCTGATCCAGACAACCTTGAAATTCCTCAACAAATTCTCGAGGAAACAAGGACGGCGTAGATGCAATGAATTGCCCTAACTTGATATAAGTCGAGCCGAGCGACTCAAAAGTCTCGCGCATCAATTTGGCATTACTGGGTTTTTCTGTGGCGTATTTAATTCCCGCACGTGCAGCAATGACGGCAGTTTCACCGACACGTGCTACAGAACGCAAACCATCTAGGAAGATATTATTTTTCATAAGGTCAACGTAATTTCAAATTTTCTCGAGTTTAGCAAATATTCAGATCGAACAGTTCTATCTTGCCTGACAAATTGGACAATTCGCATCTTTTGCGAATTTCAGAATGCGTTGTTGCATACTGGTGCCATCCCAAAGTAAAAGCTTTTGTCTCAGCGGCATCTGTCCCAATCCTAAATACAATAAGGCATGATGAGCTTGCAGACTGGCCATGACATTGGGCGTGGTCGCCAGCACACCGGAGTCTGCACAGCGTAGGGCTGTATCTGTTTGTTCTTCTTGCGGGAACAAGCAGTGATAACAGGCAGAATCCCCTTCGACCATAAACAGCTGCCCTTGCAGGCCAATAGCAGAAGCACTGATCAACGGGACCTCATATTGTTTGCAGGTCTGATTGACCAAATAACGGGTTGCAAACTGGTCGCAGCCATCCAGCACCAGGTCTTGCTGCTGAATCAACTCTGCTGCATTTGCTGGCGTCATGGCCTGATTATGATATTCCACCTGAACATGCGGATTAATCAGTTGCAAACGCTTGGCCAGAGTTTCGGCCTTATAAAAGCCAATATCCTGCGGTATAAAAGCCAGTTGGCGTTGTAGATTACTGATTTCAATCGTATCAGGATCAAGCAAGGTGATTTTACCCACCCCAGCGCGGGCCAGTAGCTCAGCCAGAATACAGCCGATTCCGCCACAGCCCACAATACAGATATTAGAATATTTTAATTTTTCCTGAGCATCGATATCCCAGCCTTCTAATAGAATCTGCCGTGCATAGACATGCATTTCAGCATCATTCAGTTCGAATTCAGTGTTTGGAGCGTCTAGCACAATATCGTCCATCTTCCTGGTCAAATAAATCTCCTGATAACCGTACATCTTATCGCTTTATCTCAAGCTTTGCTGTGAAAATTGCTTCGTAATAGCTTCATCTTTACAGCAATCATCACACAACATACTCAGCTGGTTCAGTTTCCCTAAAAGCACTTTATTTACACCAGAAATAATGAATCAATCGATTGATCAATCAAGGCATAAATCTCAGCCAGCGCAACCGGCTTTTTCATAAATAAGAGATCGATAAATGGCTTGGAGATACTGGCACCAAACATCATATCCGCCAGACTTTCACCTGAAAGCGTTAAGAGTCGCTGATGCGCTGGAATCCGCTCAATACATGCGATTAAATGCGCCCGACTGGTCGAGATGCCCATTTCATAAAAGGTATCTGACATTCCTTCTATTCCCAACTGTCCAGCAATCGCCAATCGGCAAAGTTTGATATGCCGTTCAGACAGTACATGGTTCGCAATGATATACAGACATTCTTTCAGCTGGGCAACAGGATGTGCCGTGACTTCCTGAAAGGCATCCTCTGACCAGATATAAGATGATTTGACTAAAGACTTAAACAGTTCACGCTTATCAGAAAAATGCACATATAAGGTTTTTTTCGACATCCCTGCCGCTTCAGCGATTTCCGACATGGTGACATGCTCAAAACCTTTTTCACCAAATAAGCTTTCTGCCGCATTTAAAATTTCCTTGCGACGTTCTTCTGCTGACATCACCACAGGCCGACCAATTTTTGTCATGACAAATATCCTTGACTTAGGAAACCACAGAGTTTCATAATGTGCCGCCTCTTTATTTCGCAACTTAAAAGTATTATGACAGCCACCTCAAATCGTGCAATGCCGCTACTCATCGCATTACTTGCGACGATCGGCCCGCTGGGAATTGATATGTATCTTCCCAGTATTCCTGCAATGGCGCAATCTCTGGGCAGTAGTGAAGGTGCTGTACAATTTAGCCTGATGACATTTTTTGCGGGTCTGATGTTAGGTCAGCTGGTTTATGGTCCATTGTCAGATAAATTTGGCCGTAAACCACTTATTTATTTGGGACTCAGTATTTTTGTTCTGGGTGCTATCGCCTGTGCGCTGGCTGAAACTGTTCTGCAGCTGCAATGGTTTCGGTTTATACAAGGTCTGGGCGGTTCAATTGGTATGGTGATTGCATTTGCGATTATCAAAGATCAGTTTCATGGACCTGAAATGGGTAAAATGATGTCCATGGTCCTGGCGATTCTTGGCCTGTCTCCGGTCGCTGCACCGCTAATCGGTGATGGTCTGCAAACACTCGGCTCATGGCGTACGATTTTTATTTTTCTGGCAGTTTATGCTGCTGTGGTGATGTTGACAGTATTCAGCTTCCTCCCTGAAACCCGACAGGCTGAGCAGCGTGCACAATTCCAGCTAAGCCAGACCTTCAAGCATTATCTGAAAATCGCTTCAGACCGTAACTTCATTATTTATGCCTTAACGCTCTGTATTGCCCAAGCGGGTTTCTTTGCTTACATTGCGGGTTCAGCGAGTGTTTTCATTAGTGAATATCAGCTGAGTTCGACCCAATTTAGTGTTTTATTTGCAGTCAATGCCGTGGGGCTTATTGCCGCTGCCATCCTGAACCCGAAACTGCACGAAAAATTTGGCCCGCTACGTGCGTATAAGCTCATCAATACTGCATACCTAGTTGTCATTACACTGTTATTACTTTGTCTATACTTAAATATCAATCATTTGATCGTGATATGTGTAGGTTTATTCCTTGCAGTGACCTTACTCGGTTTTATTATGCCGACAGGTAGCCAGCTTGCACTGATGCATCAAGGAAAAAATGCAGGTACAGCTTCCGCTTTATTGGGTGCCATGCAATTCGGTTTTGGTGCACTGATCACTACGATCACCGGTCTATTTGCAGCTTATGCTGGCATCGGCTTAATTAGTATTATTTTTGTCTGTGCACTGATTTCTGGTCTGATGTGCTGGATTTTCTTCCCTAAACAGCTCAAGGCGGCGTAATGGATAAGACCTTTGATTGAGTAATACGCTTGAACCTATCTGCTCCACAGGCCGATAGGTTTTTTTATGTCCCTCAGCGGTGTTTTATCTGAAGGAAAAATCCTGGAAATGGATAACATGAATTTTATCAGGTTGTAACGACAGCGGCCTTGTTCATGATTTCTGTAGTCTCTCCTCTCTCTTCAGTATTGAAATGTATGAGTTAAGTGAGGCGCTCTGCTTGATACTCAAAATATGATTAAGCTGCTTAACACAATTTAATTTTAATTCTAAATAATGATTGGAGATTGCTCATGGCAGAACAACATACAGAACATAATGAACGCAAAAAATTATGGGAATTAATCAAAGATGTGCGCTTTACGATGATCAGCCATCAAACCGAAACCCAAGATATTCATTCTCAGCCTATGACCATGCTCAATTCAGAAAAAATGAATGAAAGCGAGAATTTATATTTTATTTTAAAAGATAGTAATGACATCGTAAAAGCAGTTACTGCTGGCCGAAATCAATTGGGGCTTTCCTTTGCCAAACCGTCTGATGATATTTATGTATCGATCAGTGCGCATGGCGTGATTACCCAAGACCGTATTTTGATTGAAGAGTTATGGAATCCTTGGGCAGAAAACTGGTTTGAAGGTAAGGATGACCCGAGTGTACGTGTCTTGATTGCACAAGCGATCAGTGCCGAATACTGGAATGTGACCGACAATAAAGTGACGCATATGTTAAAAGTACTGAAAGGTAATATTACCGGTAATCCGGGAGAGTCCGATACAGAGCATGAGAAAGTTAATTTATAAGCAAATAGAGCCTGTAAATAATTTCATCTCTAAGTTAGCCTCTTATTAAGGGGCTAATTTTTTGATTTCTCCTACTTAAAACAAGAATAAAATTCTATGATAATGACATTTATTCCTGCTTAAGCCTTTAAAAATAAGCGAATAAATTGAATAAAAAGGCCACAAGTGCGGCCTTTCTTACCTCTTTATATACAAATAAATATATTAACTGACCTGCTTAATTCCTTGAATTTTAGAAATTTCCTGCTGCTTGAGTAGATTGCGCTGAATTTTACCGCTGGACGTTTTCGGCAAATCGTTAACAAACTCAATTTCTTTCGGATAAGCATGCTTGGATAAGCGCGAACGCACATAGTTTTGTAATTTCAACATTAAGTCTGCACTGGCTGTGTATTGAGACTTGAGCACCACAAAAGCTTTCACGATCTCAGTACGCTCTGGATCCGGCTTGCCCACCACGGCGGACTCCAGTACTTCTTCACACTCCAGCAAGGTACTTTCCACATCAAAAGGTCCAACCCGATAACCCGACGTGGTAATCACATCATCAGCACGACCAATAAAATCAATTCCACCGTATTCATTCAGTTTTACCGTATCACCAGTTAAGTAATACTGGCCAACAAAGGCTTTACGATTATTTCCACCATACCCTTCAAACCACATCAGTGGTGAAGCTGAGCAGTCCATCGCCAAGGTGCCTATGCCCCCTTTTTCCACTTCCTGATGCGCTGTGTTTAACACCGCAAAACGGTGGCCCGGAATGGCAAAACCAGCGGACCCGATCTTCTTGTGGTGATCTAAGGCATGATGGTTGGCAATCACCATGCCCAGTTCAGTCTGTCCATACTGGTCGTAAATATTGACATCCAGCTCATGATTGAACCATTGAATCACTTCTGGGGTTAAAGGCTCGCCTGCACTGCTGACGACACGTAAACAGGCACGGATCTCGGCATCAAATTTTTCTTTAAAGCCAAAGAACATCCGAAATGCGGTGGGTGAACCGGTCAGGTTATTCACTCTATATTTTTGAATGATTTCGACAGCATTGTCTACACTAAAGGCACGCTCATCCATAATAATGCTATGCCCCAGACTTAATGGGCCTGCAACACCATAATACAGACCATACGCCCAACCTGGATCTGCCAGATTCCAGAAACTGTCTTCGTCACGTAAATCGACCGCGTGCAACATATACCCCTTAAAAGCCAATAAAGCTTTTAAAGGTACAGGCACTGATTTTGCCAAACCTGTTGTGCCGGAAGTGAACATCATCAGGAAAATATCACTGAAGCTGCCTTGCACCGCTGCAAACTCGCTTGGGTATTTCTTCAGTTCGGTCCAGAAATCCGCATCCTGAACAGGACTGTCTGGCCTTTGATGTACCGTTAAAATATGGGGAATATCCAGATGATTCAGTTTTGCACGCTGTTCCTGATTGGTAATAATCAACCGGGTATGCGCTGTATTAAGGCGATGTTCAATGGCCTTGCTTTCAAAAGCGGTAAATAAAGGCTGATAAATCGCACCAATACGCCATGTGGCAAGAATGGTAATTAATAATTCTGGGGTACGCGGCAGCAGACCGGCAATGCAGTCACCTGCTTGCACACCCAGCGTGGTCATATAATGGGCCAATTGCCCTGAAGCTTCAGCCAGCTGTTCAAAGGTCCAATGTTGTGTCTCACCATTTTTACCTTCCCAGATCAGGGCGATCCGGTTTTGGCCCAGATAACGTCCACAGCATTCAGTATAGGCATTCAGTGCATCCGTTGTTCCTGCCAGATATTGTTGAACCATCGTATCAAAATCAAATTCACGATAGGCTTGTGCTAGTGTCTTCATTACGACAACCTCTATTTCTGTGCTCTAGTCAGACCTCATGTCTGTATTCGTTGTATTTGTTGTTCTCTCTACCACCTGCGGATTCCATTGCAGTAGCGGTTTTATTGAACATGCCCTATGCCTAGAACATGTTCAGCATTATCTTCTGAGCAACTTCTCACTTGATTAATAATTCATCATGTTTTATAGATTGCTGCAATTTCCATATCCCTCAACCAAGTTGCAGGATTTGGACAATACTTTGCTCTTGGCTCTTAAATTCTGCTGACTTCCCGGGCAATCACCAGACGCTGAATGTCCGATGCACCTTCATAAATCTGGCTGACCCTGACATCACGATATATCCGCTCTACTGGAAAATCCGACACATAACCATAACCGCCATGTATCTGGATGGCATCCGAACAAACCCGCTCTGCAATGGTTGAAGCAAACAGTTTGGCCATCGAGGCTTCTTTCAGGCAAGGCTGACCTGCATCTTTGAGGGTCGCTGCATGCAAAACCAGTTGCCGTGCTGCTTCGATCTGGGTGGCCATATCGGCCAGCCGGAATGCCACTGCCTGATGCTGAACCAGTTCGACGCCAAAAGATTTACGCGCATTGGCATATTCTACCGCGGCATCCAGTGCAGCACGCGCCATGCCGACAGATTGTGCCGCAATTCCAATCCGGCCAGATTCCAGATTAGACAAGGCAATCTTGTAGCCTTCACCTTCTTGACCGAGCAGGTTTTCAGCCGGAATCCGGCACTGATCGAAAATGATGGTCGCAGTATCGGAACAATGCTGACCCATTTTTTCTTCCAGACTGGAGACGATATAACCCGGTGTATCGGTGGGCACCAGAAAACACGAAATGCCTTTCTTGCCTGCAGATTTATCTGTCACTGCAAATACCAGTGCAATCTGGGCCTGTTTACCGGTGGTAATAAACTGCTTGGTGCCATTTAGCACCCACGCATCGCCATCACGTTCAGCTTTGCATTCTAGCGCACTGGCATCCGACCCGGCTTGTGGTTCCGTGAGGCAAAAACATCCCAACCATTCACCCGTGGCCAGTTTGGTCAAATATTTCTGTTTTTGTTCCTCAGTGCCATAACGCTGGGTAATCCCGCAAGGCAGTGAATTCTGTACACTGACAATGGTTGAGATGGCGCCATCTCCGGCAGCAATTTCTTCCAGTGCCAGTACCAGCGACACATAGTCCAGACCTGCACCGCCCCATTGTTCAGATACCGTCATGCCTAGCGCACCCAGTTCACCGAGCTCTTTCAGTTCCTGTGCTGGAAATTGGGCTGTTTTATCCCTTAAACCTGCCGTCGGTTTCAGTTTCTGCTGCGAATAATTCCGCATCATTGCCTGAATCATTTTCTGTTCGTCATTTAAAATCATTGCGCTTCCCTTTCTATATCTATTTTATTTACTTCAAGCTTTTTTATATTGAGATTGTTTGAACGTCGGTTACGGCGGCATGGCTGTCGCCTGTGAAACAGAGCTACAGGGATGTATCTTCAGTTTCACAAGTTTTTGTGTTTCTTTTGATCCTTCAAAAGAAAATGCATACTGAAACAAAGTCATTTAAATTCGATGAGAAATTGGCAGCTAGGCAAACCATATCCTTTAAAAAAACCAAAGACTTATTTAGGCTGCATACGAATCGCACCATCCAGACGAATCACCTCACCATTTAAATAGCTATTTTCAAAAATATGACCAACCAGATGTGCAAACTCTTCAGGTTTGGCTAAACGCGGTGGAAATGGCACCATTTGTCCCAAGGCATCCTGGACATTTTGCGGCATACCTTTCAGCATTGGCGTTTCCATAATACCCGGTGCAATCGTCATGACACGAATCGCTTCCCGTGCCAGCTCACGCGCCAAGGGCAAAGTCATCGCAACGACAGCACCTTTAGAGGCAGCATACGCCGTCTGACCAATCTGACCATCAAAGGCAGCAACCGAGG
>CANQWW010000022.1 GCA_947627655.1 uncultured Acinetobacter sp. | reverse complement strand
CGGTAATGCGTCATGCGACCAGTAAAATCCAGACCTCAGATGATCTGCACGCGATTACCAGTTTGGGATTTCGTGGTGAAGCGCTGGCTTCGATTGCTGCGGTTTCACGCCTTACCCTGACCAGTTGTCAGGATGAACAAGGTATTGGCTATCAGGTGGAAGTCAATGGAACCGCTTTTGATCGGCAGGAAATCCAGGCTGTTGCTGCAGCCAAAGGTACGCATATCCGGGTCCAGGATCTGTTTTTTAATGTGCCGGCGCGGCGCAAGTTTCTGAAAAAACCGGGCACTGAGTTTGGCCATATCGAAGAAATTGTCCGCCGTATGGCGCTGACCCATTTTGATATCCGTTTTGTGCTGGAACATAACCAGACGATCAAGCTGAACTTACCCGTAGCAGACAGCGGGGCGCTACGCTTCCAGCGTGTACAGCAGTTGCTGGGCCGCCAGTTCACGGAAAATGCTTACTGGATCGATGCTGATAGTATCAGCATGCGCTTATCTGGCTGGTTGGGACACCCGTCCGATGCACGTGCGCAAGCAGATATGCAGTATGTGTATGTCAATGGACGCATCATTAAGGACAAAACCATCTCTCATGCGTTACGTATGGCCTATGACGGGATTTTGCATGGTCATCAGCATGCTGCTTATTTGCTGTTTCTGGAAGTGGATCCGGAAAATGTGGATGTCAATGTGCATCCGACCAAACATGAAATCCGGTTCCTGAATCAGCGTGAAGTACACGAATTTGTACGGCATTATGCCAAGGAAACGCTGGCTCAGTTCCAGACTGCCACAGCTGATCTGGCAGAAGCTATGAAGTCAGAGTCAGAACCGGTTCAAACTGCACCACAACCACGTTATCAGGAGCAGTTTGGTCTGCACCAGGCTCATGATCCTTATGCAGGTCAGCAGCATGCCCCTCAACAAAATAGTCAGCAGTATGTAGAGGCTGAAGCTTCAGATGTACTGACAGACTTTGAATCATCGCGGCCACAGACTGTGCATTACGCACAGGATTACACCAAGTCTTATGGCGGCTCACAACAGCTGAATAATGCCCTAAAAAGCTATTTGGCGCCGTTGAGGGAAAGCTCTGAAACCGAGCAGATGAGTTCTGAACGGTCTTTCCAGGCGCATGTGCAGGTCAAAGTGGATGAACATCCCTTGGGTATTGCGATCGCACAACTGCATGGAATTTATATTCTGGCACAGAACACCGAAGGTTTGATTATTGTAGATATGCATGCCGCGCATGAGCGTATTGTGCTGCAACAGATGAAAGCTGCCTGGGAAAAGCCAGAGTTCTGGACCTCACAACAATTGCTGATTCCTAAGGTGGTGTCTATTAGCCGTATGCAGGCAATGCGCGTGGAAGAACTGAAAGATCAACTGGCTCGCTTGGGTCTGGAAATTGACCAGTATGGAGATGAACAAGTCATCGTACGTGGTGTGCCTGCGATTCTGCATAAAGCGGATTTTGATGCGTTGATTCCGGAATTGCTGAATGACCTGGATCCGGGTGATCAGGCGCAGGGCTTGCTGCAAAAACGTGACCAGATTCTGGCGGGCATGGCCTGTCATGGTGCAGTACGGGCACATCGTATGCTCAGTCTGTCGGAAATGAATGCGCTGTTACGTCAGATGGAACAAACCGAATTTGCCAGCCAATGTAACCATGGCCGTCCAACCTGGCGTGCTTTTCCATTGGCCCAATTAGATAAACTTTTTGCTCGAGGAGAGTAGTGCTACATGTCAAATCAATTGCCGGTCATCAATTTAATGGGACCAACTGCAAGCGGTAAAACTGCTTTGGCATGTGAGCTGTATGAACAGGGAAATTTCGAGCTGATTTCAGTCGATTCAGCCCTGGTCTATCGAGAAATGGATATTGGTACGGCCAAACCGACCAAAGCTGAACTGGAGCAGTATCCACATCATCTGATTGATATTATTAGTCCATTGGAAGTCTATTCTGCTGCCAACTTCGTAGAAGATGCCTGCCGTCTGATTGACGACATGCATGCACGTGGTAAAACACCAATTTTGGTGGGTGGTACCATGTTGTATTTTAAAGCATTGCTGGAAGGACTATCTGATAATTTACCAAGTGCCGATTACGGGGTACGTGCAGAAATTGAAGCTCAAGCAGCGCAGGAAGGGTGGCAAGCGGTCTATGCCGAGTTATGTGCGGTGGACCCAGTGGCCGGTCAGAAATTTAAAGTCAGTGACAAGCAACGCATTATTCGCGCTCTCGAGGTCTATAAACTGACTGGCCAACCTATAACAAAACTACAAGCTGAACAGCCAAAAAATCAACCATATCGATACACTTTTCATAACTACGCCTTGGTTCCAGATCGGCTAGAATTGCATAAGCGTATTGAGAAACGATTAGAAATCATGTGGGAAATCGGATTTTTGAATGAGGTCGAGGACTTGATGAGAAAATACGATTTCAATGAGAATCTTCCATCTATGCGCTCGGTTGGCTATCGTCAGGCGATCGAATTTTTAAAAAATAGTGATCGAAATATCGAAAAACAACATGAAATGGAAGACAAGGCATTGTTTGCAACACGACAACTTGCAAAACGTCAATACACATGGTTAAGATCTTTGCAAGAAAAGCATAAATTTACAACATATTTTACAGCGCAGCAGGCCCAAGAAGACTTGCGAAACTGTTACGGATAAAGCAAAATTTACATACTATCTTTTTTATAATTTTTAATTGAAAAATAGAGATAGTTTTTGCGCTGATTTTAAAATTTTTTGGAGTTATAACATGTCTAAAGGTCAAACTTTACAAGATCCATTCTTGAATTCTCTTCGTAAAGAACGTATCCCAGTTTCTATCTTCCTCGTTAACGGTATCAAACTACAAGGTCATATCGAGTCTTTTGACCAATACGTTGTATTATTAAAAAATACTGTAAGCCAAATGGTTTATAAACATGCAATTTCAACTGTAGTTCCAGCGCGTAATCCACGTCCAGCAGGCGCTCCTGCAGGTCCACAAGGCGCAGGCTTTGGTGGTCAAGGTGGCTTCGGCGGTCAAGGTGGTGCTGGCTTCGGTGGTCAAGGTGGCTTCGGCGGTCAAGGCGGCTTCGGTGGCGGTCAAGGCGCAGGCTTTGGTGGTCAAGGTGGCTTCGGCGGTCAAGGTGCAGGCTTTGGTGGTCAAGGTGGCTTCGGTGGCGGTCAAGGCGCAGGCTTTGGTGGTCAAGGTGGCTTTGGCGGCGGTCAAGGTGCAGGCTTCACTGATGATGCAAAATTTGAAGATACTCCAGATGACGAAAACAATCGTTAATCTGATCTGAGAATTTTAAAACCGCCTTTTGGGCGGTTTTTTTTGTTTTGAATATTTGTAGATGGATGCATATGGACTTGCATAAAAAAACCAGCCGAAGCTGGTTTTTTTGGATGTAACGGATTAGTTCTTTTTATGGTCCAAGGCTGGATCTTTAATATCGACAAAGGCGTTATTGCGCGTTTCACGTAACCAGCTGTCCAGTTCTGCATCAAACTGACGCTCACCTAATAACTGACGTGTCATGCGCTCTTGGTACTCTTGAGTCATATCCTGCTGACGTTTATCTGTTACCTGTAAAATATGCCAGCCAAACTGACTCTGGAAAGGCTGGCTGATTTGACCGACCGTGGTGTTTTTCATGCGCTCTTCAAACTCCGGCACCATGACACCTGGACTGACCCAGCCCAGGCTGCCGCTATCACGTGCAGAACCCGAGTCATTCGAGAAGGTCGCTGCAAGTACGGCAAAATCTTCACCGTTCTTTAAGCGCGTATACAGACTGTCAATCATCTGTTTGGCATTTTCAGGTGACACGACTTCCGATGGTTGGATCAGAATATGACGGGTTTGATATTGCTCTACCAGAGCGCGTTGCTCGCCTGCTTTACGTTCAATCAGTTTCAGAATATGGATACCGTCACGGGCTTCAATCAGTTCAGAAGTTTGGCCAGGTTGCAGGGTGGTGACACGTGATGCGAGTTCGTTGGGAATGTCCGCAATATTACGGAAGCCCATATCCGCAGCGGTGACTGTAATATCATCTTTGGAATATTTCTTTTCCAGCGCTTTTAGGTCTGTAGCTGTCGCCAGATCAGCTTTTACAGCGGGGGCTACTTGTGCTGCATTGCTACCGGAAATGCGTATATGATGCACATGCACCTGATTGCCGAGTAGGGCCTGACCTTGAGGGGTTTTCAGGAAGTTTTCCACGTCTTGGTCGCTGATCTTGATACGCGAAGTCACGATTTGCTGACGTAGCCGGTTAATGGCCAGATCTTCTGCAATACGATTGCGTAAGGAAGCATAGGTATTCGGCGCCATGGCATCCAGTTTTTGCTGGAAGGCTTCCAGGCTGGAAGAACCTGAATCACGCGCAACTTTGAGTACTGCCTCATTCAGCGCTCTTTCATCTGGGCGGATGTTATAGCGTTTTACCTGTTCCAGTTGCGCCTGACGTATAATCAGTTGTTCGAGCGCCTGCTGCTGTAAAATTTGTGCAGGCGGCAGGGTGGCTTTTTGTTGTTGCAGTTGATGGGTGATTTCAGCCACACCTTGTTCTAAATCACTACGTAGGATTACGCTATTGTCGACAACAGCTACAACTTCATCCTTGGTCTGTGCTGCAGCAAAATTGGGTAAAGCTGCAGAAAGGCATAGCGCAAGTGTGGTTGCTTTAAAAAAATGTTTTAACTGTGTTGTCTTCATTAACGTTCTGTCCAAGTCTGATTGATATTATTAAAGCCCAGAATACGGTTTTCTAGCAATGATGCCAGTTTATTATTAAAACCACCTAATCCTCTTAAGCTGATTTCTGCCATGATCATACGTTTTGGTTTGGTCTCATTGACATCATCCAGGTCATTGTAATATGAGCGACCATAGACCGAAACACCCCAACAGCATGACTCATAGTTGACACCAAGTAAATATTCCCGCGCAACACTATTGTCTATGTCATATTGTGCATGGCCAATCAGGCGCCAGTTATTATATACCGGCTGAATGAAGGAGCCGACGACTTGATCATAACCCTTCTGACGGTCTGCAATATCCTGGCGGTAGAAGTAACCGACATTATAGAGATTGCCTTGTTCGCCAGTATAATAGGCTTGCACATCACGCTGCGCATTGTCACCGTTAGACATCCAGGCAGAATTAAAATTGACCCGGAAGTTTTCAGATAACTGGCTGGAGAGCTGAATGACGGGCCCGGTATGGCTTTCACGGTCAAATTCATCAGCATCACGTTCCAGAGTGACGCGGCGGTCTTCAAAGAAAAAGCTTTGACCAACACTGGCACGTAGACGTTCCAGACCGACTTCATCAAACAGGCTATAACTTAGGCCTAAAGAGGCAAAGTTGTTGTCTTCTAGTCGGTCGTGGCCATAGAAACGGCGTGGACTAAACAGCTGGTCATAGCTGATGGAAGCATTAACAGAGTCAAAGTTAGGCTGGTTGTTCTGTTCTTCATAAGGTGCATAGGCATAGAACAGGCGTGGTGTGAGGGTCTGTAAATAACGACCTTCTTTTTCAAAAATCAAACCGGCATCAAGGGTGAGTTCGGGCACAACGAGAGTCGTGCTTTTACTTGAACGGTCAGTACGGTCAAAATTGTCGCGGGTATTCTGATCATAAAAGGTATTTACATTACGTAATGTAGCTTGTGGGATCAGGAAGGCCCCTGGGGTGCGATAGTTATAACGTACCGCCAGATCATTATAGATACGCGTACCACTTGGTTCATAACGATCAATGTCCGGAGTGACATTATTCAGGTCTTTCTTAAAATAAGCGCTGTCATGATTGGCTTCAAATTGCCAGCCTAATGGATTGCCGGTTTTATAGTTCACCAGGAACTGAGGCATACGGGCATACGGGCGGTCTTCATCGGCAACTTCAGGATCAAGAGTCTGGAAGTCTTCGACCTTGAGCTGGGCTTTTAAACCCGGAATGCCATTGCTATAGTTAAGTTCCCAGGCACGACGTAAATTAAGATCTGTTTTTGAGTCAGGACTGTTATTTAAATCTGAAAAGAAGTCCTTATCAGACGCATAGTTATATTCAAGATTGGTCGAGAACTGTTCATTAATTTGCCAGTCATGCCGGAAATGCAGATTTTTACGATCTTGATCGCCATAACGATCGTCTGTAGGTAAGATGCCACCCCAGATCTGGCCATAACCGAAGTTTTCGGTCAGGTAGCGGAACTCGCCTTCGAGCATAGCGCCACGATCGGCAATATAGCGTGGCGTAATCGTCGCATCATAATTGGGTGCCAGATTCAGATAGACCGGCACGCCCAGTTCTAAGCCACCGTCATTGGTAAAGCCGAAACTAGGGGTGAGAATTCCGGTGGTACGACGGTCATCAATCGGGAAGTTGAAATAAGGCACCGCCAATACCGGTACATCTTTAACATATATTTTGGTATTGCGCGTTTCACCACGACCAGTTTCCTGATTTAGCTTGATGCGCTCGGCCTGAATTTTCCAGGTGGGTTGTTGTCCAGGAGGGCAAGTGGTATACGTGGCATTTTCCAGCTCTACCGTGTCAGTCGAGGTTTTGGCAATTTTGTCGGCACGACCATGAGCATGCTGCTGTTCAGCAATATAGAAGCTGTTATTTAAATCACCCTGTTGGGTTTTTAAGTTGTAATTGATATCGTCACTTTGTGACAAAAGGCCTGCTTGTGCCAATTGAACACGACCCTGCGCTCTGGCAAAGGTCTGTGTCTGGTCAATGGTGACTTTATCCGCACGAATCTGGCGACCTTGCTGGTCGATGATGACATTGCCTTCTAAATAGGAGTCACCCTCTGGATTATAGTGGCCATAATCGGCTGTCACTGTCGAGGTGGCCTGATCAGGGGCAACAGCTTCCACTTCAGGCGAAACCGGCGTAATCCAGGTGCCCTGACAATAGGCCGAGCTTAAATACTGATCTTGGCGTTGCTGGGCTTCAGGACTGGATTTATCCACATAATATTGCGCATAGAAGGCTTCGCCAGGATAGCTTTCTGGTGAGGTATTATTGGGCTGCGGATTCAGGTTGGTAGATGAGTCATTCTCTGCAGCATAGCCTGTAATTGAGCTACCACATAACAAAGTTAAAATCGCAGTCGCCAAAGGATTATATTTAAACTGATGCTTCATTTGTCTCATTAACCAATCATGCTTTAATCGCAATTAATTATTGTCGCATCATAGAGAAAAAGTTGATAAGTAGCTACACTTAGTACTTTAAAAACTCAGCCTGTATTAGAATTTATTGCAAATGAATACTCAACGCGAACAATTGATACAATCATGGATTGCTTCTGTACTCGAGTCAGATCAATTTGAAACTCATTTTTTAGCAGGCGATGCCAGTTTTCGTCGTTATGCACGAATCAAACTGAATAATAAAACATTTATGCTCATGGATGCACCACCAGAAAAAGAAGATTGTGTGCCTTTTGTGACGATTGATGAATTTTTTGATGCTCATGGCGTGCGTGTTCCACATATCGTGGCCAAAGACCTGGAAAATGGCCTGTTATTGCTCGAAGATTTTGGCAATGTGATGCTGTCTGACTTGCTCAATGATGCAACGGTAGATGCTTATTATGAGCAAAGTTTTAAGCAACTGGTGCATTTACAGTCGATTGATGCCAAAGGCCGTTTGCCTGAGTATTCGTATGACAAGCTAATCTCGGAAATGGAACTGCTCACCGATTGGATGTTGCCGGCATTAAAGGTTATGCCTACTGCAGCAGAATCCGCATTAATCAAACGTACTTTCGCTATTTTAGCCAATGCAGCGCTGGCGCAGCCGCAAGTGATTGTACACCGTGATTTCCATAGCCGTAACCTGATGCAGATTGCCGGTGAAACTGAAGTCGGGGTCATTGATTTTCAAGATGCCGTGATCGGAGCGGATACCTATGATCTGATCTCGATTACCCGCGATGCCTATGTACAGTGGAATGCAGAGCAGGTTTACCGCTGGTTTGAAAAATTCTATCACTTGTTGCCCGCATCAGCTAAAGAAGACCGTGATTTTGAACAGTTTAAGAAAGATGCCGATATGATGGCCATTCAACGTCATATCAAGATTTTAGGGATTTTTGTGCGCCTGTTTGAACGTGATGGCAAGTCAGGTTATTTAAAAGATTTACCACGTGTTATGTGGTATCTGCTTGAAGAATCAAAACCTTATCCAGAGTTGCAGCCATTTATGCAGTTTATCCAAGCACGGGTATTGCCTGCCTTTGCAGAAAAATATGGAATTTACGAGGTGGCCGCATAAATGAAAGCGATGATTCTGGCGGCAGGTCTGGGCAATCGTATGCGCCCATTGACCTTGCATACACCGAAGCCTTTGCTGGAAGTGGGCGCTAAACCCCTGATCGTCTGGCATATTGAAAAGCTTGCTGCAATTGGTGTGACTGAAATAGTGATCAATACAGCCTGGCTGGCGGACAAGCTGGTACAGGCTTTGGGGGATGGTTCGCAGTTCGGTGTGCAGATTTTATGGTCGCATGAAGGTGAAGGTCTGGAAACCGCAGGCGGAATTATTAATGCCTTGCCTTTATTAGGTGATCAACCTTTTATTCTGGTCAATGGCGATGTCTGGACCAGTATGGATTTTGCTCCTTTACTAAAAGTTGAATTAGGCGAAAACCTGGCGCATCTGGTCTTGGTCGATAATCCGCCTCAGCATCCACAGGGTGATTTCACTTTAGCTCAAGGCAAGGCTTATACCTTCGAGCAGGAAATTCAGGGTGAAAACCTGACTTTTAGTGGGGTCTCGGTCATTCATCCGCTCATGTTTGCCGGTCTAGAAGCAGGTAAACGTCCACTGGCGCCATTGTTAAAACAGGCCATGCTGGCAAATCAGGTGGCCGCATCTAAACTGATCGGTGACTGGGTTGATGTGGGCACGCCAGAGCGCCTAAATGCCCTGGATGCTGCAATTCGTGAAGGGAAGTCTGCTTAAGTGAATATTCACTAAGCACTCTCTGCTGTGCCAATATAGAGAAAGCGGTATACTTTCTCTCAATTTTTTCGAGCGTTTATTGTTTATGCATACGTTTTTTCAGGAATTAAAGCAGGGTAGCCAGGCTTTAGGTTTAGCATTGAGTGATGAAACTTTAAATTTATTACTCAAGTACCAGGACGCTTTGGTGCTGTGGAATAAAGCATACAATCTGACAGCGATCCGTGATCCCAAAGAAATGCTGGTCAAGCATTTGCTGGACAGTCTGAGTATTTTAAATGATTTGCCGCCGGGTCGCTTGCTCGATATTGGGACCGGAGGCGGGATGCCCGGCATGATTATTGCGTTGTGTCAGCCTGAGCGTAATTGCGTGCTTTTAGACTCAAATGGCAAGAAAATCCGTTTCCTGAAGCAGTTTATTGCCGATCTAAAGCTGCAAAATGTGGTTGCGGTGCAAACCCGGGTTGAAAATGAAGACAGTATTCATGAACTCGGACAGTTTGATGTGATTACCAGTCGTGCCTTTGCTGCCTTAACTGACTTTGTTGATGCCTCTACACCTTATATGCATGCACAGAGTATTATTGCGTCGATGAAGGGCCTGATTCCACAAGATGAAGTCAATGCTTTAAAAAACCAATTCAGTTGTGAGATTATCGAGCTTAAAGTTCCGCGCTTAGATGAACAACGTCATTTACTTCTATTAAAACGAATTTAAGATTTTTTAAAGGGATTGGGGTCAACATGGCACAAATTATTGCGATTGCAAACCAGAAAGGTGGTGTTGGCAAAACCACAACCGCAGTAAATTTGGCGGCATCGCTTGCCATATTAAAAAAACGCGTACTTCTTGTGGATATGGATTCGCAGGGCAATGCGACCATGGGTTCAGGCATCCAGAAAAATGACCTGCTTTATTCAATCACGGATGTGTTGCTCGGCGAAGTGCCGATTGAAACAGCAATTAGCAAGGCAGAGGTAGGCTATAAAGTACTGGGTGCCAACCGTGATCTGGCTGGGGTGGAGTTGGCGATTGCCGAGCAGGAAGGGCGTGAATTTATCTTGCGTGATGCACTGCAGGAAATTGAATCTGCATTTGATTATATCATTGTGGATTGTGCGCCGAGTTTAAGCCTGATTACGGTGAATGCACTGGCTGCTGTCGATGGTGTCATCATTCCTATGCAGTGTGAATATTATGCTTTAGAAGGTCTGGCTGATTTAACCCAGACCATTGACCGTATTCAGCAGGCCCTGAATCCAGACCTGCAAATCGTCGGTGTGTTACGCACGATGTACGATGCGCGTAATGCACTGACACGCGATGTATCGGAAGAACTACAACAATATTTCGGCAAGAAACTCTACGATACCGTGATTCCGCGCAATATCCGTTTAGCAGAAGCACCTGCACATGGTTTGCCGGTGATTTATTTTGAAAAAAGTTCCAAGGGTGCAGTTGCTTACCTGAATCTGGCGGCTGAAGTATTAAAGAAAAGTAAAGTGAAAAAAGGAAGTCAAGCATGACCGTGAAGAAACGTGGACTCGCCAAAGGTCGTGGTTTGGATGCATTACTGGGGTCGATTCAAAAAGAAAAACTACAGTTAGAAGCACAAGGTCTGGATCATGGTCAGCTGAAACAGATTGATGTTAATCTGTTAAAACGTGGCGAATATCAGCCGCGTCGTTATATCAACGAGCAGGATTTACAAGAACTGGCGGCATCAATTGAAAAGCATGGCATCATGCAACCGATTGTAATCCGTCCGGTCAATGATGAACGCTATCCATATGAAATTATTGCCGGTGAGCGTCGCTGGCGTGCTGCACAACTGGCGGGTTTAACCGAAGTTCCTGCAATCGTGCGTGAACTTCAAGACCAAGTTGCAATTGCGTTAGCATTAATTGAAAACATTCAGCGTCAAGATTTAAACCCGATTGACCAGGCAATGGCGTTACAGCGTTTCCATGAGGAATTTGGTCTGAGCCATCAGGAAATTGCAGATACGGTAGGTAAGGCACGTACGACGGTCAGTAACTTACTCCGTCTGTTGAGCTTGGCTGAAGAAGTTAAAGACTTTATGCAACAAGGTCTGCTGGATATGGGGCATGCGCGTGCCATTCTGACCTTAAAAGCCAAAGACCAGTTAAAAGTTGCTGAACTGGTGATTGAAAAGAGCCTGTCGGTGCGTCAGACTGAGCAGTTGGTCCGTGACTTTAATGCGCCAAAACAGGATAAGCCGAAACCGGCTGTGGCACCAGATATTCAGCAATTGACACAACGCTTGTCAGAGCGCTTTAGTGCAGACGTAAAAATTGACTATAACAAACAAGGCAAAGGCAAGTTGGTGATCAGCTATCATTCACTAGAAGAACTGGACGGCATCCTGTCGATCCTGGATGATGAATAAAATTTATTTTTGATTGGGGACAAATTAGATGTGGGAACTGGTAAAGGCAGGTGGCTGGCTCATGCTGCCCCTGGTAGTGTGTTCGATTTTTATGCTGGCAATTGCCATTGAGCGATTTATTCGGTTAAAGAGAAATCTGGTCTTACCACAAACCCTGCTGATGGGTCCTCATCAAAATGCAGTACAAGTCATTCAGAAGCTGAATGCAAATAGCAATCTGCAAAACAGCACTTTAGGCCGGGTTTTTGCCGCAGGTGCCGCCAGCCAGCAGCAAACTGAACAATATGCCCGTGCGCAAATGGAAGTGGCTGCTTCGCAGGAAATTGGTTATCTGGAGCGTAATATCAACTTTTTGGGAACATTAAGTGCAGTTGCGCCCTTGCTTGGTTTGCTGGGTACGGTAATCGGGATTATTGAATCTTTCCTGATGATTGATATCGGTACCACCAGTGATCCTGTCCTGATGATGCCGGGGATTTCCAAGGCACTCATTACCACAGCAGCCGGGATGCTGATTGCCATTCCAGCCCTGTTTGCACATCGTTATTTTCAACGTCTGGTGCAGGAATATGTGGCCGAGCTTGAACAGCAGGCAACCCTCTTTCATGCAGACCTGTTTTATCTGCAGGTTTTAGATGCTGATGAACATTTGCAACAGGCAAGCTGAGGTGAGTGATGAAATTCAAGCGTACCCAGGTTGAAGATGTGCATATTAATCTGACGCCGATGATTGACTGTCTGCTATTTATCTTGGTATTTCTATTGCTTTCCACAACGTTTAGTCAGTTAAGCCGGATGAACCTGACCTTGCCTGATGCGCAAGGCGTACCGCCGAAAAACTTTGACCAGAAGGTTGAAGTGACCGTAGATGCCAATGGGCATTATGCAGTGAATGGGCAGTCGCTGGCCAGCAAAGAGGTTGCAGATTTAAATACTGCAATTAAACAGATTTCTAACGAACGTCGTGATTTAATGTTTGTGATTGCAGCCGATGCAAAGGCAGCCCATCAAGATGTTATTCGCGTTATGGATGTGGCAGGGCAGCTTGGCTTTGTCAACATCAATATTAGTACGAAAGTGCCCACTCGAGGTTATTAGTGAAGCAAGATTTTCAGGTCTATTTACGTCTTCTCAGTTATTTAAAACAGTTTTGGGGGGTGGCTTTACTGGTCATCCTGGGTTTTAGTATTAATGCCGCTACAGAAGTGTCTGTGGCCAAATTGCTAGAACACATTATTGAGGCGATCCAGAATAGAGATCAGGGTTTCACTAGCCTGTTCCCGTTTTTAGTCATTGTACTGATGTTTTTCCGTGGTCTAGGTCTGTTCCTGGGTGGCTACTTTACCGCAGTGATTTCCCGGAATCTGGTGTTTAATATCCGGCAGGAAGTCTTTGCCAAAATTATGCGTTTGCCTTCGCAGTACTTTCTGGATAATACCAGCGGGCACATTACTGCTAAAATTATGTATAACGTAGAGCAGTTAACCGCGGCCTCTACTGAAGCCTTAAAGACCATTGTCCAGCAAGGTCTGATCACCATAGCGCTATTGGGCTATCTGCTGTATGCCAACTGGCGTTTGACCATGTGCATCCTGATTTTCGCTCCTATTATTGGCTGGATTATCCGTCAGGCCGCGCGACGTATGCGTAAGCTTTCTCAACAGGTGCAAGATACCATGGGGGATGTCAATCACGTGGTGCAAGAGTCGGTGAATGCCAATATGGTGGTGAAAGCGTTCGGTGGCCAGAGCTATGAACAGGAACGCTTTAAAGCGCACTCTATGGAAAACCTGCGCCGTGGCCTGAAAATGGTGGCTGTGCAACAGCTGAACAGTCCGGTGGTTCAGCTGATCATGTCGATTTCCTTAAGTATTGTGATGTTTATTGCCTTACGCCCGCAAATTTTAGGTCAGACCTCCGCAGGTGAGTTTGTTGCTTATATTACTGCAGCAGGTATGTTGGCCAAACCGATTAAAACCCTGACCGATGTGAATGAAAAAATTCAGCGTGGTATGGCCGCGGCACATTCGGTATTTGAGCTATTGGATCTGCCAGAAGAGCAGAATACGGGGACATTGACCGATGCACTCAAAGGTAATCTTCAATTGCAGCACGTCAGTTTGACCTATGCAGATGGTTATCAAGCGTTAACCGATCTGAGCCTTGAGGTAAAAGCAGGACAGACGATAGCCTTGGTGGGACGCTCTGGTGCAGGGAAAACTTCCTTGGTCAACCTGTTAATGCGTTATCAGGAAGCCACATCCGGTCAGGTTTTATTTGATGGTAAAAATATTACCGATTTTGAACTGAATGCCCTGCGTACCCAGATTGCCATGGTCAATCAGCAGGTTGTGTTATTTAACCGTACCGTGCGTGAAAATATTGCGTATGGTCAGCTGGAAAGCGTTAGCGAAGAAGAGATTGTTGCAGCAGCAAAGGCCGCCTATGCACACGATTTCATTATGGCATTACCACAGGGCTATGATACCGAACTTGGGGCGCAAGGCCTAAACCTGTCGGGTGGCCAGCGTCAGCGTATTGCGATTGCCCGTGCGATTCTGAAAAATGCACCCATCTTGATTTTAGATGAAGCAACCAGTGCGCTGGATAATGAATCTGAATATTTCATTCAACAGGCCTTTGATGCCGCCATGCAGGATCGCACCACGATTGTGATTGCGCACCGTTTATCGACGATTGAAAATGCAGACTGTATTGTGGTGATGGATCAGGGCCGTATTCTGGAGCAGGGCACCCATCAGCAACTGATTGACCGCAAAAGTGCTTATTACCAGTTGCATCAACGTAACTTCGAGGAACAATAAGCATGTCATTGGCGCAGGTCATCCAGGATGCCTGGAATGCTCAATCTAAATGGTTGATCATGCTACGGCCTTTATCCTGGCTGTATCGCTTGGGGTTTGGGCTCAATAAAACCCTGTATGCTCAAGGCATTAAAAAAAGCTATACCGCGCCAGTTCCTGTCATGGTTATTGGAAATATCACGGTAGGTGGCAGCGGCAAGACGCCTTTGTTAATCCACCTGGTAGGATATTTGAGTCAAAAAAATGTCCGGGTGGGGGTGATCAGTCGTGGTTATGGTGGAAAAGGTCCATTTCCAGCGTATGTTGATACCCAGGCCACGGCCGAAAGTGTCGGTGATGAACCGGCGTTGATCGTCCAGACGACGGGTGTCCCCATGGCGGTGGGACCCAACCGTCAGCAAAGTATTGAATTGCTGCTGTCGAAGCAGGAACTGGATCTGATTATTTGTGATGATGGCTTACAGCACTGGGCTTTAAATCGTCAAATTGAATGGATTGTGCTGGACAATAACCGTGGTCTGGGCAACCAGAAACTATTGCCAGAAGGCTACCTGCGTGAACCTGTAGAACGTCTGCGTAAGGGAACGGTGATTGAACATGCTGCTCAGCCACAATCTGCATTGCATATGCATTTGGCACCTTCACAGCCTTATTTGTTGAATCACGTTGAATCACACGCTTTTGATCCCAATCTGCCTTTTTATGCAGTAGTCGGGATTGGTTTCCCACAGCGTTTTTACCGCACCTTGGAAAGTCTTGGTATTCAACAATTTCAGTGTCATGAATTCCCTGATCATCATGATTATGAAATTGAAGATCTGGATTTTGAGGACCAGTATCCCATCATTACCACAGAGAAAGATGCGGTAAAGATCATGGCATTGCTTAAACAGCATCCAGATTATCAGCGAGATATCTGGGTGGTACCGGTAGAAGCGATTTTGTCATCTGCCTGTTATGAGGTATTGCATCAGCAACTTCTTGAACATGGTATTTCTATTTCTTAAGGCCTATTCATTATGAAACACATTGTCATTCCAGCACGTTATGCCAGCTCACGTCTGCCGGGTAAACCGTTACTGGACATTCATGGTCGTCCGATGATTTTACGTGTGGTCGATCAGGCGCGCAAAGTGGCAGGTTTTGATGACCTATGTGTGGCGACGGATGATGAACGGATTGCAGCAGTCTGTCGTGCCGAAGGTGTCGATGTGGTGATTACCTCTCCAAATCATCCATCTGGTACGGATCGCCTGAGTGAAGTGGCGCGTATCAAAGGCTGGGACAATCAGGATATTATTGTCAATGTTCAAGGCGATGAGCCTTTATTGCCTGCTGCATTGGTGCAGCAAGTTGCCCAGCTTCTGGTAGATCAGCCAGAATCTTCGATGTCGACCTTGTGCGAGCCGATTCATGCACTGGATGAGTTCCAGCGTGACAGTATCGTCAAAGTCGTGATGTCCAAGCACAATCAGGCCCTGTATTTCAGTCGTGCCACCATTCCTTATGATCGCGATGGTGCCAAACAGGCCGAGCAGAAGTTGCATGATCAAGCTTACCGTCATTTGGGCCTGTATGCTTACCGTGTGCAACTGCTACAAGAATATGTGACCTGGGAGATGGGTGCACTAGAGAAGCTGGAATCTCTGGAGCAGCTGCGTGTGCTGGAAAATGGTCATCGTATTGCCATTGCTGTGGCTGAAGTGAGTTTGCCACCAGGTGTGGATACCCAGCAGGATCTGGACCGTCTGAATCAGCTTGATCCTTCTGTTTTTGCCTAATTTGAGAATTTGCCATGCCACTTGATGCGACTGCACATATTTATTCCTGGCAGCAACAGGTTTGGGAGACGCTGACCGGGCGTTTTCCTCGACTTGGACATGGCTTACTTTTTTATGGCAAAACAGGTTGTGGTAAAGAAGCGTTTACCCAGCAGTTTCTGGCTTGGGTCTTGTGTCAGAATCGCCATGTACGCAATTTGCCGTGTGGTGAGTGTGGCAGCTGTCAGTGGCTAAAAGCGGATACCCATCCGAATTATGTCTATATCAGTACCGATGACGACAATAAAAAACAGAATGCCAAAATCAAGATCGAAAAGATCCGTGATTTACTGCCTTTTGTCCAGCAGACCGTAGATGGCTGGCGGGTTATTGTGATTGAGCCGGCAGAGGCGTTGAATATTGCTTCAGCCAATGCCTTGCTGAAAACGCTGGAAGAGCCAGGCGAGAATATCGTGATTATTTTACTGGCAGAGCATTATTTAAAACTTCCAGCAACCATCCGCAGCCGTTTACAGCATTTTGCTTTGGATCGCATCAGTCCGGCACAGGCCAGTCAATTCTTAACTAAGCATCTGCCGGAAGCGGGCAATTCACAACAACAATTATTGATGAATCTTGCCAATCAGATGCCTTTACAGGCCATTGAAGTCGCGAAAAGTGCCTGGTTGCCAATGCGACAGGATTTTCTACAAGACTGGAAAAAGCTGGTCATTGATAAAAATATGCCCATTTCAATTGCGAGTAAATGGAATAAAAATCTGAATTTCAGTGAATTCAGTCAGATGTTTGAATACTTGTTGTCTGATTTAATTTGTGTCAAGCTCAATCAGGCCATCAAAAATATCGATTTAAACTTTGCACAGTTGGCTGAACAATATTCATTAGAGCAACTTTTTAATATTTATGGGGAGTTTCAGCAGTCCAAACAATATCTGCAACAGAATGTGCAAAGCAATCTGGTGCTGGATCAATTGTGTATTCGATTGATGAATCTTTAATAAAAAAAAGGAGAAGAATATGCAATCACGTATGGGGGGAATCATTCAGGCCAATATTCCTGATGTTGAAACCTTATTTGCCAGCTATATGCCTTTTGTGGCGGGCGGCGGTCTTTTTATTCCTTCGCAACAAGCAGTGAGCTTGGGTGATGAAGTTTTTGTGCTGGCGACCTTGCCAGAGCAATCGCAAAAAATTCCTTTAACCGGAAAAGTGATCTGGGTCTCGCAAAAACAAAATGGCATCAAACCGCAAGGTTTTGGCATCCAGCTAGGCGGTGAAAAAGGTGTTTTCTTTAAAAATGAGGCCGAACGTTTGGTTGCGGGGCTTAAATCTGCGGGGCGTAGAAGTTACACTATGTAATATTCTCCCTGTAAGTAGGAAAGCGCCGTGTTTGTAGATACGCATTGTCATTTAACCTTGCTCGATCTGGATCCTTATGAAGGCAATCTGGATCTGGCTTTAGCACAGGCGCGGGAAGCCGGTGTCTCCAAATTCATGAGTATTTCGGTGGATCTGGATGATCATATTGAACTGGCCAAGATTGCGGCACGTCATGCGGATGTGGGTTATACCGTTGGGGTGCATCCTTGTGAAGATCCAGCCACGATGGCGCGTGCCACGACTGAATACCTGATTGAATTGGCACAAGATGAAAAAGTCTGGGCGATTGGTGAAACTGGTCTGGATTATTTTCACAGTACTGATTTTGTCGCAGAACAAAAAGCCTGCTTTGCACGCCATATTCATGCCTCACAGACCGTGAAAAAGCCAGTCGTGGTACATACCCGTTCTGCCAAACACGACACCGTCGATATTATCCGGGCTGAAAAATCAACGCATGGCATTTTGCACTGTTTTACTGAAGACTGGGAAACAGCCAAAGCAGTATTGGATTGCGGTTATTATGTATCCTTTTCTGGCATTGTTTCTTTTAAAAATGCCCAAGACTTGCGTGATGTCGCCAAGCAGGTACCGCTGGATCGCGTACTGATTGAAACTGACAGTCCTTATCTGGCGCCAATGCCGTATCGTGGTAAATCTAATGAACCTAAATACGTTCCATTTGTAGCCAAAGCCTTGAGCGATGTATATGATAAGAGCCTGGAAGAAATGGCTGCAATTACCATGCAGAACTTTGAAAATCTTCTAAATTTAAAGTAAAAAACTGAATTGAATAAGAGCAGAAGAGAGTTATAGGGTGAAGATGGATCGTCAGGCTCAGTTTCGAGCAAGAGAAACGTTGATTTTTCAAGTAGCTGAGCAATTACTACTGGAAAATGGTGAAGCAGGCATGACACTAGATGCGCTGGCTGCTGAACTGGATTTAGCCAAAGGCACACTCTATAAGCATTTTCAGAGTAAAGATGAGCTGTATATGCTGCTCATTATTCGCAATGAACGGATGTTGCTGGAAATGATTCAGGACACCGACAAGGCATTCCCGGAGCATCTGGCTTTCTTTATGCTGCATCACCTGCATCATCCAGAACGTACCGTGCTCTTCCACCAGATTGAAGAACGCTTATCGACAACCGGCGTGGGAATCCAGCATTTATTCAGTGAACTGTATCAGGTGCGTAAACAGCGTTTGCGCCTGATCATTCGGATGACAGAAAAATATCTGGCCTCGATTGAAAGTGCGATGCCAGTACGTGATTATCTGGCATCCATCTGGTCACTGACCCATGGTGCAGCGGCGATCCTAAACTCCAGTTTCTATCAGCGTTATCTGGGTTCACGTGATACCTTGCGTGTGGCTTATATTGACCAAGCACTGGCGCTGCCAAAAAAGATCAATAGCGTTGAGCAATTTGCTTAAAGGCAGTATATGACCAGACAGCCACCACCATCAAACCGAGGTTTTACGCTCATCGAATTGATGGTGGTGATTGTAATTATGGGTATTATGGCGTCGCTGGTCTTGTTGAATATTGGCGGAGTCGATCGGCGTAAAGCGATGCAGGCCCGTGAAGTATTTATGCTGGATATACAGCGCATCCTGCGTGAAGCCAATGATCAGGCACGGGTTTTGGCTTTGCACACCCAATTGGCCACCGATGTACGTGCTTTTCAATATACCGTGACTGAATATCAAAGTAATCCAGTCAGTTCTGAATTCCGACTGGGCACTGCGCCACAGAAATGGATTCCTTATACCGAATTTAAAACCCGGACCTTACCGGATAATGTCTCTTTTCAGATCCAGTCGCTGGATCAGCGTTATGAAAATGCGCAAAATCGTGACTTGACTGCACAGGATGCACCGCAGTTGATCTGGCTGGGCAATGGCGAAGTGAAACCGGTCAGAATCCAGTTCTACCTTGAAAGTAATGAAGTCGGTTCTGCGATTGAAATCGATCATCTGGGTAAGATCAATGAAATCTAGATATTTTAATCAGAGTGCTGGAGCTGATGCAATCAAGCCGTTTAAGTCGAGTGCTAATGGATTTCATTGTGTGTACTTCGAGCATAGCGCTTCGTCTTGCGCAGCGGTGAAACAGCGTTTCACTCATCGCTGCTCAGGCTTTACCCTGCTTGAAGTAATGGTTGCGCTGGCGATTTTTGCCACAGCGGCCATGGCATTGACCAAGGTGGCCATACAGTATACCCAATCGACCTCACATGCCATTTTGCGTACCAAAGCGCAGTTTGTAGCGTTAAATGAAGCGGCACAGATGGAAATCAATCAAGAGTGGCTGACCGGGACTTCATCGCGTCAAAGTACCCAGCAAGGTGAGCTATGGCAGATTGATAAAAAAGCTGAAGCGACTATTAGTCCAAATGTGCAACGGATTGATATACAGATCAGTAGCGTTAATGCCGATAGCGGGCAGGTGGAATCTGGTGTTAGCAGTCTGGTGTTTTTTAATCATCGGGTGAATCAGACGCAATGAATACAAAAGGATTTACCCTGGTCGAGTTGCTGGTGGCAATTGCAATTTTTGCTGTGCTCTCGGCTTTGGGCTGGCGTGTCTTTGATCATGTCAGAATGACGCGCGATCAAAATGCCATCCATGAACAGAAACTTAACCAATTACAGCAAGCGTATCAGCAGCTCCTGCGTGATACGGTGCAGACCGTGCCTTTAACCGCGAACGTGAATGGAGATATTCAGCCTGCTTTAGTGTTACAGAATGGCCGCTTTAATTTTAGTAAAACCGGTGTGACTGATCCCTTAGAGCAGGGGATTGCACCGGATGAACGGGTGGAATATCAGTACCGTGCCGATGAGCAGAAAGTCTACCGGCTGAAATTTAGGAACTTGAACCAAACCGGGCGCGACCAACCGGCATCCAGCGTCTTGTTGAGTGAGGTTGAGCAATTCCAGATTAGGGTGCTGAATCCAAATGAGTTGGACCAGTGGCCAGAGAGCGGACTTGATCTGAGTCAGATCGAAAACAAGCAACTGTTACCAAAAGGTATCAAGATCAATCTGACGGTACAAGGCGTGCAGTATGAATGGCTATTTAGTCTGCTCAATACCGATTATTTATCTGCGAATAATATTGGCGGCCCTGGGAGATAGGCATGAGGCAGCAACAGGGCATCGCATTAATCACCATTCTGGTCATGGTGGCACTGGCCACGATTCTGGCAGCGACTATAGCCAAGCGTCAGGCCGCAACGGCGGAAAGTACAGCCTATCTGATGCGTCAAAACCAGTCCTTGATGTATGCCAAAAGTGCCGAAGCCTTTTTTGCTGAATTGCTGCTCGATGATGCTGAAAATGCCGCAGATGTGGATCATCTGAATGAAACCTGGGCGCAGCCAATGCCGCCTTTCCCGGTCGATGACGGTTATGTCATGGGGCGAATCGAAGACGAGTCTGGAAAGTTTAATCTGAATAGCCTGGTCACAGAAGATGGTCAGGTCAATGAGCCGGCAAAAAAGTGGTTCGAGCTGATTTTAAAACGTGTCGGATTGTCCGAGCAGCTCAGTGAAGCCGTCATCGACTGGCAGGATGAAGATGAACTGACCATTGGGCCGATGGGAGCAGAAACTAGTTATTATCAAGGTTTACCGAATGCTGCACTACCGCCGAATAGCAAATTTCATAGTGTAGAACAGCTTAAGCTGGTGCGTGGTTTTGAAGATAATCGCTATCAACTGCTGCTGCCATACCTGACAGCCGCTCCGTTAAGTGATACACAGGTCAATATCAATACCGCACCAGCTGCTGTGCTTGCCAGTCTGGATGAAAAGCTGGATGTGAATGCTGTCCAGCAGGCGCTGGAGCAGAAGTTTGGCTTACAGGAATATTTCGGCAATGTCGCTGATCTATGGCAGCTTCCCCCTTTTGATCAGGTGGCTGCGGAAAATCGGGCCCGGTTTTCAAGCTTACTGGGTGTACAGTCCAAATTCTTTAAGGCGCGGATTGAAGTGATGCTCAGTGAGCGCAAGCGCCAGTTTAGTAGTGACCTGGTACGCGAGGAAGATAAAGTCTATATTTCTTATCGCAGCATGGCGCCTTTTCAAAACCTACACACAGTTGAGAACCAGGCACAACATTAAACCCTGATCCCTTTTGTCTATTAACCTAAACTGTAAAATTAATCCTCCTCACTGCTGTTTTGCTTTATAATTAAAAATAATTCACCTGTATTTTGGCGACATTACGGCACATGATAATTCGTAAGTTATTTAAGTTTGAAAATGCGCATATTGTGCGAAATTGCACATCGGATCGCTGTAAGCGTTCGATTCATGGTCACAGTTATAAAGTAGAATTATTACTGAAAGCTTCTAAGCTGGATCACGGCCAGATGGTGTATGACTTTGGCTTGTTAAAAGGTGTGATTAAAGACTTTTTTGACTCTTTTGATCATGCGATCTGTTTCTGGCAGGATGATAATCCTGAATATATTCAGGCGTGTAAGAACTTTAGTGCCCGTTGGGTTGCATTGCCTGTGTCGCCGTCGGCAGAGCAGTTTTCCCGGATTTTCTTCTTCCTGGCGCAGCAGGTGCTGGCCTCTACCATTACTCAAAATGGAGAAGGCGATGTAGAAGTCTATTCGGTGATTGTGCATGAAACTGATACCGGTTATGCACAAAGTTTTCTTGAAGATATTGAAAATGAGCAGATGGGTCTGCTAAAGCTGGATCAGATTGAATTCTCTGAACAGGTTCAAGTCGAGTGGACTGACCCGGAAATGTTCGAAAAATTGAAGCAGGGTGTGCCATTTCACAACCCAAGCGTAGATTTACAAGTAAAAGTTTAAGCTGGCACAGTTTTAAACCACATGACATCAATTTAGGATGAAAAAATGTCTTTATTAACTGAACAGCAAATTGCCAAACTCAATAAGGTACAGCTGGACGAAAGCTGGAAGTATGGACTGAGTGATTTCCTCTTGAGTCCCAAGATGGATGCCTTGAAAAACTTCCTGATCGAAGAAAAAAAAGCGGATAAAGTGATTTACCCGCCCAATCATCTGATTTTTAATGCGCTGAATACTACCCCTTTAGCACAGGTGAAAGTGGTGATTCTGGGGCAGGACCCTTACCATGGTCCCAATCAGGCCCATGGTCTGAGTTTTTCCGTGCAAAAAGGCATTGCACTTCCACCGTCTTTACGTAATATTTATCATGAGTTACACTCAGATTTAGATATTACCGTCCCTAAACATGGGGATTTGACCCGTTGGGCAGAGCAGGGTGTATTGCTGTTAAATGCAGTATTGACTGTAGAAGCAGGACAACCCACTTCGCATCAGAAACGCGGTTGGGAAGATTTTACTGATCACGTGATTGATGTATTAAATGAACAGCGTGAACACATCGTATTTATTCTTTGGGGTGCATACGCGCAGCGTAAAGGACAACGCATCGACCAGAATAAACATTTGGTATTAAAAGCCGCCCATCCATCGCCTTTATCGGCAAACCGGGGTGGATTTTTTGGTTGTAAGGTATTTTCCAAAACCAACAATTATCTTAAACAACATGGCATTGAGCCTATAGATTGGCAGCTGGACGCATGACATATTCTCCCCTTTCAAAACAATATCACTCGGACCTGATCGTTGAAGAAGCCAAGAATGGATGGCGCATCGTACGTTTAAATCGGCCGAAATCCTTACATGCACTGGATGAAACCATTGCCACTGCTTTGCTGGAAGTGTTTCAGGATTTTCATCATGATGAAAATGTGAAAGCCATCTGGCTGGACTCCACTACGCCGAAAGCATTTTGCGCGGGTGGGGATGTGCGTAAGCTTCGTCAGCTGGTGATTAATGACGAAGTTGAAACAGCAAACAAATTTTTTGAACAGGAATATGCTTTAGATCTGCTCTTACATAACTATGCCAAGCCGGTGCTGGTTTGGGGTGAAGGTTATGTCATGGGCGGTGGTCTGGGGCTGTTTATGGCGGCACCTTTCCGTCTGGTAACTCCATATTCACGTCTGGCCATGCCGGAAATCAATATTGGCTTATATCCGGATGTAGGTGCGACCCGCTTCTTGGCAGATCGTGGTGCAATTGGCCTGTTCACGGGGCTTACCGGTTCAATCATGACCGCTGCGGGTGCGTATGGGATTGGCTGGGCCACTCATATCTGCGATCTGCAACGTGATGCAGTATTGCATAAAATGGTAAACATCGATTGGGATCATTACCCGGCGGGTGATTTCCGTGCCATTGATGACACGCTCAATAGTATGCACCGTCCGGTGGGTCCGGGTCCGCTGCAAAACTCACTGGATGTGATTCAGAGTGTGTGTCGTGGGGTAAACTTTGAGCATGATTATGAGTCTATTGTTGGCTTAAGTGATGCGCGTAGCGACTGGTTACGTCAAGCCAGTGAAAACCTGCAAAAAGGTTCACCGGCAACTGCAGCGCTGACTTGGTTGCTCTGGCAATGGGGGAAAAAGGTACATTCCTGGAATGAGGTTTTTGAACTAGAAACCCAGATTTCAGACTGGAAAATCCGTCACTCTGATTTTGTGGAAGGTGTGCGTGCGCGTCTGGTAGATAAAGACCTGTCTCCAGAGTGGAAGAAAGGCACTGATCTGAGCCTGAAAGGTATTTTAGGTGATCATCCGCCAGTCACTCAGATTGATAGCTGGAATGCGCTATTAAGACAGTATGGTGTGATCAGCTGATTTATGACTGAAAGCACAAAAACCGATGCAGAATGGATGCAGCTTGCCTATGAGCAGGCTGCATTGGCTGCCGAGCTGGGAGAAATCCCGGTCGGCGCTGTTATTGTTAGCCAGGATCAGATCATTGGTCGTGGTTTTAATGCGCCTATTCGCTCACAGGACCCAACGGCCCATGCTGAGATCGTAGCGCTGCGTGATGCCTGCCAAAATATCCAAAATTATCGTCTGCCTGAAGACGCAGTACTCTATGTCACTTTAGAGCCTTGCACGATGTGTGTCGGAGCCTTGGTGCATTCCCGTATCTCCCGGGTGGTCTTTGGCGCAACTGAGCCCAAAGCGGGCTCTTTGGTCAGCGTACGCCAACTCTTTACAACGGGTTATTATAATCATGTCTTTGAATTTGAAGGCGGCTGTCCGCATGAACTATGTTCGCAGCAACTCAGTGCTTTCTTTAAGCTGCGGCGTGAGCAAAAACGACAACAAAAGTTACAAGAAAAGCAAATCAATCCTCAGCATCAGGCCTAATTTTGTTTAAGATTGGCTTTTTAAAACAACAACTTCAACTGGATTATTATGAATGCCATACAAGTAAAAAAAGAATTTCCTGCGCCTTTGTCTCAGGTCTTTGATCTGCTGTCTAAACATGCGACTTATAACGTCGCGTTTGCCCCGATTCAGGTAGAACGGATTCAGGATTCTACTGATCCAGAGCGTCCTGATGGCTTGGGTTCGGTACGCAGCTTGGGCTTTGGTCCAATCAAGCCATTGAAAGAAAAAATTACCTTGCTTGAGCCAAACTCCCGGATCGAATACAAAATCATTAAAAACCCGTTGGTCAAACATCATTTAGGGATTATCGAGTTTAAAGCGCTGGGCGAAGATAAAACGCTGGTGACCTATACCATCGAATTACAGGCTCGCGCCCCTTTTGTAAGTAAATTAATCCTTGCACAGTTAAAAGCAGGGATTAAACTAGGCTTCGCGAAACTCGCAAAATCTGTTTAAACAACAATGGAAAAGCAATGACAGTTCAAATTATTACCATTGATGGACCAAGCGGTTCGGGCAAGGGGACATTGGCGGCAAAAATCGCAGCGCATTATGGTTTTCACCTACTTGATTCAGGTGCGCTCTACCGTTTGCTCGGATTGTCATTGCACCAGCAGAACCTGCTCGATGCTTTGGACACTGAACTGGAACAATGCGTACACATTGCTACAAATTTAGACATCCAGTTTACAAGTACGCCGACAGGGGTGCAGGTATTGTTAAATGGGGAAGATGTCAGCCAAACAATCCGTACTGAACGCGTCGGAGAATATGCCTCAAAAGTGGCGGCAATTCCCGAGCTTAGAGTTGCTCTGGTCGACCGTCAACACGCTTTTGCCCAGGTGCCGGGTCTGGTTGCAGATGGTCGCGACATGGCAACCAGTATCTTCCCGCAGGCTCAAGCCAAAATATATTTGACTGCATCGGCTGAATCCCGTGCGAACAGACGTGTAAAGCAGTTGCAGGGTATGGGTCTGGATGCTAAAATAAACGACATTTTAGCTAATATACAAGCGCGCGATAAACGAGATATGGAACGCATCGTCGCTCCACTCAAACCAGCCGCAGATGCCTACATCATTGATAGTTCAGAACTGAATATCGATGAAGTCTTTCATCTGATGACTGATTATATCGACCGTCAATTAGCTGACTAAACGAATTTTATATTCAGCTGAAGCATAGCTTGATCAGTTTATATGGACTATGTGGATGCTTAACTAAACCGGCCTTGTCTGATCCAAGACCGCTGACTTTATCGGAAATATCATGACCGAATCTTTTGCAGCCCTCTTTG
>CANQWW010000021.1 GCA_947627655.1 uncultured Acinetobacter sp. | reverse complement strand
CAGCGCAAGGATGGGTAATGTGTGGCATCCCTGCCACACGCGCGTAGCTTAAACTGAATCACTTCAACTATGGGACAGCAGTGCTAAAAAAGCTCTTTTTATTTGAGCTGATGCTTGTAAATGGTTTCAGTAAATTCACCAAATACGGACACTTTTTCAAATAAATGCTCGCTATACATCAGATCATCAATCAGACGTTCTGCATCTATTTTTTGCATTCCGCTCATTCGGGTCACCAGATCCACATTAGCTAACGTGATCTGTTCGCAAATTGATGCTATCTCGCTACTTTTACGTTTCCATAGCAGCTTTTTATATTCGATTTCACTTAAATCAAAATGCTGTGGCACCAGATGATATTGAATCAGTTGGACTCCAGCTTGCTGTAGTAGTTCTTGCAAGGAAGCATCCAGTTCATTACCCATGACTATCAGGCTTTTACAATCCGGATCTAGTGCCGCTTTGAGTGCAGCATATTGCTGTAGTTCCTGACTTGATAACTCAGCTGCGGCCAGATCAAAACAAATATCCATATCCAGCAAAGCTTGCTGATGATTGAGCTTGAGCGCCTCTACACGGAAATACTCTGCCAGAATCTGTTCCAGCACCTGATTTTCTGGACTGATAAAAATGGTTTTATGCTTGAGTACAGAAAGGATCAACGGGCTAAAGACATAGCTAAAGCGTGAGGCATCAAAATAGTCCAACAACATGACATGATGGGTAGTCTGGGTTGTGGTGCGTGCCTGAGCCGCTGCTCGCAGACTATGTAAAAGCTGTTCAGGTGACTCGATCATCTGCTGTTGCAAAATTTCAGACAGTTTAGAACCCTTTGCAAAATATGTATTTATAATTTTTTCTAGCTCTAAATTTTGCATCCTTATCCCCTCCCCAGCAGCAATGCATTTATCTTAAAGAAAATAAAAGATTTTTCTAGTTTACCACTGGATTTGCTCGTGTGAATATCTGTTAAGCCATATTGATCTTGCTGATAGATCACTTGAAATTTCAAACGAAGAGGCGTAAATTAGCCATTTAGTTAACCTGGTTAACCTTATTTCCCTATGGATACCACCTCCCGTTTCAGATTTGCCTTGCTGCGCTGTGCCCGACTGCTTGGCGATGAGGTCAATGCCGTGTTAGTTGAACATGGCTTGAATTACTCTCTTTGGCAAAGTCTAGTCATTATCCAAATGAATGGTCAATGTACCGCTCTTGAGATTGCACATGAACTGCAAATTTCTAAGCCGGCTGTGACCAAACGTTTAAATACTTTAATTGAAATGAATCTACTTGAATCTCTCCCGACCACCGATAAACGTCAAAAACTCTTACAGTTGTCTGTACTCGGTGAACAGTTGTTTGCACAGTGCTGCGATAAGATTGACGATCTGGAAGCTGAATTACTGCAAGACTTTAATCAAAGCGACCTCAAGCAGGCGCATGTTTTTGTTTTAAATTTCATGCATTCTTTGCAAAGCAGAAAGGAGCATCAAAATGGCTGAAGCTCAGTCCAAATTATGGACCAGGAACTTTATTTTTCTAAGTGCCATGAACTTCCAGCTGATTCTGGTTTTCTACCTGCTGGTGATTGTCAGTGTCGGCTATGCACTGGCTGAACTGGGTGCCACCACGGCGCAAGCCGGATTAATTTCCGGAGTTTTCGTGGTGGGGACCTTGGCTGGTCGACTCCTGATTGGTAAATATATGTCCAGTCTAGGCGCAAAGAACAGTCTGGTCGCGGGTGCTTTAGGATTTTTCCTATTTTCAGGCTTGTATTTTCTGCCCGTGGATATTCCGTATTTGACTGCTATCCGTTTTGGCCACGGCTTTATGATGGGTGTTGCTGGTACAGTCATTGGTACCATTATTGCCCAGACCATCCCGGCGACACGACGCGGTGAAGGAATTGGCTATTTCAGTATGAGCAGCACGCTTGCAACTGCGGTAGGCCCATTTCTGGCGATCTGGCTGATGGTGCATTATGACTATACGGTAATTTTTATCTTTACCTCGATTGTTTCTCTCTGCTGTTTACTGTTTAGCTTGGGGGTAGATACGTCTCAGGTGAAACTGACCGCAAAAGTCGATGCTAATAAACCAGCAGCTTCAGTATCAAAACTGGCGCAATTTGTTGAACCTAAAGCCTTCCCTATTGCGTTGGTGGTATTAATTGTCGGTGCCTGTTATTCCGGTGTACTGTCTTTTATCAACCTGTATGCGAAAGAGATCAATCTACTGCAAGCCGCGTCATTTTTCTTCTTGATGTATGCGGCTGCTATTCTGATTTCACGCCCATTTACTGGCCCTTTAATGGACCGTAAAGGGGAAAATATCATCATGTATCCGGCAATCGTGATCATGGCTTTAGGGATTGCCTTATTAAGTCAAGCGCAAAACTCGGTGATGCTGCTCACCAGTGCAGCTTTGCTTGGTTTCGGTTATGGCAATATTCAATCAATCTGTCAGACCATTGCGGTCAAAAGTACAACACTGGAACGTATGGGACTGGCGACTTCCACCTTCTTTATCGCCCTCGATGCAGCACTTGGTTTTGGTCCGTATTTTATCGGGAAATTCCTCGATCAGATCGGCTATCAACACCTATATCTATACAGTTCGATGATTACGTTGAGCTGTCTGGTGTGGTATTACCTGCTCCATGGTCGTAAGGTCAAAGCACTTGCTCATTAATATTTGCAAGTTTCTAAAAGTGCCAGCTAAAACAATGGCGCTATTCTAACGGGGCTAGCCCCGTTTTTTTATGAAATAAACACCTGAGTGCACTCAAATTATGATAGCCACCTGCTGGACAATGCGATCCATCGTATGTTCAGTGTGTTCCAGATGTTTACACGCGGCCTCAATTTTGATTGCTTGAAAATACGGGTTCGGTAGTAGATCTAGAGCCTGTTTAAAGCGTCAGGTAAGATGCTTATCGTGATATAAAACTGCTGCGCCAATCCATCCAGTATAAATTACTGATGAAAATGCTGTTCCAGCCAGCGCTGTATCTTTTGTATCAGTTCATCATGATACGGCTTGGCTATTCTCAGTAAAGAATAGGACAACTGGCTGTCCCGGCGATAATCAATCATAAAAGATTTGACTATAAACCGGCTTTTTATATGCAAAGTTCTGCCTGTATAAAAGCTATTTCACTTATGCAAGCCTTTACACAAGCAGTTTAGAGAGTGTTCAAAGAGTTTTTATATGCACCTCACCAGAAAGAATCTGTGGGGTACATTTTTATCTCCGATCACACTAAGCAGTTTTTTCCTCTAGAGCAAACTTCTTGAAAATCTGTTCCCGCTTAGATGGCAGGATATTGGCCTTGCTCAAATCCCCCTGATAATGTGCATAAACACGTTTATCCATCATTTTGTACCACAATGGCGGAATTAAGGCCGGAAGCAGCATGGTGGCATAACCGCTGGGTAACTCAGGTGCTTCATCAAAATGTCTTAAGGCCTGAAATGGACGAGTCGGATATGCATGATGGTCTGAATGACGTTGCAGTTGGTATAAAAACAGATTGGTCACAATATTATTATTGTTCCAGCTATGTTCAGGCATGGTACGTACATAGCTGCCATCGGCCTTCTGTTCTCTTTTCAAACCATAGTGTTCAATATAGTTAATAATTTCAAACAGACTAATGCCATAAAAGGCCTGGGTGGCCAGATAAGGCGTCACGCCTACACCAAACAGCTTGATCATGCTTGCGTGAAAACCCGCACTCATTGCCCAGCCATGAAACAGTTCATTTTGCTTGGAAAAGAACGACAGACCTTTACGTTTTAGACGCTGCTTTTCAATCTGAATGGCTGATTTAATCCCGCCAAATACGGTACGCGGCCAGAACGCATAAAACGTTTCTCCCATTTTTGAAGAAGCCGGATCTTCAGGGGTTGCTGCACGTTTATGATGTCCATAAGGGTGTTCTATGCGGAAATGGTTATATCCCAACGGCGCTAAAGTCGCATGTGCCCAATAATGATCTTTTTTATGCGGACGATGGCACAGCTCATGTGCAGTATTGACGCCAACGCCATTAATGGCACCCATGGAAATACCGAGCAGCAATTGATCTATCAGTGAGACATCTTTACGTGTCACCACATAACCTGCAAAAGCGTTCGCAGCCATTTGCAGTGGAATAAACAGTTTTACAATGCGGTCATAATACGGATCATTGACCAAGACTTGAATATCATCATCGGTCGGGTTATTGGCATCATCACCAATCAAGGCATCTAGAGCGGGAATAATCACATGCAGTAGCAAAGGTCCGCCCATGGCAAACACTTTTTTGCTGGCTTTGGGTCCGAAATGGTAACCGGCCAAAATCCCCATGCCGATCACGGGTAATCCTGGACTGAGCAACCAGCCAAAACGCTTTTTGTCCAGCTGACGGCCGGTTAAATGTGGAGCATCCTGCTCACTGAGAATATTTGTGATTTTTGCAGGGGCATTCATTGCAACTCTCCTGTCTTATGTTACCCTGCATTGATAATCGAATAATTCCGCACATGTGCACAGTTGTTAGCGTCCAGAAAAGCTATGTCAGCGTCTTTGTCCTGATCTGCCTATTTCTGACCTCAAATCACATGCGAATTTTTATAAAAATCCCTTTAATTTAGAATAGTTAACGCATGGATGCGCTGAGTAAAATTTTTGATGATATTCATCTGGCCCGCTCTGAATATATTTATCTAAATGTATTTCACCCGCATGTGCTCGGCTACCAGCATGAGCCATCAATGCTGGCCTATATTCTGCTGCATGGCCAGGCCGAGCTTGGTTTTAAAGATACCGCAGAGCGTATTTGCATGCAGCAAGGCGATCTGGTGTTATTGCCTTCGGCCAAGGCACATTATCTGTCGTGCCCGGCTCAGGATCAGTTTACCAACCACAGTGACATCAATTCATATTTTCACAGTCATGCCCAGCAATCTATTGATTTTGGGGTAGAGCAGCCACAGCGCAGTTTTATTCTGGCGATTCGCTCCAAAATAGACATTCAAATGGCCAAGCCATTGATTGCGTCGCTACCGGATCATTTACATATCCAGCATATTTTGAGTGATTCAGCGCCGGAATGGTTACAGATTGGCTTGCAGTTTCTAGCCGTGGAAACCCAGCATGTGCGCCCCGGACGGGACCGGATTCTGGACCATCTGGTCAGTATTTTATTAATTGAATGTGTACGAGATTTTATTCTGAATGCGCCCCATGCTTCGAGCTGGCTGAATGCTTTAAGCCATCCAGAGCTGTCCAGTGCGTTGGCAGCGATTCATGAGCGGCCAGAACACAACTGGACGGTGGAAAGCCTGGCAGAACAATGCCATATGTCGCGTTCTAAATTTGCCCAACTGTTTGCCCAAGTGGTTGGAGAACCGCCCCTGGCCTATTTACAGCAACACCGGCTGCGGCTGGCAGCGCGCTATTTAAGAGAAAGTATTTTGAGTGTGCAGCAGACCGCACATCGAGTCGGTTATTCATCCGAAACGGCTTTTAGCCAGAGTTTCAAGAAACAGTTTGAACTGACACCGAGCCAATACCGGCAACAGCATCAGCAAAAAATATAATCGGTATTGAAAATGTCTCAGCTAGATTTCAATAGTTCCAGCACGGCAGTCACCGGATCTTCGCTATTATCTGCCAACAACTGTTTATGCATGGTGAGATGTTGCATCACCTGAATCTGGGACGCCTCGATATCCATCAGCTTTTCAATTTCTGCCGCCAGCTGTTCAGGTGTGGCCTCAGACTGGATGAGTTCCTGAATTACTTTTTTACCAGCAATAATATTCGGCAATGAGTAGTACGGAATTTTGACCAGGAATTTAGCGATTCGATAAGTGAGCCAGTGCAACTTATAAAAGGTCACCATTGGACGGTGTAACAGCATGGCTTCCAGCGTCGCTGTGCCAGATGCGAGCGCGATGATATCCGCAGCATTCATGACCTGACGGCCAATTTTGGAATCACTGCTGGTATTTTCCATAATCCGCACGTTAGACCTTAAACTTTCAGGATAACTGTTGAGTAAAGTGCTGATCTGTTGCTGCCGCGCGTCATTAATGGCGGGAATCAGGAAGGTATATTCAGGGTGCTTTTGCTGCAAAATCTGTGCAGCATCCAGCACCAAAGGTCCCAACCGCTCAATTTCTCCACGGCGGCTGCCCGGTAATAACGCAATATATTTTTGTGCAGGATCTAGTTCCAGTTCCTGCTTTGCCTCAACCAGCGGATTTTTCAAAGGGAGTTGACTTGCCAATGGATGCCCGACAAAGGCCGCGGGTACATCCCATTTTTTATAGAAAGCCTTTTCAAATGGAAATAAACACAAGACCAGATCAATACTGGCTTTAATGCCATGCACACGGCCCTGACGCCAAGCCCAAACGGATGGACTGACATACTGGACAGTTTTAATCGGCAGCTGCTTCTGTTTCAAGCTTTTGGACAGACGCAGGTTAAAATCTGGCGCATCAATACCAATAAATACATCAACCGGATTCTTACTCCAAGTTTCCACCAGTCCGTCACGTACCGCAAACAGCTTCTTAATATCTTTTAAGACCTCAACAATCCCCATCACCGATAAAATATCCATTGGATAATAACTGTTGAACCCTTCTGCAATCATTTGTGGGCCGCCAATGCCTTCAAACTCAGCGTCAATGCCCTGCTCACGAAAACGGCGAATCAGACTGGCTCCCAAGGTATCTCCCGATACTTCACCCACGACGATGCCAATTTTAAGCTTTCGATTTTGCAAGGTATAATCCTCAAATAATTGCTAACCCATATTAACATAAGACGAATTCTTTAAAGCTAAAGTTCAATCTCCAGGATTAAACTTCCAGTAAAAATCCTATAAAAGTAAGTAAACTACGTTCATATAAGTTGGACTGATACCATGAAAAGTCAGTTATGAAAAATTATCTGGACTTTCTCATCATTACCATCGTAGCCAATAGAAGGAAAAAATCTTTGCGGAAAATGGTAGAGTCGTAATATTCCTCAAGTAAAGAATTCAGTGAATGAGATACTCAAAAAAAGAAATCATCAAAGCCCTATTACTTGCTCCTTTACCCTTACTTTTTTTCACAGCATTGCTGTTTATCCTGATGAATCATGAATATAGCTTATCTTCAATTTTTATTATTTTTGTGGGGCATGGGCTTGTTTATCTGGCCTATTGTATTTTAACGGTACCGTTCAGCTTCCTGCTCTCAATTCTTTTCAATCGTTATCACTTTCTTAATTTATTAACCATTTGCCTGAACTCTCTTATCATTGCTACAGCATTTTTTGTTTTTTTGGGATGGAGCCATACCGGAGAAATTACAACAGAATGGTGGAAAATGTATACCAATAGCTGGACTATTCTTATGGCGCTATTGCCTGGCTTATGTTATTGGTTTTTTCTGATTAATCTAAAAGATAAAACAGTAGAAATTGTTGAATAAATTATGTTCAGAGACATTTAGATATCTATGCAGTTCCTAGCATTTAAAAAAATGACAAGTGACCAAACTGATAAATGCTCAATCGTGAATCCGTAATATTGAAATTGTTTTTTTAATCCTCAGGCATATTTTCGTCAGCAATGTTGATGTTTTTTAGAAGAAAATCCTTGTACTCAATATCTAGTTGATTTTTTCTAGTTAAACCCATTTTTGCTTAGGCCATTTATATAACTCTTGAAATATGAATGGTGAGCATTGCTTAGCTATTTTATAGAATCAGCAAATATTTTGCTTAATCCGCTCTTATCACAAAAGTTCATTTTTAATACAAATAAAACTGCTTATCCTAATAAGAAAATTATTTTTTGTTTAAATCCAATTTCATGAATTTGTAGTTTTAGATTTTATATGTATGAGGTAACTCCAAGAAAAAACATGATAAACCCTAAGAATCAAAGCTTTTAGAATGCAAGATCCACCTTGCCCAAAACTTTAAAAATTGTAGTCTTTATCTTTTTTTTGCATAAGTAAATCATTAATCAAGACAACTACTTATCTCTAAAAGTCATAAGATATGCTCGTTTTTTGATGTTGGCATATATAGATGTTTGGTCCGATTGAATTTATTTTAGCTGGTGTATTGGTGGGCTTCTGTGTCGGGATTACCGGAGTCGGTGGTGGCTCTCTGATGACACCCATTCTGATCAGCTTATTCAGAATCGAACCTCATATCGCAATTGGTACTGATCTCCTCTATGCTGCTATTTCTAAATTCTGCGGTTCTTTGGTACATGCCAAAAAAATGAATATTGTCTGGCCTATTGTCATCTGGCTAGCCATTGGCAGTATTCCGGCTTCTTTTGCAACGCATTGGGTTTTGGAGCATTATCTGAGTCAATCGACTCACTATAAGTCTGTTCTGACCATGGTTCTGGGCTTTATGCTGACCCTCACCGGTATTTCTATCGTGATGCGCGCGCAGATTGAAAAGTTCTTTAATAAATACCGCAAAAACGAACTGCCTGATATGACTCAGGATCTGGAAAAAGTCGACTTTAGCTCTGGCAATAAACGTTTCTTAATCGTCATTATGGGCATTGTCCTCGGTGTATTTGTTACCTTGTCCTCTGTAGGTGCAGGCGCATTTGGTATTATGGCATTAGTCTTGATGTTCCCGAATCTGCCGATGATCCGTATCATCGGTTCAGATGTGGTACATGCTGTACTTCTAACTTTAGTCGCAGGCCTCGGCCATATGAACTCGGGTAATGTAGACTTTACTTTACTGGGTTGGTTATTAGTCGGTTCAATTCCGGCCATTGTCGTTGGAACTTTAATCAGTTCACGTATGCCAGAAAAGTTGATCCGTAAAGTTTTGGGTATCACCCTGTTCTGCCTGGGCATGAACTTTATTATCAATCCGGTGAAATCCAAACCTGCTCAACCTACCCAACCAGCGGTCGAAGTGCCAATGGAAAAAAGCCAGCCTGTTTAAACTAAACTACGGATTCATCACTTTTTTTTCAAAGATCTATTCATCTTTTTTATAACAAAGTGACGCATCATTCATGTTATATTCAGGCTAGTAAATAAACTTTGTATGATCGAACCAGTGACGGCAATGAATACACAACAGTCAAAACTTATTTCTGCATCAGATATTGATGATGTAAATATCCAAAGCATGATTCCTCTAGTAACCCCTGCTGAACTAAAAGCAGAGTTACCTTTGACTGAAACTGCTTATCAAACCGTGCTGAAAGGTCGTGAAACCATTCGCAAGATTCTTGATGGTGAGGACAAACGTCTTTTCGTGGTCATTGGCCCATGTTCTATTCATGATCCTGAAGCTGCTAAAGAATACGCAGATCGCCTAAAAGTACTCAGTGAAAAAGTAAAAGATACGCTATATCTGGTCATGCGTGTGTATTTCGAGAAACCACGTACCACCATCGGCTGGAAAGGCCTGATCAATGACCCGGATATGAATGACTCTTTCAATATCGAAAAAGGTCTGCGTATTGGTCGTAGACTTTTGCTTGAACTGAACGAAAAAGGATTACCATGTGCAACTGAAGCACTGGATCCAAACTCACCGCAGTATTACCAGGATTTAATTTCATGGTCAGCAATCGGTGCACGTACCACCGAAAGCCAGACACATCGCGAAATGTCATCTGGCCTATCTTCACCCGTAGGCTTTAAAAATGGTACCGATGGTGGTCTAACTGTAGCAACAAATGCCATGCAGTCGGTTAAACACGGTCATAGCTTCCTCGGCCTGAATGATCAAGGTCAAGTAGCAGTCATCCGTACTTCAGGCAACCCTTATGCGCACGTGGTACTGCGTGGTGGTAATGGTAAACCAAACTATGATGCAGGCTCAGTAGCCGATGCAGAAACCGCCTTGGCAAAAGCCAAGGTTAGTACCAAGATCATGATTGACACCAGTCATGCCAACTCTAACAAAGACCCGTACCTGCAACCTTTGGTTCTCAAAAATATTACCGAACAAATTGTTGATGGAAACAAGTCAATTGTTGGTATCATGGTAGAAAGTCATCTCAAGGGTGGTCGTCAGGATATTCCTGCCAACCTGTGTGACCTTGAGTATGGAAAATCGGTAACAGATGGCTGTATCGACTGGGAAACCACCGAAAAAGCATTGCTCGACATGCATGAGGCGTTAAAGGACGTTTTACCAAATCGCTAAGCGATTTAGCAAACGCCATCGTCAAGATGGCGTTTTTTATTTCTAGATAAGGGAAATGCTCTGATGAATGAGATTGAAACCGCGCTGAGTAAAATCAATAACTTTCAATTCGTCCACGAACACTTGTTTATCTCAGGTCAGCCGACTGCTGAAGAACTGCAGCTGATCAAGGAGTATGGTGTTTCAACCGTCATAAATGTCGCTTTGACTGATGCGGAAACTCATCTCGATCATGAAGATAAAATCTGCCTGGAACTCGGTCTCAACTATATTCAACTGCCCATTTCCTGGGAAATGCCCTCCGATGAACAATGCCTGCTCGTACTGGACATGATTGATCATCTGGTACAACAGCAAATGGTCTGGGTGCATTGTAGCCAGAGCCATCATGTCAGCAGCCTAATGTATTTATATCGTCAGTATTATATGAATATGGACATGCCGACGGCGCAAGAACTATTGCACCAGGTCTGGGAACCCAATGATACCTGGACTGGCTTGATTCATGCCGTTGCCTTACAGCTGCAAGGCCGTAAAGCAACCGAAGAGGTCAAGATGGCTATGATTCATCCCGATCATTTCGCATGAGAGATTAATACGGTCGCCATTGACATAATGCCTTCCTGACGTCCGGTAAAACCTAGTTTTTCGGTTGTTGTCGCTTTGATGCTGATCTGGGTCACATCGACATTTAAAGCGTCAGCAATGCTTTGACGCATTTCCAGATTATGTTTTGCCAGTTTTGGGCGTTCACATGCCACGGTAATATCGGCATTATTCAGCACATAACCACGATCTAGAATCAGCTGGTACACATGTTTTAGTAACACCCGACTGTCTGCACCCTTAAAATTAGGATCGGTATCCGGAAAATGCTGACCGATATCACCCAAGGCGAGTGCCCCCAGCAAAGCATCCGAAAGTGCATGCAATATGACATCACCATCAGAGTGGGCTTTCAGGCCATGGGTATGTGGAATTTTGATCCCGGCCAAAGTGACAAACTCACCTTCTTCAAATGCATGGACATCAAGGCCCTGACCTATACGAATTTGTGCAACCACTACTTTTATCCTTAGAAATAACCAATTGAAATCTTGTACACTTCGTTTCTATTTCGTTATAGTTAGACCAAGCGTAACACAGTGAAAGTATAAGCGATCATGCTACTGAAAACTGATATAAAAATGATGAAACTTCTGGGTCTCATGCTGGGTTTGGGTATTTTGGCTACAGGTGCTGCAGCATCAGTACATCCGCTAGAATGTTCAGATAATTCAACTGACAGTAAAGCTTCTTCGACGTTATGTTCCGCACCTTTAACTGAATTTCGCAAAAACCTGTCAGGCCAGTATCTCACGGCTTATCTGATCACTGATGCGCCCTTAAGTATTGTTCAGGATACTCATCAACTGTGGCTGAGCCGCTTACAACAATGTAAAACGGTGGACTGCTATAAACAGCAGTTTGAACTGCGACTGGATGACCTGAATATCTTTATCTCTTTAAATCAGAGTCTCACTCAACATTATTTAAAATTTGAACAGGGACAAATTGCCCAACAGCCTGTCCATTTAAAAATCCATCAGCTCAGTAAAGACCGGATCAAGATTGAAGGCCTCGCTTATCGCAGTCCGAAAAACCGGGCCGAGACCCTGACAATTCCTTTCCTGGCTTATACAACACCAGAGGCCAAAACCAAAATCACTGATAACGAAAACGACTGCAAGTACGACTTTCAGTATAGCAAGGCTATTTTGCAGGTAACATCTGAACAAAAAGGCTGCGAGCGTTTTACAGGAGTTTACCGGCTCTATGACTAAACTAGCCATATTTTTCTTAAAAGATCATCTACCGATGGTCTTTTTTATTTAGGTTGCTGGATACATCTGAGCCACTTGCTGGCTGATCATGGCAGCTGTTGCAGCAGATAAGGTCCATCCCAAATGCCCATGACCTGTATTATAAAACACGCGTTTCCCTTGACCACGGCGTACCACCGGCATCATATTCGGCATCATTGGTCTGAGCCCTGCCCAGGGAACAACATGTTCAGTGGAAATATCAAAATTTCGATTCGTCCAGTCAACTAAAGGTTGAATCCGGTCTGCCCGAATATCCCGGTTATACCCATTAAACTCGGCTGTACCAGCGACTCTTAACCTGTCCCGTCCCAAACGCGATAAAACAATTTTGGCACTTTCATCCAGCAGACTGACCCACGGTGCATTTTGCTGACTCTGCTCATCATTCAGCATAACCGTAATGGAATAACCTTTCACCGGATATACGTTCACGCGATCTCCTAGCATATGGGCCACTTGATAACTGCCTACACCTGCACAGACCACAATGGCATCAGCTTTTAGTTCTAAACGCTCTTCTGGATTGGCATTGGTATTCTCGCTACTTGGTGCACAATGGACCCGAATATAGTCATCTTTCTGTTCCACTGCATTTACATTCTGCCCAAACAGGAACAATACACCTTTATCAGCACATGCTTTGGCTAGACCGGTGGTAAATTTATGAATATCCCCAGTAGCATCACTCTGGCTATAAAACCCGCCATAGTAATTGCCTGTTAAAGCTGGTTCGATCTGTTTAATCTCTTCATTAGATATGGCATTGCGTTCCAATCCGCCGCTACAGAGCAAGTCATTTACTTTTGCAGCAACTTTATAATCTTGCTCAGTATGATAGAAATGTAAGATTCCTCTTTTTTCCAGGTCAAATTCAATTTTTTCTATTTCTGCAATTTCGTAAAGGCGTTGACGAGCCAACAATGCTATACGCACCGTTTCCCGGGTATTTTCTTCATAATGCTTGATATTTCCCATAAACTCTATCAGCCAGCTATATTTATGCAGGCTAAAAGAAGGATTTAGAAGTAAGGGAGCTGTTTTCTGGGACATCCATTTCAGCCCTTTTAACACAGTGGCTTTCTGGTTCCAGACTTCCGCATTACAGGCAGACAGTTGTCCGCCATTGGCATACGAGGTTTCCATGGCAGGATAAAGGTGCTGGTCGACTACCGTGACTTGATAACCCAGCAAGGCCAGTTCATACGCAGTCGTTACACCAGTAATTCCTGCACCCATGACAATCACATGACGCATAGACATCTCCATTGTTATTATAAATGTCTGCCCCATCTGTCATCGTTACCTGAGAGCTTTGATCGCGATCTTGAGTATCAAAAGCGCAACCTTCCCCTTCGGTGAGTGATTGAACACTTCTCTCCAGAGTTTTGCATTATTACAGTCCTTTTGCCTGAGAGTTTCCGGGGTCGTTGCTCCTTCGGCGAATGCAAACGCATTTCTCTCCTGCAATAATGTGCATGTGGGTTAATTAGCAAAATATATACCATGCTAGACACATCAATAGAATATTATTGTGCAGAGTTGTAAAAAAGCGTCAACAAAAGTCGTTATTATTCTCGTGAATGAGTGATCTTAGACTGTTCCATCATTTCCATTAGATTGAATTGTTCTATAAGGTATTGGATAAATCTAATTATATTTGCTTAGGCTATTTTGCTCTATATTATAAAAACGGCTTGATCCGGCTTTAAATCAAAAAATTTAAAAATATGGGCAAAGTCAATGCTGCCAGTACAGTCTGTATGCTGATGATCTTAGCCATCAGCTCACTGTCGCCGCCCAAAACTTTGGTGAGGACATAAGAAGCTGAAGCCGTAGGCAAGGCAAAAAACAGCACCAGGACTTGAGTCGTCAGTGTAGAAATGCCCAGTATCTTACAAACTCCTAAACCCAGTAGTGGTATTAAAACCAGACGTCCACTGGTATTCCAGACAATCCGCCACAGATCCTGATTAATGTGACCAAATTTCAGGGCAGCCCCGACACACATCAAGCCCAATGGCAAGCTGCAAGCCGCCATTTGTTTCAGCAGCTGTGTTATACCCTGCTCCAAGCCGAGACCTGTCAGGTTATATAAACCGCCCGCCAGACAGCCTAAAATTAGAGGATTTTTCAATAATGAGCTGATGATTTTTAGCACCTGCATATCTGCAGGGCGGGTAAAGGCCAGTACCGAAATCGTATTCACAACAGGGATAAAAAACACCATGATTACTGCAAATACGGTCATCCCAGCCTGACCCAATAATGCTGTTACAGCTGCCAGACCAATATAAGTATTAAAACGCAGCATACTCTGAACATAAACCCCAAAACGGGCGAAACTGATCTGATAAATGGCTTTTAAACTGTAAAGTAATACACAAACTGCTACTGTAATAATTGAAGTGACCAGTACTACATCACGAATGATATTCAGTTGAATCTGTGCCGTTGCCAGATTCAGAAATAACATCACCGGAAAAAGAATATAGTAATTGAGTTTTTCGGCACCGCGCCAAAAGCCATCTTCTAACCAGTTACGCTGCTTTAATCCATACCCTAGGGCAATGAGGGCAATTAATGGAAAAAGAACGGTCAGAATGGTATGAAGCATGAAATGTCTCGGAATTAGCAAATACTGATAATCAGATTGCTATAGCCTAAAAGAATATAGAATACAGTAACTCTACACGTTAGAAATAAAAAAATTGCAGAATTAAACTATAGAAAATTAACGCTTTTGGATGTGCTAGAATTATAAAAAAGAAATATCAAGCTTGATATATCTTTGATTAATTTATTGATATATTTAAGAATACATAATAAAGAAACGCTTATATATAGCGGGTTAAGCTAGAATCACTCTATTCTTAACCATGAATTCAAAAGACGACATAAAATATGCTGAGTGGTTGTGCAATAGTAGTGGCTGTTGATGCGAGACATAGAGAGATCATCCAAACATCCATAAAAGAATACGCTATACCGGTTGATTCAACGGGTATTTTATCTAAACGCACTCCGGCCTATTATTTAGAAAAAAATATGAATGAGTTAATCTATTTTTACTCAAAAACTGAAAACTTGAATATTTCATTCAATATTGACATTGACCCACTTACTCATCAAGTCAATATCAATGAATTGCTCTGTCAATTTATTGAAAAATTTAAAAACTTATGTTCAATAAAACCCTATTTCTTAGAATCTTCCTATCTTTTACTTATTTATGAGGACAAGATAGACCAAAATAATTTGATAGAATTCACCCCTAAGCTATTGGCTTTATTATCAGAACTGGGTTTGGGGATCTCGTACAATATAGTGCCTAGTGATTCACTTTGAATGCTGAGTTAAAATATTTCGGTAACATACAAAAAAACAGAAGAGACCCTACCTATTCTGCTAAAACCCGATTTTCTTCATCCAATCTCTTTTCTAAAACCACCAGATTTAAATCGAAAAAAGGCTGCCCTACATCCGCCTCTCAGGGAAAATCTTCTATTTTCCCCATTTTGAAATAACCATGGCGTTCATAATATGCAATCCATTCAGTGCGAACATCCATAACAGACATTCTTAGCATTTTAAAGATGTTCTACGCTTGGTCTGTTTTTCGGCAAACTCTAATAATAGCCGACCATAACCTGAATTTTTCCGGGTTGGTTCAATGGCAAAACTGTCGATTTCAATCGTATCCTCTAATTGCATAAAACCTATGCAGCCAATGATCTGATGATCTTTCTCTAAAACAAAAAAAAGTGACTTTGCTTTGGTTCAAAAAGCTCTTTACCTGATCTCGATTAATCCTTTGACCAGAAACAATTTCATATTCATGGGTTTAATCATGAATGGAGCGATATGCAATATTGACGAGTGCAACTAAGGCTTCAATTTCTTGTAATGCTGCCAAGCGAATATTGTTATTTTTAATTCTATAAATAAAAAAGCCAGACCGAGGTCTGACTTTAATGTTATCCACTTCAATGAAACAGATTATTTAGGTTCAATTGGCTCAAACGGCGCAACGACATCAGCATTTTGTGCACGATGACGCATGAAGTGATCCATCAACACAATCGCTAGCATCGCTTCAGCAATTGGAGTCGCACGAACACCCACGCAAGGATCATGACGGCCTTTAGTCAGAACGTCAGTATCTTCACGGTTAATGGTAATGGTTTTACCCGGAGTCGTGATGGAAGCCGTTGGTTTCAACGCAATCGAAACACGGATATCCTGACCGCTAGAAATACCGCCCAAGATACCACCAGCATGGTTCGCCAGGAAACCACCTGTTGTGAGTTCATCACGGGTTTCATGACCGAACTGCTCAGCCACGCCAAAGCCATCGCCAATTTCCACGCCTTTCACGGCATTGATTGACATCATGGCATGGGCAATATCAGCATCTAAACGATCGAATACTGGTTCGCCCCAACCCACTGGCACTTTAGAAGCGATAATTTCAAGGCGTGCGCCACAGCTGGTACCTTGTTCACGAAGCGATGTAACAAGCGCTTCAAAACGTGGTACGGCATCTACATCTCCACAAAAAAACGGGTTGTTTGGAACTTCATTCCAGTCCAGTTTTTCTGCTTTTTCAGTACCGATCTGAGTCACATGACCACGGATTTCAATACCGAATTTCTCAAACAGGAATTTCTTGGCAATCGCACCTGCTGCTACACGCATCGCAGTTTCACGCGCACTTGAACGGCCACCACCACGATAATCACGGAAACCATACTTCTGGGTATAAGTATAATCTGCATGACCTGGGCGGAAAGTTTGCGCGATGTTGCCATAATCTTTCGATTTCTGGTCCGTATTTCGGATTAAAAGACCAATTGAAGTACCGGTAGTTTTACCCTCAAACACACCTGAAATAATTTCAACTTCATCTGGCTCTTTACGCTGTGTTGCAAATTTTGATGTACCAGGCTTACGACGGTCCAGATCCGTTTGCAAATCGGCTTCAGACAGTTCAATCCCTGGTGGAACCCCATCAACAATGGCCATCAGGCCAACACCATGAGATTCACCACAAGTCGTTACACGGAACAGTTGCCCTATACTATTACCTGCCATGTCCAACGACTCCTTATGAATTAACAGATTGAATAAATAAATCGCGGTATTGACGGCATTGCGCTGCAGTCAAAGCAAAGATGCCTGAACCACCGCGCTGGAATTGCAACCAGTGGAAATCAACGGTATTGAAGTTTTGCTTCATAGCCCATTCAGAGTTACCCACTTCAATCACAATCAGACCATCTTCAGTCAAATAATCTGCCGCCTGTGCCAGCATTTTACGCACCAGATCCAGACCATCCTGACCAGCAGCCAAGGCCATTTCAGGCTCATGATGGAATTCATCTGGTAGATCTGCCATGTCTTCCGCATCCACATAGGGCGGATTAGACACAATCAGGTCATACTGATTTTCTGCTGGGATTTTCGCAAACAGATCAGACTCAAGCAAAGCCACTTGATATTGTTTGTTGTGGTGCTCACAGTTGATCTGCGCCACTTCTAAAGCATCTTTAGACAGATCAGTCGCATCTACTTCAGAATCCGGGAACGCATAAGCCAATGCTATTGCAATACAGCCTGAACCGGTACACATATCCAGAATACGCTGTGGTGTTTTTGGATTCGGATTTTCTGGCAGATTATTCACTGCTGCACCCATTGCACCATTTTCGCCTAGGTAATACGGTGCAAAGCTGTTTTCAATCAGTTCAACGATAGGTGAACGCGGAATCAGTACACGCTCATCGACATAAAATGGTTTGCCATAGAAATACGCCAGATTCAGCAGATAGGATGTCGGCATACGCTCATTGATGCGACGCGCCAGCAGATTCAAAAACTCTTCTTTTTCACTTGGAAGCAGTTTTGAACCTAGGATTTCCGGATCGGCATTCCATTCCAGAGAAAGGGTCTGTAAAACCAGTGCTGAACTTTCAGCAAAATAATCTTCTGTGCCTTGGCCCAAGTGCGCATCGTATTGACGTAATGCTGTAACACCAAAGCGAATAAAATCACGAATGGTGGTTAAATTTTCAGCGGCTTCCTGCAAATGTTCAGGGCTAATAGTCGGTCGATCCACTTAAGGCGTCTCCAGAGTCATATTTTAAAACGCCTTATGATACCTTGTTTCGCCTGCATTTATAATGCTAAAACTATGAAAAATACCAAAACAACACGACTTCACTCTGGCTCAATCTAATGATAGACAGCTGTTTTTTGAGGACTTGCATGATCGACCTAAGTCACCTTATTGCGGCTCAATACAGCGCCAATCCTGAAGATCAGCATAATTTCTTTTCACACGGCAAATGATGCTAAAACTGCCCAGCTGATGAGCTCACTTTAGCCATATTGTTTTCATCACAATAAAAACTATAACCAGCTGGGATGCCTATGAGGTTCAAGAATATTGTTTTTATCACGAACCTTTCGCAACAAATGAACGCGCCTGATAATAATTGCTTTGCTCGATCACCATGGCCAGTGCACATTGTCCTTGCTGGATTTTGCTATATTGGCCTGCACGAATACGACCACACTGTCGGTTGAGTTTGGATTCAAACAGTGCATATTGGCTTTTTGCTACCGCCGTATTTGTTGAAGTTAATTTCAGATAATTTTTATAGCTTTTTTTCAGTATTTTGGTCTGAGCTTTAAACTCTGTGGCAATACATTTTTCAGTCTTGGAACGATCGCCATAAGTGAATTTCATACACTGTGAATATTCTTTGGAATAATCTTGAGCGGCCTGTGTATGTACAGCAGTACCTGCCAGCACGACAGTTAATAACCATGCAAAACGCATCTCTTCCCCTTGGCCAAATTGGCTTTTCCCACGCATTAAAAATGAACAATATTAGTATTTAAATTATGTTTTGATACTACCTGAGTCGAATCAAAAATCCTATTGCTTTCTCTGTGTGAATATCATGTGAGTTTGCAATTGAAAATCATTTTTTTGACTCCATTATAAATTTTTATCTTTAAGCAAAAGAGCACGAGTCTTCCGTTATGAGCTACAAGCATAACAATCTTATGGCCATGCGCCTCAATTACTGGAATGATGAGCAATCTCATCATGTGCAGCACGAAAAATTGCGCTTACAGCAACTTCTGCAAGAATATGGGATTTTTCAGCAAGCGACCCTAGAAGATGCACGCTATCTGTTTTTTAGTTTACCCAGTATTGTGATTGTTAAAGGTTATGCTGTGGGCTTCCAGCATGAATCAGTACTCAGCTTAATTCAGCAGTATATCCAAACAAATATGCAACAGTTACAACAAAGAACCGAACTAAAAATTCAATTTCAGATGCCATAATGCCTGAGCATAATCGTGTTGCAGCCAAATACATAAAGCTGCAAATGTTTAGCGTGAATTCAGCGTGTTAAAACTTTTTTAATACGTGAAGACAGGTTAATATCCGCTACAATAACTTATTCTGCTTTATGCTGGGAAAGGATTTATTCTACATGTCAGATCAGAACGATAAGCTCAAGCAACTGAAAACTTCTTCCATGGATCGACGCTTATCGATCGCCAAGGCATCCTTACTTGCTGGCACACGTTGGGCGGCCTCCAATGCATCATCCATGTTCTCAAGCGAAGAAGAAAAAGAGAAAAAGCGCAAGAAAGCCATGAAAGAACAGGCCGACTATCTGGTTGCTGAAATTGGCAAGCTAAAAGGTTCAATCGTCAAGATTGGCCAGATGATGGCCCTGTATGGTGAGCATTTTCTGCCTGAAGAAATCACCCAAGCCCTCAATACGCTGAATAATAAAACGGTCGCACTGGCCTGGCCGGCAATTAAAGCGCAGCTACAGGCTCAGCTAGGTTCAAAACTGGATGACTTAACCATTGACCATGAACCGCTGGGCACGGCATCGCTGGCCCAGGTACATCGTGCGCGACGTAAATCTGACGGGCTGGAACTGGTCTTGAAAATCCAGTATCCGGGGGTGGCTGAAGCGATTGATTCAGACATGAGCCTATTTAAAAATATGCTCAAACTGACCCGCATGGTTCCACAGACGCGTGAGTTTGACCAGTGGTTTGATGAAGTGCGCGAAATGATGCACCGTGAAGTCGACTATAAGATCGAAGCTGCAACGACACGCCGTTTCTGCCAACGCTTGCAAAGTGATCCACGCTATATCGTTCCCACCATTATTGATAATTACTCTACAGACCGCGTTCTGTGCATGACTTATGAGCATGGGGTACCGATTAATAGTCCGGTGATGCTCTCTCTGCCACAAGAACGTCGTAACCGTCTGGGTGAAGCATCTCTGGAAATTGCGGTACGTGAGATTTTCGAATGGGGTGAAATGCAAACCGATCCAAACTTTGGTAATTATCTGGTTCGTTTGGGTAATGCTGATGATGTTCAGGATAAAATCGTTCTACTTGACTTCGGCGCCATCCGGCAGTTTGACCAACATCTGCTGAATGTGGCACGTCATCTGATCGAGGCAGGTTATCATCATGATTCAGACATGATGGTCAAAGCCATGACCGGTTATGAATTCTTTGACTCAATCCCGCAAAGTATCAAACCCGATATGGCCAAAGTCTTTTTATTGGCAACTGAGGCTTTTAGTTCACCGTTAAATAACCAAGACTTGCCGACAGCTGTCATGGATGAAAATAACCGTTATGACTGGAAGAAAAGTCAGCTGCATAGCCGGGTCATGCAACAGGCTTCCAAGTCTATGGCTTCACGCTATTTCAGTGTTCCGCCAAAAGAGTTTATGTTCATCAGTCGTAAATTTATTGGGGCATATACCTTTATGACGGTCATTGATGCCAAGACCAATGTACGTGGCATGATTAAATCTCATCTTTAATCCTAGCGCTTATCCATTCCAGTTGACCTGAATGTTTTCTGTCATTCAGGTCAATTTTTTCTAAAAGTCATTGCTTTTATCCTAAGTTTTTCCCAATAAATTCAGATAGATAATATCTGGATAATGACCAGTCACCCTTTTTATCATCCACCAGCATTCATGTCAGCTCTGACATAGTTTTTAAACTCATAACCTGTCAGCATAGCGCAAGAAATATGAATAACAGCTAAAAAACAGGATCAATAAAAATGAGCAATATGGTGAATAAAGCCCAAGGAGTTGGCTTATCGATACTGACCAAAATTGCTGGCAGTGAGCTATTAGATCAATTTAAACTGCGAAAATTTGTCGAAAAATCGCTTTATCAAAGCTCCAAAGCTGGTTTTAAAACCTTAAGCCATACGCAAAAACTGCTGAAATCTGGACAAAAAATCCAGAAACAGCGTTTGCCGAATCAGCATAAATCCCTATTTGATTTAAATCTCACGCCAGACCAGCAAATGACTGTCGATGCAATGGAACAGTTTGCGCTAGAAGTGCTGTATCCACTGGCCAATGAAGCTGACCACACTGAAACCTTTCCCGAGTTACTTTGGCAACATAGCATTGATCTGGGGCTGAATTTCTATGCCCTACCTGAAAGCCTGGGCGGTGTGGCGACAGAAAAAAATATTGTCAGTAATATTCTGATTGCCGAACATCTGGCCAAAGGCGATTTCAGCCTGACTGCTGGCCTGCTATCTACTTTCAGTGTGATCAATGCCCTGACTCAATGGGGTTCAGAACAGGTTCAATCTGATTACCTAGCTTCATTTGCCAGTGATGTGGGCATCCGTGCCACCTTTGCCGTACAGGAAAACACGCCTGCATTTAATCCCTATCAATTACAGACCCAAGCAGTGACCAATGGCGCAGACTATCTGCTAACTGGAGAAAAAACCTTGGTTATGCTGGCTGAAACTGCAGATGTTTATCTGGTGAGCGCGATGTGCAATGGACAGCCTGATGTTTTCATCGTGCAACGTGATGAAAGTATCACGATTCAAAAGTCATCTGCGATGGGCCTAAAAGCCAATGAAACTGCCACGCTGCATTTTAATAACACCCCTGCGCAGCGTCTGGGTGATGAAGATTTCGATTATGCTGCTTTTCTGGATTTGGGTAATTTGATGTGGTGTGCCATGGCAGTCGGCTGCTGTGAAGCAGTGAAAAAATACTGTATCCAATATGCCAACGAACGCACTGCTTTTGGTGAGCCAATCTCCCACCGTCAAGGTGTCGCCTTTATGATTGCCGATATGGCCATTGAAATAGATGCCATGCGCATGTTGGTGCTGAATGCAGCCAGTCTGGCAGAAGCCGGACAGACTTTCCATCGTGAAGCCTATCTGGCACATCTGCTCTGTGCAGAAAAAGCCATGAAAATCGGCACCGATGGTGTGCAGATTCTGGGTGGACATGGTTATACCCGAGAACACCCGGTAGAACGCTGGTATCGCGATTTACGTGCCACTGCCATTGTATATAGCGGCTTGCATGCCTGATTCAGAATCCAGGAGAAGGAACAATAACTATGAACTTGCAGAATCCTAAAAAATTTAAATTATTGATTGATCAGGCACATGAAGTGGCGCGTAATGTCCTCCGTCCAATCTCACGTAAATATGACAAGGGGGAACATAGCTATCCTAAAGAACTGGATATGCTGGCTTCTGTTGTGGATGGCATGAATGCCGGTAGTGAAGGCATGAATGCCGGAGCTGCTGTCAACAAGCGCGGTAATACCGATGATTCCAACAAAAATGGCGTCAATATGTCCACTGCTCTGAGTATTATAGAAATGTGCTATGGTGACACCGGGCTGTTATTGTCCATGCCACGCCAAGGTTTGGGAAATTCTGCCATTGCAGCTGTAGCCAATGATGAGCAGTTAAGCCGTTTTGAAGGTATCTGGGCAGCTATGGCGATTACCGAACCGGGTTGCGGTTCAGATTCGGCTGCTATCCGGACCACAGCAGTCAAAGATGGCGATGAGTACATTCTGAATGGTGAAAAAATTTTCGTGACTTCCGGCGAACGTGCAGATGCTGTCGTGGTCTGGGCAACCTTAGATAAAAGCCTCGGTCGTGCAGCGATTAAGTCCTTTGTCGTATTAAAAGACACACCTGGCATGAAAGTCGAACGTCTAGAGCATAAGCTGGGTATTAAAGCATCGGATACGGCCGCCATTAGCTTTGTCGATTGCCGTGTGCCAGCTTCGAACCTACTTGGAAATGCAGAAATTGATGTCGCCAAAGGCTTTGCCGGGGTCATGGAAACCTTTGACAATACCCGCCCTCTGGTGGCTGCTATGGCCATAGGCTGTTCCAAAGCATCCTTAGAGCGGATTAAGGAAATTTTCAAAGATCAACTGGATAAAAATTACAGCACACCTTATTTACAAACGTCCAATATTGCGGCACAGATTTATCGTATGGAGGCAGAATGGGAAGCTGCACGCTTATTGATGCTGAAAGCCGCCTGGATGGCAGACAACCGCAAACCTAATTCTCGTGAAGCTTCTATTGCCAAGGCAAAAGCCGGCCGAATTGCCAATGAAATCACTTTAAAGTGTGTCGAACTGGCAACAACCGTCGGTTATAACGAAACGGAACTATTAGAAAAATGGGCCCGAGATTCCAAAATTCTGGATATCTTTGAAGGCACCCAGCAAATCCAGCAGTTGATTATTGCCCGGCGTGAATTAGGAAAATCATCGAGTGAACTTAAATAAGCGCCCTGCATTGCTCAGCTAAATATTGATTGAAAAATTTAGAAGTAAAAGATGGATTTTTTATGGTTTTCGGACTATAAAAATCCATCCTTTTTTATGTCACGACCTATGTATTCTATCCGTCTTATTCAGCCGCAAGACAATGCTCAAATTGCCAAAATCATTCGTGAAGTTTCTATAGAGTTTGGTCTCGCCGCGGAATCTGGTTTTGCTGTGGGTGACTCTATTCTGGATGACCTGTATGCAGTTTATCAACAGGACAATGCTGCCTACTGGGTGATTGTTGACGAGCAAAATCAGGTTTATGGCGGTGGTGGTATTGCGCCCTTGCAAGGTGATAACACTATTCTGGAAATCCAGAAAATATATTTTTTACCTACTATTCGTCAGCACGGTTTTGCTCAACAGATTCTTCACAAGGCTTTCGAATTTGCCCTTCAGCAGAATTTTAAGCAGATTTATCTGGAAACCACAAAAAGCCTTTGGCAAGCGGTAAAGCTATACGAAAAGTTAGGATTTAAACATCTCGACCAGCCTGAAGGAAATACCGGTCATAGTGATGCATGTGAAATCTGGATGTTAAAAATACTTAAATAGCCTTGGCTATGCGTTTAAAAAGCACAGAGATGCCACCTTACTCAATATCTCCTGTCTGCTTATTAAAGCATCAACACCTTCATAAAGCCTTCACAATCTCAACAGGACTAATCTGTCTTTGTAAACAATTCATCTAATTTCTTGACGATTTTTATACATCTTTCTAAGATCGGTTTAATTGTAAAACTATGGAAGCAGAAAATTGCTAGGCACCTTGTCTGTCACGAAACATTCTTTAGCGCGGGTTCTAAATAAAACGATTTTTAAAATGGGATTAGCAGGATTGAGCACTGTATTACTCAGCGCCTGTTCATCATTTGGAGGGGGATCGCTTGAAAAGCGCTCGGTAAAATTAGCCCAAGGCATTCAGACGAGTTACTCGGTACCTGCTTCTACTGCTCAACGCGTGTCTCCCCTCATTATACAAAATGCCGAACAGCACAGTTTAGATCCATTGCTGGTTGCGGCAGTTATTCGTCAGGAATCAACCTACCGCAGTGAGGTCACCTCTCCAGCTGGTGCGGTAGGATTAATGCAGATTATGCCACGTTATTGGCAATCTACCTGTGGTAATGACCTGTTTAACGAAGCGGTAAACATCCGGTGCGGTAGCTATATCCTGTCACGTTATCAACAGTCCAGTGGTAGCCTGGAAAAAGCCTTAGGCTATTATAATGTCGGGCCAACGGCTTATGAAAAGAATCGCAAAATGCGCAAGCAAGGCAAAAAGTATGCAAAACAGGTTTTAGACCATAAAAAGCAACTTAAAAGCTCTCTCTAAAGCGTCTATTACCAACATGCAAAATCAATAGCCACTTAGTCATATATTCTTATTTTATCTGGACATTCTTTTCTGCTTTAGAGTCAAATGAAACTACTCAAAGCCGTGGAACATTGTTTAATAAGTAAGCGTAAAACATGAAGAATCAAGAAAATGCTGCTCTGAGGCTTTAGAATTTAGAGCAGCACATCTTAATATGCTGATATTTAAAAATAAAAGCATTACATATAAGGTGTATTATATTAATTTTAGGGTATTTAAATAATGATAATTTATAAATCTAAAATAGATTGGTGGTTGATTATAGTTTGTACAGGGAGTTCTTTACTGCTTTTAACCTTGGTCTATAGTAATTTTGATAGCCAAAATTTACATGCAAATATACTTTTTTCTGTCCTTTTAAGTTCTTTAGCTCTAGTGATTTGGTTACCTATTCCAACAACATACTATGTTGTTGACAGTGAGATATTAAAAATACACAGTATATTCTTAAAGTGGGAAATCCCATTGAGTAGCATTGAAAAGATCGAGGAAACATCAGATTCTTTATCAGCTCCAGCTTTATCTTTAGATAGAATAAAAATTGAATATAAAAAAGATGGTATCCATAAATCAATCATGGTTTCGCCAAGAAATAAAACTGAATTTATAAAACAACTATCTTGATGTAACATAATGGCTGTTATACGAAATGCGGATATAAGCCCCAAATAGAAATGTCCGGTTTTAGAATATGCGCTTTTGTGACCATTATAATAAAAATATGCAACCAATATATTAAAAGCCTGATTTTCAAGATTTTCTATATAAGAGCAATTTTAGAGGTCGATTTTAATACACTTAATTTTTCATCTTACTATAAATGTGCAGCATTTGTGATTTGAGTCCGAGAGATTCAAAAAGCCCAGCCTAGGCTGGTTTTTTCATAGCGAGATATCTAGATTTTTTAGAGCTCGTTGTTATTAAAGAATATTGTTTAAGTTCCATCCTATTTTTATTTTTCCCCGCATAAAAAAAGCCCCTGCGTTTAGCAGGGGCTTTTTAAGAATAATGAGCTGGCGATGACTTACTCTCACATGGGTAACCCCACACTACCATCAGCG
>CANQWW010000020.1 GCA_947627655.1 uncultured Acinetobacter sp. | reverse complement strand
CCCTGCCACACGCACGTAGCTTAAACCGAATCATTTCAACTATGGGACAGCAGTGGGACTCCTCCCTTTTTTAAAGGGAGGTGGGGAGGGATTTACAAATATTAAAAATCCATCCGGAATTTAATTTCCACCAAGTGAAATCCAAACTGGCTTTTGATCGGACCGTGTAATACCCGTTCCGCAGCGCTAAAGACCAGCTTATCAATCACCGGTACCAGTTGACCTTTTTTGACTTCGCCGAGTTCACCGCCACGTTTGGCAGAATTGCAGGTCGAATATTGCTTGGCAATTTGGGCAAAGTCAGCGCCAGACAGAATTCTCTTTTTCAGCTGTTCACAGGTGTCTTTATCTTTCACCAGAATGTGACGGACAATGGCTGTTTTCATGATTTCTTTACTCCTGCAGCTGCCTTTCTTTTAGTGGCAACCTTGCTATGAGCAAGTTTTGGTTTTCTAAGTGGCTGACATTCAGGACAATAAACAGAAGCACGTTGTCCCAGTTTAATATTCTCTAGGGTGGTTTCACAGTTCACACACATTTCTCCGGCACGGCCATAGGCCAGTAAGGTCTGCTGGAAATAGCCATTTTCACCCATGGCATTGGTATAGTCCCGTAAAGTGGAACCGCCCAAATCAATGGCCTGTTTTAAAATCCGCTTAATTTCCGCTACAAGCTGTTCAATTTGTTTCAGGCTTAAGTCTTTCGCGGGTTGGGCAGGATGAATGCCGAGATTAAACAGGCTTTCAGTGGCATAAATATTTCCTACACCAACGACAACATGGTTATCCATAATTGCAACTTTAGTGCCAACATTTTTATTTTTCAGTTTTTCAAAAAGATATTCCGCATTAAAACTATCGCTCAGGGGTTCAGGTCCGAGTGTATCAATCAGCTTGCTTTGTGATTGGGCATCCAGCCACAGAATACAACCAAAACGACGCGGATCATGATAACGCAGCTGAATGTCTGCAAACTGGATAATCAAGTGATCATGTTTACGTAACTCTTCCTGCGCTTCACAAAGTCGGAAGCTTCCCGACATACCTAAGTGCCATAGCATGGTGTCCTGTTCAAACTGAGCCAGGATATATTTAGAACGGCGGGTCAGCTGAATCAAACGCTGACCCTGTAAGCGCTCAAGATCATCCGGGATCGGCCAGCGTAAACTGGCTTGACGCACCTGAATATGAACAACTTTCTGATCAATGAGGGGCAGGAGACTGGTTTTGGTCGTTTCGACTTCAGGTAATTCAGGCATAACACTTAGCAATTCATACAATGAGACTAATATTGGGTATTTCAAACCCGAATGCAAGTCTGGTGTAAAAGATCCTGGGACTGAATAGACTTGTAAAATTCTGGTACTTATTGTTTAAAAAGCAGGCTGTGAGATGGATAAAATTTAATGCTTATTCTAGAGGGTTTCGTCTGGTAATTTTTTAATTTGACAGTAACTCTATGAAGATACGTGGTTTATTCTATTGTTTTTATCAGTTGTTAAAGTAAATATAACTTTTAGTTTGAATAATAATAAAAAAAAAGCGGTGTATTTAAATGAAAAATTATGTAATTTTCCCTACCAGATCATACCCAACAACCAGAAGGTTGTCTTCTCTCTCCGTATGTTTAGGTAAAATATGAAAAAATTAAGTCTAGCTCTATTGCCATTGATGGCTGCCATGACTTCAGCGCAGGCTGAATCCGCATTTGATCCCGAAGGTCAGTACCTATTGGGTGACTGGGGTGGAAAACGTACGGAATTTGCCCAGCAAGGCGTCAAATTTGAAGCAAATTTATTAACCGATACCGCTTATCTGGCTGAAGGTGGCCGTAATGCAGGCGCAGATCCATTAACTTCTGCACAGTTGTGGTTAGGTACGCAGCTGGATATGGAAAAACTGGCAGGCTGGAATGGTGTGACTGTTCGTGCAGTAGCGACTGCACGTCAAGGCCAAAGTACTTCTGTTCGTGATTTGCAAGATTCAAATGCACCGCAGATGGCCAATGTCCAAGGTACTTATGGTCGTGGTAACCAGAAGAGCCGTTTGTCTGAACTTTCAATTGAAAAGCAATTTAAGGATCAAGGTCTCAGTATTAAAGCCGGTCGTCTAGGTTTAGGTATGGACTTTAATGTCATGGCTTGTGACTTTGCCAGCACCGCTTTCTGTGCCGCACAGATGGGTAAATGGCAAGGCAATATCTGGATGAACACACCTGTAGCCCAATGGGGCGCGCGTGTTAAGCAACAGTTAAATCCTGAACTTGCTGTTCAAGTTGGTGTTTATGAATTTAATCCAGATAATGGATTAGGTTATGGTGAAGATCAAGGCTGGAGTCTGGATACGGACAATGCCGATGGTGTAACGATTCCTGCTGAAGTGATCTGGACACCGAAGAGCTTTGTGAACGGCTTACCGGGTAGCTACCGTGTTGGTGGTATGTATAACACGGCGGATGATGTTGCGAATCAAAAAGACATTGCCACAGGTGAAGGCAAAAATCGTACCTATGCAGGCTGGTTAGCCGTAGAACAACAATTAACATCTACAGGCCAAGGTGGCCAAGGTTTACATTCATTTGCCAATTTTACCTGGCATGACCGTGATACCAACAAAGTGGATAATTCACAGCAAATCGGTTTGAAGTATATCGGTTTAGTGGATAGTCAGCCGAATGATATTTTGGGCTTGGGAGTAAACCGCGTTCACGTGAATGACCGTATTCATAACCCGAATTTTGATGCCAGCGCTGAATACAATGTAGAGCTTAACTATAGCTATAATGCGACCAAGTGGTTAATGCTACGTCCCAATGCTCAGTATGTTATTAATCCAGGATCGAGCAACAATGTTGATAATGCGTTAACACTGGGGTTAACTACACGAATTATCTTCTAAAACTGGATAGATCAAGCTATAACTAAACAGGCTCGAATGAGCCTGTTTTTTATTTTTTGCTAAAAAGGTCTGAAAAGCCACTTCACAAAAAAGAGGGAATACTGCGTGACATTACTATTTCAACCCATTCAGTTTGGAAGTTTACAGCTTCAGAATAAAATCGTCATTGCGCCTATGTGCCAGTACTCGGCAACCGAGCAGGGAGAAATCACCTATTGGCATGAGCAGCAGTGGGCCAATTATGCCCTGTCTGGTGCAGGCCTATGTATTGTGGAAGCCACCGCTGTACAAGCTGAAGGCCGAATTAGCTATGCCGATCTGGGACTCTGGAATGATCAGCAGGCCGACCAGATCAAGCGCTTATTACAAAAAGTAAAGTCGATTTCTCCTATGCCTTTTGCCATTCAGTTGGCACATGCAGGGCGTAAAGCCTCTACGGATAAACCATGGGCAGGTAAAGGCCAGTTTAAGCCAGAGGAACCTCACGGCTGGCAAACGGTCTCAGCCAGTGAGATTGCATTCCAGTCGCATGAGCATCCGCCTAAAGCGCTGAGTCGCGATGAGATCCAGCACGTGATTCAGGACTTTGCTGCGAGTGCTAGACGTGCTGTAGAAGCCGGATTTGAACTCATCGAAATCCATGCAGCACATGGTTACTTGCTGCATCAGTTTATGTCGCCTTTATCCAATCAACGTGACGATGAATATGGTGGTTCGTTTGAAAACCGTATCCGCCTGACGCTGGATGTACTAAAAGCGGTCAAGGCGGCAGTACCGCAAGACTATCCAGTCGGAATACGAATTTCTGCCACAGACTGGATGGAGGGTGTAGAGAGTTGGAATCTTGCATCTTCCGTACAGCTTAGCCAGCAGCTCGAAGCTTTGGGGGTTGCTTATATTCATGTCTCGAGCGCGGGTCTGCATGCAGAGCAGAAAATTGAGATAGGCGCTAGTTATCAGGTGCCATTTGCACAGGCAATTAAAAAAGCCGTCAATGTGCCGGTGATCGCAGTGGGCTTGATTACCGAAGCGCAGCAGGCAGAACAGATTTTGCAGCACGAGCAGGCAGATGCGATCGCAATTGCCCGAGCAGTACTTTACGATCCTCGCTGGCCTTGGCATGCAGCAGCAGCATTGGGGGAAAGTATTGAAATCGCACCGCAATATCTACGTTCCCAACCCCATGGCGTACGTGAACTTTTTAAACCTTTTGCTTAAATCTTTGCATATTGTATTGCATGATGACTGTTCAAGGATGAACCGTGTAGGAAAAACGCACAGCGTTGGTTGAAAAGTAAATGTTAGTGAATATTTTATTTCCCATCTGCGCCATTGTCGCTTTGGGCTTTGTGGCAGCACGTACACAATTTATCAGTCCTACAGGCATCACGGCCTTAAGCCAGTTTGTCATGAAGGTCTCGTTGCCCGCATTTCTGATCCAGGCACTGGCCAGCAAGAATCTGAGTGATATCTGGAGTCCGGAGTATTTTATTGCCTATGCAGGCGGGTCTTTATTGCTCTATGCACTGGTTTTTTTCTGTTGCCGCTATGCCTTTAAAAACACGTTGACCGAATCGGGTGTTTTGGCCATGGGCGGCTCGATGTCCAATACCGGTTTTATTGGTACTGCTATTCTAACCTTACTCATTGGATCACACTCCGCAATTTATTTATCCTTAACCTTAATTGTAGAAAATTTGCTGATCGTCACCCTGATGCTGGTTATGGCAGAGCGTGGTCTGCAAACTGCAGGGCAGGACAAGGCTTCTATACTCAAAGGAACATTGCAACGTATCCTGAAGAATCCTGTCATTATTTCCATTGTTTTAGGCATCTTGTGCATTCTTCTGGATATCAGGTTGCCAGCATTGCTAGAACGGACGTTGCAAATGTTAGGCCAGACCGCTTCGCCGTTGGCGCTCTTCGTCATTGGTGGCAGTCTGATCGGAATGAGCTTCCGGTCGGTGACGCTGTTAAGCTGGTTTTTGACCCTGGTAAAAGTAGTGGTCATGCCTGCGGTTATTTTCGGGCTGCTCTGGGCCTTTGAAGTCAATCGCGAGATGTTGTTTATTGGCACCTTGTTAGCTGCCTTGCCTATGCCAATCGCCTTTGGGATTTTTGCCCAGCATTATGGCGCACAAGATAAAGCCTTGCCGCCTTTGGTGTTAAGTACCTTGTTTGGTTTTATCGTGGTGGCTGTACTGTTAACCCAGTCCGATGCTTATCTCGGTTAAAAGGAAAATCTTGTTAGCATCAAGAATCCTCCCGAAGGAGGATTTTTTTATTGAAATATTTAGCTTTTCTTTGGCGCTGCTGCTTGAGCCGGCTGCTTGGCCTGTTCAGCGATCATCTTTTCTACAGTCGCCAGAGATTCCTTGGCCTGCGGAATATTTTCCTGAGCCAGAGCACTAAAGATTTTTTTTGCTTCCGGCAAGTTTTGCGGCACAATTTTGCCATTGGCAAACATATTACCCACGGCCATGAGTGCCGGAATATAGCCTTTCTTGGCCAGATCCTGAATAGCGGTTAAACCTTGCTGCACTGGTTTTTCAGTTCTGGTTTTAAAGCCGAAGCTAATATCATACAGGGCCTTAGCATGGATCGCCTGATAATTCCCTTTATTGATCAAAGGTTGCAGTTTTTTGAGTGCCTGCTGATCAGACGCAGGTTTACCTTCGGCAAAGAGCAGGACAGACAGATCAACCGTGGCATCATCAAAGCCGGCACTTGAGGCACGTTCTAAATGTTGTTTGGCTTTATTCAAATCCTGTTTTAAGCCCAGTGTACCGCCGGTATAGTTTTTACCGAGTACATAATTGGCAACCGGATAACCTTTGCTGGCAGCCTGTTCATACAGTTGGATCGCTTTTTTCTCATCCTTGGGGGTGCCTTGGCCAGTTTGAGTTAAATAGCCTAAGTTATACAACGCCTGTGCATTCCCTTTGTTTGCCAACTCATTGAGAATGGTGAATGCTCCTTTAAAATCATTGGCCTTGACCAAGGCTTCAACTTTGGCAAATTGCGGATCGATAGCATCCGCTTTGCTATTGGCAAGCGCATATTGAGATGACAGGGCAATTAGGGCAGCAAGTATTATTTTTTTCATTGTTCATAACCTTATGGTAGCGAACACCTCATTCCATGGTGTTTTTTAATTATTACCTTTACATCATAAGAGGATTTTAAACTTTGTAAATATCTTGCAGGTCAGGAAATACAAATTCAACCACGGGGCGGAGAAGCCTAACCGAGAAGAATTTTGCTCATCTACTGTCAGATCAGTAAATGAATAGGCAAAAAGCTGGTGGTGGCGTTGAGCTGATTTTTATTTTCTTTTTTTATTGAACCTGCTCAAACGGCTCTAATGACGAATAGCGATGCAGATCAGGATCAACCTTAAGATACTTTTTTTAAAGCACCATAAAAAAATCCTCCAGGGTGGAGGATTCTCTTGATCAAGAACACATTATTGCGGACGGGCAACATCACCACTTAAAGCCGCTGGCAGGTCCAGTTCAGTCAGTCCTGCATCAGTGAGCGCTTCTGGTTTTGCGACCACCAAGGCCTTAAAGCCACCGTCAACATTGACACTGTTAATGACTTCAACGTTATTGTTGATTTTGCTGGCAAGTGCAGGGGCTTGACCTGTGCCTTGTACCAGATGCAACCAGTGTTTCGGTTTTGCCTTAAACCAGAGACGCGCAATCACTTCCTGGCCGATATAACAGCCTTTGTCATAGTGAATGCCTTCACGTTGATGCAAACGTAGCTCCTGGGGCTGGAACAGTTCTTGTGTCGTGGCCTGAATCCAGGCCTGGCCTGATTCCACAGCCTCACGTTCCCAAGTTGCAATATCGGTAGGTTCTGGACTGAAGGTTGTCTCAATGCCTGTCGCCATTGGGTAAACCGTAGCGCTTTCTTCCAGCTTCATTTTAGAAAAAGCACCAAACTTTTTAATGTGTTTGGCAAACTCTTCTGCCTGATCGGCAGTGACCACAATTTCAAAATTTTCAGCATCGGTTTTTTTCAGCCATAGACCAAACTGAATACGACCTTTCAGGTTGCAGATCGCGGTATAGCGGGTCTGGTTTTCAGCCATGGCTTCAGTATTTAAAGTTACTTGGCCTTGAAGGAATTTTTGCGCATCTACACCCTTTAAAGTGAATGATGTAAAAGCAGTAGACGTTGCCATATAAGCCTCAGTTTCAATACCACAAATCAATCAGACTATTGTGCAGCAAGGCTTATCTGGAGGCAAATAAAAAAGCCTGCCAGATACAGCGCAGGCTTTGCAGCCAAAGACAGGCTTAATGGTGGGCATGTGCATCAGGAAGGGGAGCATTACAGTTAAATTTATCGCCGCAAATCCGGACATATTCCATCATGCCCTGATCTTCATGATCTAGAATATGACAGTGCTGCACGAAATCACCTTCAAATTTTTTGTAATGACTTCGAATCACCACCTCATAATTCTGTTTGACCAGAATGGTGTCTTTAAACTGACCTTTGAGGCCGCGATACTGCACATCTTCCAGATTCACCGGGACATCTGGATCAGGGGTCAAAGTGCTGACATCATTGCCATCAGAGTCTAGCACCTTAACAATCTGAAATGGATTCACATGAATATGATAAGGATGATTCAGGTTGTTACTGGTGAGAATCCACTCATCGGTTTGCCCAATCTGGAGTTTGCGCACATATTTATTTTCCAAGGCATCTTCACCACTAAAAGCTTCACCAAAGCGGTAAATGCCGTTGACCTCTGGAAGCCTGTAACCAAACCGAGCATTCGGGCCGAAGCTAGCATCGAAGGTCGACAACTGTTTGGGTCTCTGCTGTACAAGGCGGTCGATCGCAGGGGTCATGAGTGAAGGATGGTCGTTAAACGCCGCCAGATTGAGCTGGGCTAACTGATTCTGGATCTCTTTGGCCAGCCCGATTTTCTGGGCCTGCTCTTTCAGAAACTGAGCAGCTGTCTGGGCTTTCGTTTTACTGGATTTTACATTGACCCAGCCCAGTAACTGGGCATTTAACTGGTTCTGTGGCGAAATCTGTGGCGTGACCTGTCCAGGCAGCGGGATATTGTTGATCTGGTCATTGATGTTGAGCTGCACATCAAAAATACAATATTTATTGGTGGTCGGGAAACTCAGCATCGCATCATGACGGTAGCCGGGATGGAAGACCGAAAGACGTCGGGTTTGTACCTCAGTCATGGTCAGACCATCTTGAGCCAAGGTATAGACCGGCAGACTGGTTAATCGGTCAAAATCCTCTTTACGACTGCTGTCCTGATATTCGCTACAGGCCTGAATGGTTTGTTCTGCGCTCAGTTTCTGTGATTGGGGCAGCTCTTTGATAATGAGCCCCAAAGTGTCACGTACCCCGCCATGAATCATGCGCCAGCGCTGATATTCATTCTGATTGGCCTGGATTTCACCCAGCACTTTACCATTGATGGAGGTGGAATAATTTCTCAGGCCCCAGGCATTAAAACTGTTCAGACCGCTATAATTTTCCATAACACCGATAGCGCTACCTTCACAATTGTTGCTATTTATGGAAGTCCCCTGGTCATTGATACAATCATATTGGATTTGCTGGAACACCAGCACCTTTTCATGGGAAGAATTGTTTTTGGTCTGGTTTTTCCAAAGAATATCCAGATCCCCTGTGGCGGTGACTTTGCCATTTTTGACTTTCGGTGTTCGTATCCCTTCAACAATCAATGGGCCAGCCATACCGCTAGACACCTGAATGGCGGTTGAACCATGTAAATGTGCATGATACCAGTAGGTACCGGCCGGATGGTTTGCTTCAATCTTGTATTGATAATCAAGATTGGTCTGAGGCGAGACTCTCAGAAAGACGTTATCACTATTGCCTTGCGGGCTGACCCAGAAGCCATGCGTATGCAGGTTGGTGGTATTAAAACAATGCGGAATATTAATATCTGTAATGTGTTCACAGCTTTCAGGACTTTCATCGGGTAGCTGGTTATTCAGGTTAATTTTTAAGGTTTCACCCTGCTTGACCCGGATTTGCGGGCCGACCAGTTCATCGCGAATACCGGTGGTCAGCGCACTATTCTTGTTAAATAGACTGGATTTGGTCAAATAACCACGCAATACCAATTGATCCCACTGCCCATTTCTCGGATTAAAAATTTGATTGGTTTTATATGCGGCAATCAGTTCGTACTTTCCTTTGTTATTTTTTTGCAGTAAGGGTGGATTGCTAATCAGCATCGCAGACACTTCTGGTTGAGAAGGATTCGGCTTGGATGGTGTGCCTGGCTTGGGCGGCGTTTTAATCGGGTTGGCTGGAGGGCCTGGGTTTTTATCGCTACTCCAGCTGGATACCACTACAGCAAACAGCGCTGTGAGGATACCAATAATGGCTAGTTGTAACATGAGACTCACCTTGGTTAGTTTTTATTGTTTGTTATGAAGCAATGACTGCTTAGATTTACTGAAATGCGATAAAGGTGAATATCACCAAATGAGGAGGTGCTGACCAATGGTGAATCAGAAGGCCGATAAATACCGTAATATGATTTTCTATGCCACTTTAATTAGCTGATTGATATGCGGATTTTAAAATAGAAGTAGCAGAACTTTATATTTGTAAAAAATCTTATAAAAGATAGGGGATTGCAGGCTGGAATGCATTAGGTCGGTTAAAGATGGCTTTTACATACAAGCTTTATACGCTTGTATCTTCTCTATATGCAGGTTTAGCCATCTGCAGCATTCATAATTTGTGTCAATAGCGGCGGTTAAATCTGATGTTCTGTGTATCTGGAAAGGCAATTGTCACGCAGCGCAATGAAATAAAATATAAAACTGGATGCTTTTTAAACTAAAGATGCCGTTCTCATACTAAAGAATGAGGTCAAAATGGCCTGTTTTGAGCCAATAAAGGCAGATTTTTGGGGTGAATTTCACAGAATATGTAACTAGTTGTTACAAAAACACTGATTTATATATATAAGTGTCTGAAAAATATAAGATTTGGGAAATGGCTTTTGCGCAGTGTACTATGCCAAGCACATGATGATTCTCATCAAGAACAAAGACAGTAGAAAGAAGAAATGTCAGAGGGCAGGAAAGCTATGAATAACAACTACCGTAAACCGCTGCAGGGTACCCAGCTCGAATATTATGACGTGCGTCAGGCCGTAGAAGATATTCAGCCAGGCGCATATGCCAAACTTCCATATACCTCCAAAGTGCTGGCTGAGCAGTTAGTACGCCGTTGTGATCCTGCCATTCTGGAACAGTCATTACGTCAGCTGATTGAACGTAAACAGGAGCATGATTTTCCCTGGTATCCGGCACGTGTGGTCTGTCATGACATCTTGGGGCAAACAGCATTGGTCGATCTGGCCGGCTTGCGTGATGCGATTGCCGATCAGGGCGGTGATCCTTCTAAGGTCAATCCGGTGGTGCCGACCCAGCTGATTGTCGATCACTCGCTGGCAGTTGAATATGGCGGCTTTGACCCAGATGCTTTCGAGAAAAACCGTCAGGTAGAAGACCGCCGTAATGAAGACCGATTCCATTTTATTGAATGGACCAAAACCGCTTTTGAAAATGTCGATGTGATTCCTGCCGGTAACGGCATCATGCACCAGATCAATCTGGAAAAAATGTCCCCCGTGATCCAGAACCGTGAGGGTGTTGCATTCCCGGATACCTGTGTCGGTACAGATTCACATACGCCGCATACCGATGCGCTGGGTGTGATTTCGATCGGTGTCGGTGGTTTAGAAGCTGAAAATGTGATGCTTGGCCGTGCATCGTGGATGCGTCTGCCAGATATTATCGGCGTAGAGTTAGTTGGACAGCGTCAGCCGGGCATTACCGCGACTGATATCGTTTTGGCACTGACTGAGTTCCTGCGTAAAGAACGTGTTGTTGGAGCTTATCTGGAATTCTTCGGTGAAGGTGCGGACAGCATGTCAGTCGGTGACCGCGCCACGATTTCCAATATGACCCCGGAATATGGTGCAACTGCAGCCATGTTCTATATTGACCAGAACACCATTGATTACCTGACCTTGACTGGCCGTGAAGCAGAGCAAGTCAAACTGGTTGAAACCTATGCCAAGGAAATTGATCTGTGGGCTTCGGAAATGACGCAGGCGGAATATCCACGTGTACTACGTTTTGATCTGTCGGCGGTCACCCGTAACATCGCGGGTCCATCGAATCCGCATGCACGTGTATCGACCGCTGATCTGAAAGAAAAAGGCATTGCCGGAAATTTAGAGGCTGCACGTGCGCAAGAAGCAGAAGGTTTAATGCCGGATGGTGCGGTGATTATCGCAGCCATTACGTCTTGTACCAATACCTCAAATCCACGTAATACCGTGGCAGCGGGCTTATTAGCGCGTAAAGCCAATGAATTGGGCTTGGTGCGTAAACCTTGGGTGAAATCTTCTTTTGCACCAGGTTCTAAAGCAGCAGCGTTGTATTTAGAAGAAGCGGGCGTACTGAAAGATCTGGAAAAACTCGGCTTTGGTATCGTGGCATATGCCTGTACCACCTGTAACGGGATGTCGGGCGCGCTCGATCCGCAGATTCAGCAGGAAATTATCGACCGTGACCTATATGCCACGGCGGTGCTTTCTGGTAACCGTAACTTCGATGGTCGTATCCATCCGTATGCCAAGCAGGCTTTCCTAGCATCGCCACCACTTGTAGTCGCGTATGCGATTGCAGGGACAATTCGTTTTGACATCGAAACGGATTCACTGGGTAATGACAAAGATGGCAATCCAATTTACCTGAAAGATATCTGGCCATCGGATGAAGAAATTGATGCTTTGGTAAAAGAATCAGTGAAGCCGGAACAGTTTAAGAAAGTTTATATTCCGATGTTTGATTTGGGTGAGTGCGAGAAAGCAGCAAGTCCGCTGTATGACTGGCGTCCACAAAGTACTTATATTCGCCGTCCGCCGTATTGGGAAGGGGCGTTGGCTGCACCGCGTACGCTTGCAAACATGCGTCCGCTGGCAATCTTGCCGGATAACATCACTACGGATCATTTATCACCATCAAATGCAATTGTGCTCGATTCGGCAGCCGGTGAATATCTGGCGAAAATGGGTGTACCTGAGGAAGACTTTAACTCTTATGCAACGCACCGTGGTGACCATCTGACTGCACAGCGTGCCACTTTGGCAAATCCGAAGTTGTATAACGAAATGGTGGTACGTTCTGACGGCACGATTAAACAGGGTTCTAAAGCGCGTGTGGAGCCGGAAGGTGAAGTGATGCGCATGTGGGAAGCGATTGAAACCTACATGAACCGTAAGCAGCCGTTGATTGTGATTGCGGGTAAGGATTATGGTCAGGGTTCAAGCCGTGACTGGGCTGCGAAAGGCGTACGTTTGGCGGGTGTTGAAGCGATTGTGGCTGAAGGTTTTGAGCGTATTCATCGTACCAACTTGGTTGGTATGGGTGTTCTTCCACTGGAGTTTAAGCCGGGTACAGACCGTAAGACTTTAAATTTAGATGGTACTGAGCTGTATAGCGTGATTGGCAATATTGCGCCACGTTCTGACTTAACTCTAGTGGTTGAGCGTTCAACCGATGATGGTAAGAATGAAATTATCAAAGTGCCAGTGACTTGTCGTTTAGACACTGAAGAAGAAGTTTCTGTCTATGAAGCGGGTGGGGTATTACAGCGCTTTGCACAGGATTTTTTGGAAGGGAATGTGGCTTAACTTTTCGAGTTGCTAATAAAAATCTCCCCTAACCCCTCTTTAGAAAAGAGGGGAACTCCCTCCTTTTTTAAAGGTGAGAAGCATTGCTTCGCAAGGGGTGGATTAAAGTTATTGAATTTGTTTAAAAAATGCTCTAATGTTCATTGGGGCTTTTTTACATTTTTAATTTTGGGGATGATTTAAGTGACGATTAGTTTTTCTGATTCATACAAAATAGATCCAGTTGTTTTTGAGACTACGGGAGCTTTAGATCCTATTTTAGGTTTAGATACTAGACTTTTTATTGATCCACTTTTAGTAAAAAAGAGCCAAATACCCGAATTTAAAAATGCCACACAAAAAATTGAAACTTATTTTTCCAATATCCTACGCTTGTTAAGTGCAAGTAAAAAAGAAAATGATTTATTTTGGAATCAAGCCATACAACTTTTTAAGTCTAGTGAAATTAATGGTCTTTCAATTGGATATAGCAAAAATGATGAGGGTGGAGGTGGTATTGGTAAGATTAAAAAGGTAGAAATTCTAAAAAATTTAAAGGAAATATTAGATGCTGGGACAAATGACCCGACAATATTTGAATTGATCGGAGGATTTCAGGATGGTATAGGACCTGATTTAATCAGTGATTTAATTTCTAATATTCTTATAGATGAATTAATAGAATACACACAACGTATATGTAACGACCTAGGTATTAAATTAAGCCAACTTAAATTCTCAAAAGATTATGGGGCTATAGATTTACCTGAAAACTTACTGAGCAAGAAGGCGATTATTCTTGTACCGAAAGAGTTTCTTAGGGATTTACCGATAGCTGATAGCTGATAGCTTTATGGATATTGATTGGATTTGTAAACATAATCAACAATTAAGAGGCTATTTAAATTCTGTCATAGAGGGTTCATTTAAAAAGATTTCTGTTAAGGAACAAAAAGGTCATATTAGATCAGCTATCGTTAGTGATCCTAAATTTTTACAGAAAGTTTTACAAGCATATAAATCCGCCCCAATAGAATTTTATGATTTTGATGACGATCCTAAAGGAGAGTTTATTTGGTATAAGACAGCAAAGAAATTTGTAGAAGAACACCCTTTAGAGCTTAAATTAAAGAGTAGTCCATCTTTAGATGAAGTTTTCGCTTTAGTGGAAAAAATGTGTGAGCACTTTAAAGTCTTAATAGAAGATAATCAATTGTGTAAATTACTATATGATAAAAATGGGAAAAGAAAACACGAGTCTGCCGCACAACTTTTATTCTTTGGAATAGCCAATAGTTATTGCACGGCAAATAACATTGATATTACCCCTGAAGCAGATGCAGGTAGAGGACCAGTTGATTTTAAATTTAGTGGTGGTGCACATAATAAGGTATTAGTAGAAGTAAAACTGACATCAAACCCAAATTTATCAAAGGGATATAAGAATCAACTTCCTATTTATTTAAAAGCTGAGAAGTCATTGAAAGGGGTTTATTTGGTTATTCATAATATGGAAATATCTGATCAAAGATGGCAAAACTTTATAAATTTGACGAATCAAAGTGGTTTAAAGAACTTAAAAATGATCGATGTTAATGCAATACCAAAAGATTCTGCTAGTAAATCAGATGAACCAGATTGATTAAATAATCCTTCGCCTAAATGCCATCATCATTTACAAAAATGGACAATAGACTTTCATCACAAGAGGGCTATACTGATTAGACCATTTTCTAAAAACAAACGGAGAACAAAGATGGTAACTGCTGGCTCTAAACCCGGAACAGGTTTCTATTTTTGTGTCCAATGCGGACACCGCACTTACTTAGAAATTGGTACAGACCGACTACCCCCGTGTACCAAATGCCTCGGCACCGAATATAACAATAAGGTTGCCTAAGCTACAACAAAACATAAAACAGTAAAACCTGTTTTAAATAAAAGCCCTATTACCCAATAGGGCTTTTTGTTATGTTAAGAATCAAGAATAAACACAGACTTGATAAAATAAGCTTGGAGAGCGGTATGGAAACAATCCTCGGTTTATGTATTGGTATAGGCCTAAGCGCAGCTTGTGGATTTCGGATTTTCGTCCCGCTATTGGTCATGAGTGCCGCATGCAATCTGGGCTGGTTTGTACCGATTCAGGGCTTTGGCTGGCTGGCATTGCCTTCGGTCTGTCTAACCCTTGCCGTGGCAACGCTCTGTGAAATAACCGCTTACTATATTCCTTGGGTGGATAATGTGCTGGATACTATTGCCACACCAGCTGCGGTACTGGCAGGAACTGTTTCGACCATGGCCGTAAGTAATGGCGAAATGTCCCAGTTTGTCGGCTGGGCAACGGCACTGATTGTCGGTGGAGGAACAGCAGGTGCAGTACAGTTTGGTACGGTGGCTTTGCGAGGGTTATCCACTGCAACCACAGGTGGCACGGGTAATCCCGTTATTTCTACCGGTGAATGGATCAGCGCCATTATGTTATCAGTATTGTCCTTTATCGCGCCTGTCTTGGTGGTGATGGCTCTGATAATCGCTATGATCTGGTTTGTACGCTGGTTTAAGCGCAATAAAAAAGCCAAAGCCGATCCCTCGGTCGTCTAGTCAAACCCGCCGTATTTTTTTAATGCCCTGACTGTAACGTTGAAAATACGTGAATAATTAAGTAAAGATTCTTGTATCTTGATTGCCTTTTCAGCATAAAAGACATACTTTGAGTAGGTGATTTATAAATGCCTACAAAAATTATATTTTTCACTGTAAAAATAATAGGTAGTAATTTATATGAATATGCTTGTGAAGACCAAATACTGGAGTCGTTCACAGTATGTATTTGCTTGTTCACTTAAAGACAGCTTGTCTTGAACAAGCGGATATAGAGACCTGAATTCTGATCAGCTACTTTGCATATGATGAGCTTATTATCAATATATGCGGATGAGTGGGGCCAGAAACATTAAAATAGCAATAATGATGAAGAATAAGGAATGTTTCATTACATCTACACATCAGGATAACAATCAGCTTCAGTCTTGTATGTGCGTAGGATAATTTCATTCTAAAATAAAGCTTGTATAAATGATCAAGTATCTACAGCCAAGTACTCATTGATGAGGTTTAAAATGATGAGAATAACAAGACTCACCCTACTATTCAGTGCTGTACTGCCCATTTCATCATTCGTCATGGCCCAAGAAAACCCAAAGCTTGAAGAGCGTCAGCAGAGACAGGAACAAAAAACATTTCAGGCCTATATTCCGAAAAAATATACCTTCTTTGAGGTGGTAAAAGGGGATCTAAATAAAGATGGCATTGAGGATGCTGTTCTGCTGGTGAAAGGCATCAATCCCAAAGCCAAAATCAAAGACGAATATCGTGGCATACTGGATCGTAATCGGCGTGGCCTGATTGTATTGCTGGGGCAAAAGGATAATAACTCTTATCAACCTGTGATCTGGAATTTAAACTGCTTTAGTTCCGATCAAGAAGATGGCGGAGTGTATTATCCCCCGGAACTGGTGCCTGAAATCAAGAATGGTTTACTGCAGATTAATTATCAGCATGGTCGTTATGGACACTGGAGCTATAAATTCCGTTTTGAAAATCGCGATATGCGACTTATTGGCTATGATGCATTTTCGCATCAGGGACCGTTGCTGGAGTCTAAAGTCAGCATCAATTTTCTCAGCGCTAAAAAGATTTACAGTAAAAACTTAAATACTGAAATAGAGGCCAAACCGAAATTTAAAGAAACCGTTTCTCGTATCAAACAGGCACCTATGTATCTGTCCAAAATTAAAGATTTCGATGAATTAACGTTTTAATATTCTATGCTTGCTGACCTTGGCTTAAATTCTGCCATTCATATACTGCATTTGAAGTCCTGAAGGGTAGGGCTTGGATGTTAAATAGAGCATGAATCGATGGCCGTACATATAAAGTGCCAACAAGTGCTTATCAGAGATAAAACTGAGCCAGCTATGCAGTGGATGAAATAGATGATGCCCTACAAATATTACCGCGTGGCCGCTGATCTTTATGTCATTTCGTAAGGCAGTGAGTTAGGTCCACTTTAAATTGGTTTATAGGATAAACCTAGAAATCTTCACTTTAGCGTTAAGCAAACTGAATCATGGTCGACTCATCCTTATATCAAAATACTGGTTATGAAGGATGGATGGTCTAGTGCATAATGATTTACAGGGCTATGTATAAGGTAAATTATTCAAAAAATCTGGAAATAAAATCTCAATAAATAGCTTATTTCCAGAATAAAAGGTCATAAAAAACCTGAGTTGGAATTTATTTCTCACTTACTGATTTATAAGTGGAATAATTTTTCAGAAAAATAAAAAATTGCTAAAACATAGGAAATTAATTCCACACGCTCAAGGCTAATATATCTCTCAAGGGTGTGACGGGATCGGAAAGAGTAGCATGCTGTGAGCGGCGCAAAACGCGAGAGCAGTACTTACCCAAAAGGTCTTGATCCGGCTTAGGACGCTATGAACCAGAAGTTTGTAGGCTATAAGATCAATTCTTACCAAGATTGATAGTTGAAGTAAACCATTGCGAGTTTTCCCTACACCCTAAAAGATTTTCTCTATAAAAATAATCCACTATTCCCCAATTTTTTAATCAACGCCCCTCAGCAAAGATACACATTTACTATGTTTTAGTTTGAATCATCTCTGTTAATCTGCCATAAGAGCCGTCATTTTAAGCGACGATTGTAGCCATTTATGTATTTAGAAAAATGACAATATTAAATGCCGCTGTACTAAATCTAGAGCTGATCGGCTGAGATTCTGGCCCCAAAATAGGCTTTAGACAGACAAAGACAAGAAGAATAAAGATGAGAAAAGGAGTGATGCCCATGCAGCAATTTAAGCCTGCACTGATTTTAGGTACGCTGATTGCCTTGGGAATGGTGATTGCCGGATGGATATTGGGGAATAGTGCGCTCAAGATTAAACAGTATGAACGTATTGTCTCGGTCAAAGGCCTGTCGGAACGTGAAGTCAAGGCGGATATCTCGGTTTGGCCGATTCGCTTTAGTGCAGCCAGTCAGGACCTGAGCGAACTATATGCCAATATGGAAAATCAAACCCAGCAGATTCAGAATTTTCTCAAGGTGGAAGGTTTTAAGGCAGAAGAAATTACTACTGGTGCGCCAGTCACCACGGATAAATATGCTCAGCAGTATGGGGGAGACACCAATGTGACCTTTCGTTATACGGCATATCAAACCCTGACTGTTTATACCCATAATATTGATGCGGTACGTGTAGCCCAAACCCGTCTGGCCGAGCTGGGCAAGAAAGGGATTGCCTTTAATGGTGAAGATTCAGGGCAAAGAACCGAATATCTATTTACTGGCTTAAATGAAATCAAGCCCGCTATGATTGAAGAAGCCACACAAAATGCCCGGAGTGTGGCAGAGAAATTTGCTGCTGATTCACAAAGCCGTCTCGGGAAAATTAAAACCGCCAATCAGGGCTTATTTAGTATTGAAGATCGTGACAGTAATACGCCATATTTGAAGAAAGTCCGGGTGGTGTCAACTGTCGATTATTATTTGGCGGATTAAGCAGGATGTCTTGGCTTAGGCAGATTATTCCAGCAGGATGCACATTCCCTCTACTCGGCAGAGAATCAATAAAACACCAAATAATTTAAAAATTAGGTTGATAGATTGCCATATTTTTTTTAAAGCAGAATGCTGAGCTTCTATAGCAGATTGGATGAAATGCTAAAAAACCACAGTGATTGATGATTCTATAATGGAGATGAATAAGAAAAATAAGTTGATGAATTAATTTGATAAAATTCATTCTTTGTATTTATGGTGGTTTATTGATCATTTTATAATTAAATAATCTAAATCAACAACAAACTGCTAGTATAAAAAGTAGTTGCCTAACGGGTTGAAGCTGCAATGAAGAGATATGAATTAGAAATAAGCTTTCCTCATCAAGTGAATAATAATGAAGAAGTTCAGACTGAAACTTTAGCAGCAGAAGGCGTACTGAATAAATTTAAGGCGATGAACTGGTATCAGTTACTGATTTTGCAACTTCAGCTGCAGACTGGAGCAACGACTTTTACCGTAACCTGTACCGATACATCACAGTCGATACAGATCAGTCTAAATGAATATTCTACTGCACAGCATCTCGAGTTTAAGCTGGAAAGCGATATTGTCCTTGAAGACATACAGAAAAACCTGTTTGGTTTATTCAGTTTTAAATCCAAGGATTATGTAACGTTTCGGGGATTAAGCCTGCAGCAGGCACAGGCCATGCTGACCCATTTCGTGCAAGCAGAAATAGACGAGCTGAAACAGCAGTATCGGCAGAGTTTGCATGTCGCAGATCTGGCATCTCCTTCAATCTAATAGTAAATTTTCTGCGCTTGGCAGGATGCATTGACAGCCGGGGACGGGCTTGATATTTTGCGCTTTTTCTCCTGTAGCATTGTTCCATGCCTCTGAATAACGACTTTGTTTACTGCCCACCGCAAGGCTCATTAAAGATTCTTTATGAAGATCAGGATCTGGTGGTGATCGATAAGCCGGCTGGATTACTTTCGGTGCCGGGTCGTCTGCCAGAGCATCATGACAGTGCCTATTTACGGGTGCGTGCCGAGTTTCCAGAAGCCCGCATTACCCATCGTCTGGATATGGCCACCTCCGGAATTTTAATGTTTGCCAAGCACCGTGATGCTGAAGTGGCAGTCAGTAAAATGTTCCAGGCGCGCCAGGTACAAAAGCACTATATTGCCTTGGTACAAGGCCAACTGTTAGGCGAGGGAGAAGTCAGTGCACCCCTGATTACCGATTGGGAAAACCGACCACGGCAGATGGTACATACAGGGCTAGGCAAGCCTTCCCAGACCCTGTATCAGGCTTTAACTTATGATGCAGGACAGGATATTAGCCGGGTATTGCTCACCCCGATTACCGGACGTTCGCATCAGCTGCGTGTGCATATGCTATACATTGGTCATCCCATTACTGGCGATAAAATTTACCACCCTGAACCGCAGCGCAGTCCACTGCAACGTATGGCCTTGCATGCCAGTTCCTTGGCTTTTCAACAACCGCTCAGTGGTGAACAGGTTCATATTCAAGGAAATTTACCTTTTTAACTGCCAAATTAAAAGCACCGGTATATTGACATGAATATAGCCTGTGATCGGAAAGCAGTAGGTAAAATGTGAGAAAATATTACAATATTTTGATATTCAAGCTTAATTTTTTCTATGAAATTAAGCGAAATGGAGCGTAATACAGTTTTCTTGAGCTGTTTCATTAGCAAGAATAGGAGGGCTTGTTCATCACCTTGCAGATATCAATCTCGCTTTTAAAAAGCTGGCTCTCTTGCACTATTTGATTTTAAGTTTTTGTTTTGTTGAAATAAATTAAAAAATAAAATGAGAACAGATAAAGATTTACTAGCAAGGTAAATCTGAAGAAGCACAATAAAAAATACTGCGTGTGCGGAATAATAAAAAAAGATGCTTTACGCTGAGTCGCGTACGGCGCAAAGTTTGCATGATCGTTCAATTAAAAGCTGAATTTTATAAAAATTTTATCTCAATTTCGGGGGATAGTTTTGACAGGAATTTCATGCACAATATTTCAGCTTGTATTTATTTTTACGTGTATTTATTTTTTTAATGGGGGGGAGAACGAACAATGTTAAATATCATTTTATTCGTTCTGGTTGGGGGCTTGGCGGCTTTATTGGCAGTGCTGCTGACCAAACTCAAGTCGGTACGTGTGAATCTACAGTTTTTACAAGATAATCTGGATCATGCACGTCTTAAACTTTCACAGTATGACCATCAGATTGATGACAGTCAGTATGAATTATCACAACTTCGGATGCAGATTAGTGGGTTAAAAACCACATTAAATAAATATCAAAGATATCAGGACATCTATGACATTGAACAATATGTCATCAACCGGAAGCTTCAGGCTGACAGCTTTGTGGAAATGACCAAGCTTGATGCAGCTATTATGATTGACGATATCAAAGCTTATATTGAGCGTGTTAAGGCTTATATCATTACGTTCCAAAAAGAAGCACTGAATCACGTTGAGCAGCAGGCTGAGAAAAAGCTACAGCGTTATTACCAGCAGGCCCAGGAAGAGGATCGACTACAAAAGGTGGTAGAGGCCTTGGAACATAAAATCCAGGGCTATCAGCATGCTTTTACCTGTACGGTCCAAGAGATAGTGGATGAATTGGTAGACGGCTATCAGGACACCGATGCGGCTTTGCATTTGGCCGTTGTACGTGACCGGATTGAAGAGATGATCAAGACTGCCAAAGCAGCCACATGTAATTATCTGGATGAAGATCGCCGTAATACCACCATTGATATGATTACACTGGCATTTAACAGTCGTGCCGAGCTCTATCTTTCTCGTTTGCATGCCGAGAATCTGGACCAGATGCTCCAAGCCCTACAAGATGATTTTCACCTGATCAATTATAAAGGGCAAGGTTTAAGTCAGGCCAGTATCAATCCCATTTATCTGGATTTACGCTTGGAGGAATTAAAATTTGCTGCACTATTGCTTTGCTTAAAGCAAACTTGTAATCCAGCGATGCTGTCATGCTCGGGTTCAAGCTTGAAACCGATTCTAACTTGACTAGGCTACGAATTTTTAAATCACTAAAACCATTGGTATCAACTTAAGTCACTGTATAATTTATAGAATTTTTAACTTTTTCTGAGTTTGGGTGTAAAGTCTACAGGGCATCCGAGATCAAAAAAATATCGATATTATGATCGTATCTTTTAGTAAAATCAGCTAAGCTAATTTGGACAATAAAACAGCATCATAAGAAGGACCAGATCTATGTCACGTGATTATCAAAAATTTCCAGATGATGAAAATGGCAATGTACTGTGGCAAATGTTTCAGGATGGGGATGATCTGACTGAAGCGCATGAAATTGAGTTTTCAATTGCATTTAATGATGAAGCGCAGGTGGATCGTTGTGCCTTGCACCTGCTAAAAGAAGAACAAAAAATCAGTCTTTTTCAGGATGAAGAAAGTGATACCTTGGAGTGGATCATCACGATCTATGTCTATATGGAGCCTGAATACGAAGACATTGTGGACCTTGAGCAATGGTTTACCAAAATCGCCAGCGAGTTTGGTGGTGTATATGATGGCTGGGGCTGCATGGCTTATGTCTACGATGACCCGGAAGAGGAAGAGCAAGCTTATAACAATTAATCTGCTCTATATGCTCGCTTTATCTTGAATTTAAGCTCAGCACCTCTGGGGCTTAATTTTTTAGATTGTTCTTCTTGGTTTGCATGATTTTTTATCGATTCAAGCAATCTATACTTGCTCATATTGATTGATAAAAAAGATAAAGTGAACTTGGTAAGGCTTTATAAACTCTCTATAAAAAGTAATTTATAAAATGATATAATGATTTTTTTATTTATTCATTTCTTATTTTTATTTTTGAGGTTCTTATGGCACTTCCAAATTGTCCAAAATGCCACTCAGAGTATACTTATGAAGATGGCGATTTACTGATCTGCCCAGAATGTGCGCATGAATGGAAAGAAGGCGAGATTACCGAAGCAGAGGCAGTCATTAAGGATGCTTACGGCACTGTGCTGGCAGACGGTGACAGTGTAACGGTCATTAAGGACCTGAAAATTAAAGGTTCTTCTTCCATTGTTAAATTAGGAACCAAAGTAAAAAATATCCGCTTATTGCCTGATGCTGCGGATGGCCATGATATCGACTGTAAGATCGATGGCATGGGTTCGATGAAGCTCAAATCTGAATATGTAAAAAAAGCTTAATCTCAGCTTGATCCTCGTGATCTGGCCGGTAGGGCGGTGGTTTGAAACCGTCCTACTTTGGTCAGAGTTACAGCTTATTCTATTCAGGTCATAATAAGAGAAATAATCGAGAAACTTCCTGTTATGCCTCATCTTCATATCGAATATTCCGACAATATTGAAAACCTGGACGTAAAGCCGATGCTGCTTGCCATCAATCAAGCTTTATTTGAAGGTCAGTATGTGAATGATCCTAATGACGTTAAAAGCCGTGCCATTCAGCAGCGGTGTTATGTCATTGGTATTGACCCTGATGCTGCACAAGCTTATGTGCATGCCAAAGTGTCGTTATTGTCGGGTCGTAGTCCAGAGTTGAAGCAGGAAATCTCACAGTGCGTGTTAGCAGTCATGCAAAAGCATATACCTGTACAGACAGGGCTTACTTTGCAGCTGTGTGTAGAAATTCAGGACATGCAACGAGAATTCTATAATAAAATTATTGTCTCATCTTAAATAAAGTTAGCACTTGAAGGTCACTATAGTTAGGAGTATTGTGAGCTAATTGAAGGTTTTAGATTCAATCACCTCAGTGCCAGCAAATAAAAAAACAAAATATAAATCTGTGCATATGATGATGTACGGGAAAAGCTTATTTTTAAATAGAACGGGTTGGAATGCTGTCTACTGGATCATGGAAGCTCTATAAGAAAGCAGACAGCAAATTTAAATAATTTAAAAATATAAGAGATAGTAGATGAAGATATATGGGGATTCATCTTTAGCCACAGAAATCATAGACGTACTTCAACAGTGGGATCATGCTGTTACGACCTTAGATGTTGACTATGCCATGACCTTATGTACAAGCGATTTATGCTGTTTTGATTTAAGCTCTGAAATAAACAGTTTGGACGCTTATCGACAGAAATGGGAGATTGAACGTCCCTTCTTGTTAGAAGGCGTGGATATACAACGACATGATATCAGTATGCATATCAGTGCCGATCAAGCCTTTGTCCATGGTTACTTTAAACTTATTCCATTAAATAGCGAAATTCAGCATATGGTTTATTGGAGTCGTTTTACCGTGTGCTTACAAAAAAAACCGCATGGATGGAAGCTGGTACATCAACATATGTCTGTCCCTGTTGACCTGCAGACACAAGCAATGCTGGAACTTCAGATACATGCATAAAAATCCTATTCAACTGATATATTTGAATAAAAGCCTGCATAAAGCAGGCTTTTATTCAGTTTGAGATTGCAAATTATAAAGAGTAGTCAGCTTAACCAAAACGGTTCGGAATCTTTTGTCCATTTGGGACAGGTGTATCGGCTATTTTTAAAGTGCCAAATAGCCAGGTCTCAGCATGTTGCACGGCAGTTTTAAGCTGGTCTCCCATGGCTAAACGACCGGCAATAAAACTCGCTAGAGAACAGCCCGAACCATGATATTCACCAGTGAGACGAGCACAGCGTGTCTGACTGACCATTTGTCCCTGAATATATAAGCTGTTTTGGATATATTCAGGGGTATCTTCATGGCCACCTTTTACCAGGACAGCCTTTGCTCCCATAGCAAACAGTTTCTGGGTTGCACGTTCCAAGTCCTGTTCGCCTGTGAGCGCACGTAATTCTACAGTGTTAGGAGTCAGAATCGTAGCATAAGGAATCAGCTGGATAAACGCCTTGACCAGAGTCGCCTGATCTCCTAGAGATCCTCCACTATTGGCCACCAGAACTGGGTCGAGCACATAAAAATAGTCGGGATGTTCAGCTAGAAACTCAGCCAGGGCTTCAATATTTTCGGTCGTACCCAGCATTCCGGATTTCACCCCTCGGATAGGTAAATCTTCAACCACAGCCTGAGCCTGAGCCAGCAATAAGCGTTTTGACGTTGCTTCAAAACCAAACACCTGCTGAGAGTTTTGAATCGTCAAAGCAGTACAGGCAATAGCGGCATGAGCACCACTTTGGCCGATTGCTTCAATATCTGCCTGAAGACCTGCTCCACCTGAAGGATCTAAACCTGAAAAGCACAGTACAGAAGGGCGCAAAACGATGTCCTTAATTTCAATATTTACGTTAGTATAGGCAAAATTTTGTGAACACTCGATAGCATTTTATCGAAGTAACCGGGAGGCATGGGGTGATTCAGAATATATTAATTGATCTGGATGGAACATTAACGGATCCGAAAGTCGGAATTACCACTTCTGCACGTTATGGTTTGGAAAAAGTTGGACATCCAATTCCAGCCGAGACCAATATTGACTGGATTATTGGTCCACCATTAAAAGCGTCTCTTGCTAAGCTCTTGAACGTGGAAAGTCATGATGTATTGGCAGAACAGGCCTTACAAGCTTACCGCGAACGCTTTGCTGTTAAAGGGCTCTATGAAAATAAAGTTTTTCCTCAAGTGGCAGAAACATTGGCTGTATTAAATGAACGAGGATATGCACTATTTCTGGCAACTGCTAAACCGACGATTTATGCACGCCAAATCCTGGAGCATTTTAAGCTAGATCAATATTTCAAAGGCCTCTATGGCAGTGAGCTCAATGGTGATCGAACCAATAAAGGCGAGCTGATTGAATATCTGCTGCAAATGGAGGGGCTAGACCCAGCAACCTGCCTCATGATCGGTGATCGCGAACATGATATCTTGGGGGCCAGATGCAATGGAATTGAGACGATTGCAGTCACTTATGGATATGGTTCAACTGAAGAGCTTCTTAAAGCTCAGCCGAAATTTAAAATGGATCAGTTTGAGCAGATTTTTCAATATTTAAGATAGATATGAGTGTTATTTTTTTATGGCCTGCTTTTAATTAAATTAAGAGTGGGTTTTTTATTTTTGCTGATATTTATTCAGCTATATTTATAACAATAATAATATATTTTAATACAAATATTATTACAGTAATTAAATAGTGATCCTAATTTGTTTTATTGTGTAAATTCATTGTTAATTCTTGTAAATATTCTACAAATTTATAACAAAAAAAACAGTAAAATCAATTTTCAATTAAGTTGATGAAATATTTAATTTTTTAAAAAAGCGTGATGTGGTACACGTTATTTAAATATATATCAAAATCAATTGCTTAAATATTCCTTGTTTTTTTACTTAACTATTACTTTAATTATTCTAAATAATTTTCTTTAATCCTCAATTTTTTTATGGTTTTAACTTTCGATAACAATTGATATGAATGCTTGGTTGTCATTTTTTTAAATGATTGCATCATAATAATATTCGGGAGTATTACTCATGGCTGAAATTCAGATATTAGCCAAAGATAACGGTCAACTTATTCAAAGTTTAAATACAGATTCAGTTGTATTAAATCAACATTCGGTAGTTAAAATTGGCGTAAAAATAGAGGATGTCGCCAATATTAAAAGAGAGGGTGAGGCAGCAATTATTACACTGAAAAATGGTGAAAAAATTGTTGTAGAAAATTATTTTGAACCAGGAGTAAATGAAAGTTTACTCGTTTTTGAAGATGAGAATGGTGAATTATATTGGGCAGAATTTACCGATAGCTCTGGTCAATTATTAGATGTAATCAGGTATAACCCAATTACTGAAGAGGCCCTCCTTGCGGGTGGGGCAAATGAGTTAATGCCTTGGATAGGTGCGGCCTTATTGGCTAGTGGAGTCGTTGGGGCGGCCATTGCTGATTCAGAGGGTAGTTCGAACAAAGGTTCTTCTGTAGTTCCACCTGTAAGTGAAGACTTTGCAGTTGCAGAGGCATTGGTCCAAGATGCGCAAGACAGACATCAAGCAGCTGAAGACTTAATTACTGAAGCAGAAGCAGATGGCGTTATCACACCAGACGAGCAACAAGCGATTCAAGACGCAGTTGATGCAGCTGAAGAAGCGAAGAATGCTGCTCAAGAAGCGATTGATGCATTAGCAGACGGTGAAGCAAAAGATGGCTTCCAAGATCGTTTGGATGCCCTTGAAGACATCACGGTTCCACCTGTAAGTGAAGACTTTGCAGTTGCAGAGGCATTGGTCCAAGATGCGCAAGACAGACATCAAGCAGCTGA
>CANQWW010000019.1 GCA_947627655.1 uncultured Acinetobacter sp. | reverse complement strand
GACATGCCTGAAGAAACTTATATTGAAGATGCTTTAACGCCTGAAGAAGCCGCTGAAGGCTTTATTCTGGCTTGCCAGTGTAAACCGACTTCTGATGCAGTCTTCCAGATTCAGGCTTCATCTGATGTATGTAAAACTGAAATTCATGCTTTCCAAGGTACACTGGCACGTGTGGAAAACCTGTCTGACTCGACCATTACCTTTGATATCCAGTTGGATGAAGGTCAGCCGGATATTCACTTCCTGGCCGGTCAATATGTCAATGTCGGCATTCCAGGAACCACAGAAACTCGTTCTTATTCATTTAGCTCTAAACCGGGTAACCGTTTAACTGGTTTTGTGGTACGTAACGTACCTAACGGCAAAATGAGTGAGTTCTTAAGTGCCAATGCCAAAGCTGGCGACAAGATGACCTTTACTGGCCCATTTGGCAGTTTCTATCTGCGTAATGTAGCCCGCCCTGTGCTAATGCTGGCTGGCGGTACTGGTATTGCACCATTTATGTCTATGCTGCAAGTGCTGGAAGAAAAAGGTTCAGAACATCCAGTGCGTCTGGTGTTTGGTGTGACCAATGACTTCGACTTGGTGGCGATTGAAAAACTGAACGAACTGCAAGAAAAATTCCCGTGGTTTGAATACCGCACAGTTGTTGCCAGCCCTGACTCAAATCATGAGCGTAAAGGCTATGTGACTGGTCATATCGAAAACGAATGGCTAAATGGCGGTGATGTGGATGTTTACCTGTGTGGTCCAGTACCGATGGTTGAAGCAGTTCGTGGCTGGCTCGATGCTGAAGGGGTTAAACCGGCCAGCTTCCTGTTTGAAAAATTCTCTGCCAACTAAATTCAGCCGGAGCATAGAATGAATCGTGCAAAAAGATTTGAAAATAAAGTTGTGATCGTGACCGGTGCCGCGCAAGGCATCGGTCGCGGGGTTGCCCTGCAAGTGGCCAGCGAAGGCGCTCAAGTGGTGATGGCTGACCTGTCACCTTTTGTAGAAGAGGTACTGGCCGAAATCAAGGCACAAGGCGGTGATGCGATTACGGTTAAAGCCAATCTGGAAACCTTTGCCGGTGCAGAATCAGTGGTCGCCCAAGCCGTGGAAACCTATGGCCGTGTTGATGTATTGATCAACAACGTAGGTGGCGCCATCTGGATGAAACCTTTCGAGGAGTTTTCTGAAGAGGAAATTATCAAGGAAGTAAATCGTTCACTGTTCCCGACCCTATGGTGCTGCCGTGCAGTTTTACCAGAAATGATTAAAAATCAGAAAGGTACAATTGTTAACGTGTCTTCTATTGCGACCCGTGGGATTAACCGCGTACCGTATTCAGCATCTAAAGGTGGAGTCAACGGCCTAACTGCTGGTCTGGCTTTTGAACATGCCAAAGACGGAATCCGGGTCAATGCCGTGGCAACTGGCGGTACTGAAGCCCCACCACGTAAAGTGCCACGCAATGCCAATCCACTTTCAGACAATGAACAGGCCTGGATGCAGCAAGTGGTGGACCAGACTGTTGACCGCACTTTTATGAAGCGTTATGGCAGCATTCAGGAACAGGTCAACGCCATTACCTTCCTGGCTTCTGACGAATCTTCCTATATGACAGGCACCATTGTTCCAGTCGGCGGTGGTGATCAGGGTTAAGTCGGGCTTGGTATAGACCACACAGGATCATTGAACAGGATTATTGAATAATCGGCATGGAGGCAAGAGCAATGAATACCCTGTTAAAAACCTTAAAAAATGACTGGTCCCTATCGGCAACAGTCGCCGGATTTCTGGCAGTACTGATTTCCTATTCCGGACCATTGATCATTTTTTTCCAGGCTGCCCAAAAGGCCGAGGTTGCGCCCGAAATGATGATCTCCTGGATTTGGGGAATTTCAATCGGGGCAGCCGTAGCTGGGATTTTTTTATCCATTCGCTATAAAGTCCCGGTGATTACCGCTTGGTCGGCTCCCGGGACAGCCTTGCTGGTGACCCTATTTCCCAATATTTCATTGAATGAAGCAGTCGCTGCCTATATTACGGCAGCGTTGGTCATTCTGATCATCGGCTTAAGTGGCTATTTTGACAAACTGCTGAAGTGGATTCCGCAGTCGATTGCCGCTGGCATGATGGCCGGGATTTTGTTTCAGTTCGGCCTGGGCCTGTTTACTGCAACCGACAGTATGCCATTGATTGTCTTTGGCATGCTGCTGGTTTTTTTGCTGTCTAAACGGCTCAGTCCGCGCTATAGCATGCTCTGGGTATTATTAACAGGTATTCTGCTCAGCCTGATGCTGGGCAAAATGAATCCAGTCACGGTCGATTTCAGCTTGGCAATTCCACAGTGGATCAGCCCGGAATGGTCCATGAATGGTATGCTGAATCTGGCAATTCCACTGATTTTGGTCAGCCTGACCGGACAGTTTTTGCCAGGTATGGCAATCATGAAAATCAGCGGTTATGACACCCCTGCCAAACCAATCATTACCACCACCAGTATTGCATCACTGGCGGTGGCCTGCGTAGGCGGGATTACCATTGTACTGGCATCGATTACTGCTGCCCTGTGCATGGGTAAAGATGCGCATGAACTTAAAGATAAACGTTATATTGCCGGTATCGCAAACGGGCTGTTTTATATATTGGGTGGTTTATTTGCGGGCAGCATTGTGATGCTGTTTAGCCTGTTACCCAAAGAACTGGTCGCTGCGCTGGCAGGACTGGCCCTGCTCGGTGCGATTGCTATCAATATTTCAACCGCCATGAAAGATGAAAGTGGCCGCGACGCTGCCCTAATCACCTTTCTGGCTACGGCCTCAGGCATGCATTTTTTAGGCTTAAGTTCGGTATTCTGGGGAATTTGTATCGGTATAGTGGCGCATATTTTACTGAGCCCCAAGCGCCGCGACAGCCTGCCTGTGGCAGCAACAGATTCAAAATGATAGACCTTCATCAGATTAGGACATGAAAGGACAAGATTATGATAGATAAAAGTTCATTATCGCTGAAAGAAGCGCTTTCCCAGATCAAGGACGGTTCGACCGTCATGATCGGTGGCTTTGGTACCGCAGGTCAGCCAGCTGAACTGATTGATGGCCTGATCGAATTGGGCATCAAAGACCTGATCATTGTCAACAATAACGCCGGTAATGGCGACTATGGCCTAGCCAAACTCCTGAAAAGTGGTGCTGTACGCAAGATTATCTGTTCTTTCCCGCGCCAGTCTGATTCTTATATTTTTGATGAACTATATCGCGCCGGCAAGATCGAGCTGGAACTGGTACCACAAGGCAATCTGGCCTGCCGTATTCAGGCTGCTGGTATGGGTCTGGGTCCAATTTATACGCCAACAGGTTTTGGTACATTGCTGGCCGAAGGCAAGCCGACCCTGAACTATGAAGGCAAAGACTTCGTTTTAGAAAATCCAATCAAAGCTGACTTTGCTTTAATCAAAGCATCCAAGGGCGACCGTTGGGGTAACCTGGTATACCGCAAATCTGCCCGTAACTTTGGCCCGATCATGGCCATGGCTGCCGATGTGACCATTGCACAGGTGTCTGAAGTGGTTGAACTTGGTGCCCTAGATCCGGAACACATTATCACTCCGGGTATTTTTGTACAGCACGTGGTGGCTGTGAGCACTAAACAACTTGAACAATCTGCTTAATCACGTGAGGATAAAAACATGAGTTACACTAAATTAACACGTGACCAGATCGCAGAACGTGTCGCACAAGATATTCCGGATGGCGCTTATGTCAACCTAGGCATTGGCCTGCCAACCAAAATTTCCAGCTACCTGCCAAGCGATAAAGATGTATTCCTACATTCTGAAAATGGTCTGCTGGCTTTCGGTCCACCACCTGCACCAGGTGAAGAAGATCCTGAACTGATCAATGCGGGTAAAGAATTTGTTACCTTGCTGGACGGTGGTGCCTATTTCCATCATGGTGATTCTTTTGCCATGATGCGTGGCGGTCACCTAGATATTGCCGTTCTGGGTGCGTTCCAGATTGCAGAAAATGGTGACCTGGCCAACTGGCATACCGGTGCACCTGATGCCATTCCTGCGGTAGGCGGTGCTATGGACCTGGCTGTTGGTGCCAAAAAAGTCTTTATTACCACCGATCATGTGACTAAAAAAGGCGACCCAAAAATCGTGGCCGAGCTGAGCTATCCAGCGACTGGCCTGAAGTGTGTCGACCGGATCTATACTGATCTCTGCGTGATTGACGTAACGCCAGAAGGCATGAAAGTGATCGAGAAAGTCGACGGCCTGTCTTTTGAAGAGTTGCAATCCTTGACTGGTGCCAAGTTGATTGATGCGACTCAAGCTTAAGTAGTTTTAAAAGATAAAATCCCCCTATATCCCCCTTTTTCAAAGGGGGACTTCACACAAAAGATAATTTAATTGCGTGTAAAGTCTCCCTCCTTTTAGGAGGGATTAAGGGAGGTAAAAGGAAAAGACAATGAAAAACGCATATATCGTAGATGCCATCCGCACCCCATTCGGCCGTTATGCCGGTGGTCTGGCCCCTGTCCGTGCTGACGATCTGGGCGCACTGCCAATCAAAGCGCTAATGGAACGTAACCCAAACATCAACTGGGAAAAAGTTGATGACGTGATTTATGGCTGCGCCAACCAGGCGGGTGAAGACAACCGTAACGTAGGTCGTATGTCGGCGTTATTGGCTGGTTTGCCTTATCAAGTACCTGCAACAACCGTTAACCGTCTCTGTGGTTCATCACTCGATGCTGTAGCGATGGCAGCACGCGCAATCAAAGCGGGTGAAGCAGATCTGATCATTGCGGGTGGTGTAGAGTCGATGTCTCGTGCGCCATTTGTGATGGGTAAATCTGAATCAGCCTATGGCCGTAGCCAGAAGCTTGAAGATACCACCATGGGCTGGCGTTTCATCAACCCGAAACTGAAAGACCTGTATGGTGTAGAAACCATGCCACAAACCGCTGAAAACGTGGCTGAGCAGTTCGGAATTAACCGTGCAGATCAGGACAAGTTTGCGCTGGAAAGCCAGCAACGTACTGCGGCAGCACAAGCCAAAGGCTTCTTTGATAAAGAAATCATTCCGGTCACAATTCCGCAGCGTAAAGGCGATCCTGTAATCGTCGATAAAGATGAACATCCACGTGCCTCGACCACAGCAGAAGCTTTGGCAAAACTGAAACCTGTGGTGAAAGCAGATGGTACGGTCACTGCCGGTAACGCATCGGGCATTAACGATGGTGCAGGCGCCCTGCTGATTGCTTCTGATGAGGCAATTGCGCAATACGGTTTAAAACCACGTGCCAAAATCATTGGCTCAACGGTGGTAGGTGTTGAGCCGCGCATCATGGGCTTTGGCCCGGCGCCTGCTATCAAAAAGCTACTGGCACAAACTAGTTTGACACTAGAGCAAATGGATGTGATCGAGCTAAATGAAGCCTTTGCTGCTCAAGCCTTAGCCTGTACTCGTGACTTAGGTCTTGAAGATGGCTCAAAAAAAGTCAATCCGAACGGCGGCGCGATTGCTTTAGGTCACCCACTGGGTGCTTCTGGTGCACGTCTGGTCACTACGGCGCTAAACCAGCTGGAACAGACTGGTGGCAAATATGCATTATGTTCAATGTGTATTGGTGTCGGCCAAGGCATTGCTTTGATTATTGAACGCGTCTAAAAGCACTATTACTTAATAAAAATTTCCCCTCCCTTTTTTAAAGGGAGGTCGGGAGGGATTTTAATGCCAACATTTACATCTCATGATGTTCAAATCAATTACCAGACTTTTGGTGATGCCAGCAAACCTGCCTTGGTGTTTTCTAACTCGCTCGGCACCAACTTCAGCATGTGGCAGCCACAAATTGATTTTTTCCAGAAAGATTTTTTTGTCGTGTGTTATGACACCCGTGGTCATGGTGCATCAACTGCACCACAAGGTCCTTATACCTTGGATCAGCTGGGTCAGGATGTAGTTAACCTGCTTGATCACCTGAATATTCAGAAAGCTGCGTTCTGTGGTATTTCTATGGGTGGCTTAACAGGTCAATGGCTGGCAACTCATGCAGCTGAACGATTTAACCAGGTGATTGTCTGCAATACGGCTGCCAAGATTGGTCAGGAACAAGCCTGGCTAGACCGTGCAGCATTGGTGCGTGAACAAGGCCTAGCGCCGATTGCATCGACTGCAGCATTACGCTGGTTTACCGATCCCTTTATCCAAAGCAATGCGGCAATTGTCGCAAAACTTTCAAACGACCTTGGAGCTGGCAGCCCAGAAGGTTATGCAAGTTGCTGTGAAGCTTTGGCTAAGGCGGACTTACGCGAACAGATCAAATCGATTACTGTACCTGTCTTAATTGTTGCAGGTCAGCAAGATCCTGTGACCACAGTTGCAGATGGCAAGTCAATGCAAGAAAGCATTGCCAACAGTCAGCTGTTTGAAATTAATGCATCGCACATTTCCAATGTGGAACAGCCCGATGCATTTAATCAGGCAGTACACGCATTTATTGCTGCATAAACGCGCTATCAAAATAAAAAGCCGCTGTAAATCAGCGGCTTTTTTTATGTCTCAAACTCAGTCTTAGGCCCAAATGACGAGAATTGCTGCAATGACCACCAGCCCCAATCCCCAATGTTCTGCCCGTGCCAATTTTTCTTTAAAAAAGTAGGCTGAAATCAGCATACTGAATAGAATTTCAACTTGTCCAAGGGTTTTTACCACTGGCACACTCATCATGCTCATCGCGCTAAACCAGCCCAGCGAAGCCATGAAACTGCAAAAACTGACCCGGAAGGTCAGGCCTAAACGCTGCCACATGGCCACCAGTGTCTGACGGCTAAACAGACTTAAATAGAGCAGCATCCCTATGCACTGAAAACCGATCACAGAAATCAGCACCCATGCAGCGCGATGCAAGGTGGGCAGCATCGAGAGTTCCAGACTGGCTTCCCGTACCAGAAGTGAGGTAATTGCAAAGCTCAGGCCACTTCCGATTCCAATCAGCAAGGTTTTGCTAGATAACCCCGTTATCTGATTGCCTTTACTCAGCAGGAAAACTGCATAACCACCGATCAGCACCCCTAGCCATGCCAGCATCGACAAATGATCTGACAGGAAAATCACCCCAATAATGGCAGCCAGTATCGCTTCACTTTTTGCCAACCCCACGCCAATGGCATAATTTTTCTGTTTAAACAGCTGTACCATCAAAGCAGTAGCCACAATCTGGCTGATCCCTGCTATGAAAATATAGCTCCAGTACTTCGGAGTAAAATACACCACACTGTCGACTGGCTTAAAATGATATAACCCGATGATATAAAGTGCGGCCAGTGGAAAGCCAAACAGGAAGCGCGCCAGCGTTACACCACAGACATCCACAGTACTACTCAGCTGTTTTTGAAATGCATTACGCCATGCCTGCATGAATGCCGCCATCAACGTGAATAGAATCCAACTGATTGCCATGAAATTCTATCTACCACAATAAAAGTGAAATAATTTTATGTCTTTACAGTTAAGATGACTAATTAAAAATGGAACGAAGGTTAATAGCAGAAAGTTTGGATTACGGGAGTTCTCATTCATCAGCTTATCACCGGATAAACAGGTGAAGCGGGAAAAACAAGGAAATAGCAGCTCTATAACATAGTTTGCTTAACAAAAGAATTGGTTCAAAATTCTTACATTATTATGACAAATGACATTTCACCTATCTTTAATACAGACTAAAATATGGATAATATTCATCCATCTCATCTTCTGTTTTTTAGCAAAAAAACTCTTAATCATTGATTTTATTTAAATGATGAAAGAAACCATTCTAAAATCCAATGGCTTGATTCTGCCGCTCCCACCGTTGATTACGGAGTGCACATGAAATATTTCGAATGTCCCAAATGTGAGCATCAGATCTTTTTCTACTCGACTGAATGCCATCACTGCAACAATCCGATCGGTTATATCGCTTCGGAAGAGGACATGTGTACCTTCGAAAAACGCAGTGAAATGGAATGGGTTCCGCTAAAATCCGAATATCGTGCTACCCATTATAAGCCCTGCTACAACTACACTCATTATCAGGTATGCAACTGGATGATTCCAGGTGACTCTGATGAAGACTATTGTGAATCCTGCCAGTTAACCCATGTGATCCCAAACCTGGATGATCCGGACGTCATCATTTATTGGGGTCGACTGGAAGAAGCCAAACGGCGCTTTCTGTATCTGACCCAACGCCTGAATATTATGCCTCGGCCGAAACGTTCTGATGATGATCCCTTTGGTTTGCGGTTTCATTTCCTGTTGCCGATGAATGGTAAACCGGTAATGACCGGGCATGCCAATGGCCTGATTACCATGAATGCGATTGAAGCAGATGTGGTCTATCGGGAAACCACACGTATTGATATGGGTGAAAACTATCGTACTGTATTAGGGCACTTTCGCCATGAAAGTGGACATTTTTACTGGAGTGTCATGCTGCATCTGCATCCAGAACTCCTGGAGGAATTCAGGCATTACTTTGGTGATGAACGTCAGGATTATGCGGCTGCCTTAAAAAAACACTATGAAGAAGGCGCACCTGAGGACTGGCAGGAACGCTATATCAGCACCTATGCCACGGCACACCCCTGGGAGGACTGGGCTGAGACTTGGGCGCATTACCTGCACATCATGGAAACACTTGAAACAGCCTACTTTGGTGGTCTCCGGGTAGATGGCAATGGCAGAAGCCTAGCCAGTATGTCTTTCAAAGAATGTCCTATTGGCGGCAAAGACTTTGAACATATTCTGGAAAACTGGATTACCCTAACCTTCAACCTGAACGCTCTAAATCGCTGTATGGGTCTCGAAGATGCCTATCCTTTTAAACTCACAGAGGTGGTTAAGGACAAGTTGCGCTTTATTCACCGTCATGTGCTGGACAAAGCCTTCAAGTCCAGATAATTCACTAAAAAACGGATAAACGGGTAATTATTCAGCGATTTTGCTTACCATGCACGACCTAAGTTTGATAGTCATACTGCATGAAAATATTTAATTTATAAGTGTTCTTTTTCGACACCGAAGTAAAGATAAAATGAGCAGTGTAAGACAACAGAACTTCCTTCTGCGGAAGGAAAAAATCCTGAACATGGCGGAAAGCCTGATTCTGGAAAATAATGAAGACATTACGCTGAATGAACTTGCCAGTGAAATGGATATTGCCAAGGGGACCATTTATAAACACTTTAAGAGCAAGAACCAGCTTTATCTTGAACTGATTATTGCCAATGAGCAGCGTCTACTTGAAATTTCCAAACGGTTTAATAGCGATTTCCGTATCTATGTCTCGGAATATATGCTTTACCATTTGCATAATTCCAATCGCACTATTTTATTGCATATGATTGAAGAGCGCTTGACCAATACCGAAAAAGGCCTGAATGAACTATTTCAGTTACTTTATCAGATTCGTGAAGACCGTATTTTGATTATCCGTGATATGACCCGCAGTTATCTCGATGCAAATCATAGCAGTATGTCCATCCGTGATTATCTATCCTTTATCTGGACCGTGACCTATGGTGCTTCCCTGCTGCTCAACTCAACCAGCTATCAGAAAGCAATTGGCTCACGTGAGCGTTTGATTGAACTCTATGTCAATCAGGCTTTAATGATTGCCCCTGCTATTCCGCATAAAAAAGCCTAACTGCTAGGGTTAGGCTTATACTTTAGACTGCAACCGGTGGAAAACCATCTTCAGTCAACGCTGCAATGATTTCATCTTGATGTACGCCGGTTTCAATTTCGACCAGTTTGGTTGCTACATCAATTTCAACGCGCGCATGTTCATCCAGTTCCTTGATGGTCGCGGTGACACTACGTGCACAACCGCCACAAGTCATATTTTCAATACGTAATTTCATGATCTTACTCCTTAGCAATGGTCTATTTTATCTTGATGAGGCCAGGTTTGAAAATCAGGGCTGGGTATCTCTGCCCTGCTCGATATCTTTGAGGATTTCACAGTCTGAACGTGCATCACCAGCACAACGGGCAACGGACTGCTTCAGAATTTCTAGCATAGTCTGCATGTCATTAATTTTCTGTTCCAGCGTCGCAATATGCTTTTGAGCCAATGCTTTGACTGCGCTGCTCTGCCGCACTTCATTGCGCCACAGACCAAGAAGCTCTTTCATCTGTTCCGATGAAAAGCCCAGCTCACGGGCATGCTGGATAAAGCTCAAGGTCCGAATATCAGCATCACTATAATCACGATAGCCACTTTGATTACGCTTTGGTGCAGGCAACAGGCCAATATCCTCATAATAGCGGATCATTTTTGCTGAAATTCCTGAATGCTTCGCAGCTTGTCCAATATTCATGCCTTCTCCTTAAGCCGGCTGATACAGCTTTAAACGCAGTGCATTACTGACCACAAAGACCGAGGATAATGCCATTGCCCCGGCAGCAAACATCGGCGACAGCAGCACACCGAAAAATGGATATAGAATCCCAGCCGCAATCGGGATCAAAGCAATATTATAGATAAATGCCCAGAACAGGTTCTGTCGAATATTCTTGATGGTTGCTTGGCTAATCCCGATACCCGTAGCCACATGCTGCATATTACCTGACATCAGCACCACATCCGCAGCTTCAATCGCTACATCTGTTCCGGTACCAATCGCCATACCGACATCGGCTTGTGCCAGTGCTGGTGCATCATTAATGCCGTCACCGACAAAAGTTACCACGCCATGTTGTTGTTGCAGGGTTTTAACTGCATTGACTTTTTCATGCGGCAAGACCTCAGCAATGACATGATCAATCTGGAGTTGCTGTGCCACGGCATGCGCCGTATGCACATTATCACCAGTGATCATCGCCACTTTTAGACCCTGCTGGTGTAATGCCTCAACCGCTTTAAACGTGGTTTCCTTGATCGGATCAGCCACGGCAATAATAGCGGCCAGCTGCCCATCAATCGCAGCGTAAAGCGGTGTTTTGCCTTGCTGCCCCAGTTGCGCTGCAGTTTCTGCAAAGGCATCGGTGGTTAAGCCCAACTGCTGCATCAGGCGTTCCGCACCAATATAAACGTCCTGTTCTGCTACACGGGCCTGAATCCCGGCCCCTACAATGGAATCAAATTTATCGACAGCCATAACATCCAGATGACGCGCTTTTGCTGCCTGAACAATGGCATGGGCAATAGGATGTTCGGACTTGGCCTCAACCGAAGCGATCAGTTGCAGCACCTGCTGTTTATTAAATCCGGCCATGACCTCAAAATCGGTAAGTACCGGCTTTCCTTCAGTTAATGTCCCGGTTTTGTCGACAGCGACCACCTTGGTCTGCTGCAAAAGTTGCAAGGCCTCGCCTTTACGGAATAATACGCCTAATTCAGCAGCACGTCCGGTACCGACCATAATCGAGGTAGGTGTCGCTAAGCCCATGGCACATGGACAGGCAATAATCAGGACAGCAACAGCACTGACCAAGGCATAACTGAGTTGGGGTTCTGGTCCCCACACATACCAGATGATAAAAGTCAGAAGTGCCAGTCCCATCACGGCAGGAACAAACCACAATGTAACTTTATCTACCGCCGCCTGAATTGGCAGCTTGGCGCCTTGGGCCTGCTCGACCATTTTAATAATTTGTGCCAGCACCGAAGCTTCGCCCACCGCAGTGGCACGAATTTGTAAGGTGCCATTCTGGTTAATCGTGCCGCCGACCACCGTATCATCTATCTGTTTGACCACAGGTACAGGCTCACCTGTCACCATGGCTTCATCGACATAACTGTGCCCTGAAACCACCACACCATCTACGGCAACTTTTTCACCGGGACGGATTTCAATAATCATCCCTTGACCTACATCCGATATCGGCAGATCGATCCACTGCTGCTGTTGTAACACCCGCGCCGTCTTCGGCTGCAATCCCACCAGATACTGAATGGCCTGAGAGGTTTTCCCGCGTGCGCGTGCTTCCAGATAACGGCCCAGTAAAATCAGGGCAATAATTACTGCGGCAGCTTCGAAATACACATGTACCGTGGCTTGCGGCAGTAAGTATGGAAAAAATGTCGCAATACAGGAAAATAAATAGGCCGCTGCTGTACCGACCGTCACCAGAGAGTTCATATCCGGTGCCAGACGCAGTAAGGCAGGAATACCATGCTGATAGAAGCGCTGTCCCGGAAAGACCAGAACCAAGGTGGTCAGGACAAACTGGATATACCAGCTGTTCTGGGTACCAATGTTATGCGTCACAAAATGATGGAAGGCAGGAATCAGGTGTGAGCCCATTTCCAGAATAAACACAGGCAGTGCCAATGCCAATGCGATCCACAAGTCGCGGTACAAGGCACTGCTTTCTTCAGCTTTTTTTTGCTGAAACTGTTCCTGCTCGGACAATCGTGCCTGAGAATTTTTTAACTGGGCATTGAAACCTGCTTTTTCTACAGCACGAATTAAATCAGCTGTCTCTACACCTGTGCCTTTGATCTGTGCAGTTTCCGTAGCCAGATTCACCTGTGCACTGCTTACACCCGTGACCTTCTGCAAAGCTTTTTCAACTCGTGCCACACAGGAAGCGCAGGTCATACCATCAATCTTTAATTCAAGCTGATCTCCACCCACCTCAAAACCAGCTTTTTGTACCGCTTTGACCAGTACCGCCTGTTTCAAGTGGCTCACTGCAGTGACATAAGCCTTTTCTGTCGACAGGTTAATCCTAGCCTCTAAAACTTCAGGAATCTTGTTCAGTGCTTTTTCAATTCGAGCAGAACAGGAGGCACAAGTCATGCCCTCAATATCCAGCTCAAATTTCTGCTGCACCACACTAAAGCCGCTACGTTCAATTTTTTGCACAATTTCTGAGTAAGGAATGCTGCACTCTGCTTCAATCCATGCTTTTTCAGTGCTGAGATTGACACTAGCCTGGGTCACGCCTGCTATTTTTTTCAGTGCTTTTTCTACCCGTGCCACACAGGACGCACACGTCATCCCTTCAATCTGTACGGTATATTGATACAGCTGAGTGACTGACTGTTCCTGCATAAAAGTGTCCTCTATCTAAATATTCATCAATGAGAAATAAAATGCGATTTCACGGATAGCTTAAACCTTCCCACTATTGGAAGGTCAAGTCAATAATCGTCATTGAGATATAAAAAAGCCCGAATCAAAGATTCTGGCTTTTGGCTTTTGATTCGGATTATTCAGCAGAAATATCTTCAAATAAGATAGAAGACAGATAGCGTTCACCACCGTCCGGCAGGATCACCACAATGTTTTTACCGGCATTTTCAGGACGCGCTGCCAGTTGTGCCGCTGCTGCCAGCGCCGCACCACTCGAAATACCAACCAGAATCCCTTCCTGTGATGCAGTCTTACGCGCCCACTCTACGGCGTCGGCACTTTCAATGGCGATTACTTCATCGACTAGGTCCAGATCCAGGTTGCCCGGAATAAAGTTGGCACCAATACCCTGAATTTTATGTGGTCCCGGAGTCAGGTCTTCACCACGTTTCGCTTGACCAATGATCGGCGACTCTGCCGGCTCAACCGCAACCGAGTAGATTGGCTTGTTACGCACTTTCTCAAAATAACGTGAAATACCCGAAATCGTACCGCCAGTTCCGACACCTGCTACCAGAATATCCACATTGCCACCTGTAGCTTCCCAGATTTCCGGTCCAGTCGTTTCTTCATGAATCTTTGGGTTAGCCGGGTTTTCAAACTGTTGTGGCAGGAAGTATTTTTCTGGCTGTTCAGTGACTAAACGGACTGCTTCATCAACTGCACCTTTCATACCTTTGGCAGGTTCGGTCAGAATCAGGTTAGCACCAAAGGCTTTGACCACCTTCCGGCGTTCAATACTCATACTGGCCGGCATGGTCAGCGTTAGGTCGTAACCTTTGGCAGCCGCTACGAAAGCCAGTGCAATACCGGTATTACCACTGGTTGGCTCAACAATGTGCATGCCAGGTTTTAACTTGCCTGATTTCTCTGCATCTGCAATTAATGCCGCACCAATACGACATTTGACTGAAAATGCCGGATTACGGCTTTCAACCTTCGCGAGTACAGTTGCCCCACCAGAGATGGCACGGTTAATACGTACTAGGGGGGTATTGCCAATAGTGTCTGCATTATTGCTGTAAACCGCGATCCCGAGGTTAGCGGGAATAGGAAATGCTGAATCTGTACTCATTAAAATGTCCCTGATGTTATTTGTTCGAATTACATTTACATCATACAAGTATTTTAAAAATTTGTAGATGATTGTGGAATTTGCACCTTATTATCATAAATCAAATATAAGATAAGTCATTCATATAGAATAAGAATAACTGATTACTTCAGCTTATCAATATAATTTCTATTGATAACTTAATTCATAAAAAGCCATAGAAATAATTGATTTTTACCAATTTATCATGCTTTCAGGCCCTTATAATCAAGGAGCTGTAATAAATATCTCTATGGACATCCTGAATGAATACCGATCTTGAAATCACCACCATGCGTGATTCAGCTGATCAGGTGGTTGGCATCCTGAAATCTCTTGCAAACACCGATCGTCTTATCATTTTATGTCATCTTTCTCAGACTGAGCTCAACGTTTCCCAGATCGAACATTTGACCGGTATCCAACAACCAACGCTCTCCCAACAACTCATGATGTTACGTAAAAGTGATGTGGTGAGTACCCGCCGCGATGGGAAGCAAATTTATTATTCAATCAAAGACGAGAATCTGGTGGTGATTTTAAAAACCTTATACCAATTGTATTGCACTCCAAACTGATTGTTCAGAATTATAATTTTACTCGCTCAGCTATCCTCCGTATCCATTTTGGGTGATTTATAACTAGAATAGCTGAGCACCAATCAGTCTTATTTTTCTGAATTTAGCTTTAAATTCTTCAACTCAAGACTTCTTAGCAGAATTTGTGCATAATATATCTAAATTTGTGATTTAGATTGTTTTATGTCCAATTCGAAGTCAAACCTCCTGAAATGGTTACCTGCCTGGGCGTGGTTAAGCCACTATAGCCCGGTCAAATTCAAATCAGATGTATTGGCTTCTCTCATTGTGGTTGCCATGTTGGTGCCCCAAGGTATGGCTTATGCCATGCTGGCTGGCCTGCCGCCAATCATGGGCTTATATGCCAGCATTCTGCCTATGATTCTGTATGCCCTGTTTGGTAGTAGCAGTACGCTTTCGATTGGGCCAGTAGCCATTATTTCCATGATGACTTTTGCTACCCTGAATCCCTTATTTGAAGTCGGCTCACCAGTTTATATTGAGGCGGCAACGTTACTAGCATTGATGGTGGGCGTGATTTCCCTATTATTGGGCATCTTTCGTTTTGGCTTCCTGATTCAGTTAATCAGCCACCCCGTGATTAAAAGCTTTATTATCGCTTCAGCCCTGCTCATTGCTATTGGACAGTTCAAGTTTCTGGTGAATGTACCGCTTAAAGCCAACAACCTGCAGGAGTTTACCTTCAGCCTGGTTGAATATCTCCCGCTGATCCATTGGCCAAGTTTGTTATTTGGGCTCATCACGATTGCTTTACTGGTCTATTTACCCAAAATTCTAAAATCCCAAGCCGTCCAGAGCCGTATCGGTTCCACTGACTTTCTGATCCGTGCCATTCCCTTAATTCTGGTGGTGCTAGGGATTACGGCGGTGGTATATCTGAATTTACAGACACGAGGCATTCAAACAGTGGGGGAAATTCCTTCCGGATTTCCACCGCTCAGTTTTCCGCACTGGAACTGGGATCTGGTTCTAACGCTGTTACCGGGCGCCACCATGATCGCCATGATCAGCTTTGTTGAATCACTCTCCATTGCCCAGGCCACTGCTTTGCAGCAGCGCAGTCAGTTAAATAGCAATCAGGAACTGATTGCGCTTGGTATTGCCAATATCAGCGCCGGAGTTAGCGCCGCTTTCCCTGTAACGGGTAGTCTGTCACGGACAGTGGTCAACGCTGACGCGGGTGCCAAAAGCCCAATGGCAGGAATTCTGTCTTCCCTGCTTATTATTGTGGTGAGCCTATTTTTTACCGGTTTTTTTGAAGATTTACCGCTGACTATTCTGGCAGCAACGATTATTGTCTCGATCTGGAAACTGGTCGACTTTCAGCCTTTCTCTGAGGCTTGGCGCTATTCCAAAGCGGATGGTATTGCCATGTGGGTGACTTTTTTCGGAGTGGTGCTGATTGATATTTCTACTGGACTAATCATTGGGATCATTTCAACTTTTATTCTGATGCTGTGGCGCATTAGTCGCCCGCATATTGCTGTGGTGGGTTTGCTGCAAGGTACCCAGCATTTTCGTAATGTACAGCGTCATCAGGTCTTGACCTCAGACCGAGTACTTTCCCTACGGATTGATGAAAACCTGACATTTTTAAATGCCAATTCATTTAAAGGTTTTTTGATTAATGCTGTGAGTGATAAAGATCAGCTCGAGCATGTGATCCTGAATTGTTCCAGTATCAGCACTATTGACCTGAGTGCCCTGGAAATGCTGGAAGACTTAAATACCGAGTTATCCAAGTTACAGGTACGGTTGCACCTTGCTGAAGTTAAAGGACCGGTCATGGATAAACTGCAAGATTTGAAATTGCTCAAGTATCTGAGCGGCCGTATTTATCTGACCCACTATCAGGCAATCCGTGATTTATCTCCTGAAGTATTTGAGTCATCTACCAAAGATTACTCAATCTAATAGCGGTCTAAGCGGGATGAAATTTGAAAAAAAGCAGTTCCAATCGCGCAGATTAATCCAATAAAATTAAATTCTTTTTCATGTATTTCATTTGAAAATATAAGGTATATATTTTTGCTATAAGCTCTAAGTCATTCTGATTTTCGGCTAAAATCTAGCCAGTTAAAAGCTATATTTTGATATAATTTTTATTATTTTTCAAAAACTTATATTTAAGATGAAAATATGATTTAAGCCATTCCTATTTTAAGTATAAAATAAGCCAAATTTTTCCGCATTTAGCCCTCGTAATTTCCACAAGGCAACCTTATGTTCTCTGCCCTTTCGCGTATGAGTTTAGTCTCCCGAATTATTATCGCCATCATACTCGGTATTGGTGTAGCACTTATCTTTCCTCAGTATGCACCTTATCTTAGTCTGCTCGGCGATCTGTTTATTAAAGCACTAAAATCTGTCGCGCCTATTCTTGTTTTTATTCTGGTTCTAGCATCTATTGCTAATTTTAAAGTGGGTCAAGGTAACTCACGTATTCGTCCAATTATGTATTTATACGCCATCGGAATGTTCCTTGCCGCCGTCAGTGCAGTAGTCGCCAGTATCATTTTTCCAAGTACTCTGTTCCTGGATATCGCGGCACAAGGTGATCTACAACCGCCAGGCAGCCTGAGTGAAATTCTGAAGAACCTGTTATTAAGCTTTGTTGCCAACCCGGTCGTTGCGATTGCTGAAGCAAACTTTATTGGTATTCTGGCTTGGTCTGTGGCTTTAGGGATTGCCTTCCGTCATGCCTCTGAAACCACTAAAACCTGTTTGAATGATGCAGCGAATGCGATTAATTATGTGATTCGTCTGGTGATTAGCTTGGCACCTGTGGGGATCTTTGGTCTGGTTGCTGTTACTTTTGCAGAAGCTGGTTTGGAAACACTCGAAAGTTACGGGCAATTACTGGCAGTACTTTTGGGTACAATGGCTTTTGTCGCCTTGGTGATTAACCCGTTATTGGTTGCCCTGGTCACACGTCGTAATCCTTATCCACTGGTTTTCACCTGTTTACGTGAAAGTGGGATTACTGCATTCTTTACCCGTAGTTCTGCTGCGAATATTCCAGTAAATATGGATCTGGCAAAACGCCTAGGGGTATCTGAGTCGACTTCCAGTGTGGCAATTCCACTCGGCGCCGCGATTAATATGGGCGGCGCTTCGGTAACCATTACTGTTTTGACCCTTGCTGCGGTGAATACCCTGGGTATTAATGTCGATTTTACCACCATGATTATTCTATCTGTTGTGGCGGCAGTATCTGCATGTGGTGCTTCTGGCGTTGCGGGTGGTTCACTGCTGCTGATTCCAGTCGCGTGTGGTCTGTTCGGCATTTCTTCTGATGTGGCGATGCAGGTGGTTGCAATCGGCATGGTCATCAGTGTATTACAAGACTCTACCGAGACTGCTTTAAACTCGTCTACCGACGTTTTATTTACCACGGCTGTAGACCGCGCAACCAATTGATCTTATAGTGATAACTCAATATTTTTTTGTTTAGATGTTGAGTTATCATGCCCTTACAGCATTTACCTTTTTGGATTCAACTGGGTGCATTTTTACTTGCCGTAAATGCGGGTATTATTAATGTGCTTGGTCTGATCACAGTCCTGCATCAATCCGTTTCACATATGACGGGCAACGTCAGTATGCTGGCGATGGCACTGGTGCAGTGGCATCCTGAACAAGTCCTGTATCTTGTTCTGATTACGGTCTGTTATGTCATCGGATCCATGTATAGCGGCCTGATTCTGGGAAATAGCAACTTCCAACTAGGCCGCCGTTATGGCTATCCTTTAAGCTTGGTCGCGCTATTTATCCTGTTGTGCTGGATTTTGCTGCCTTTTTATCCGCGTTATGCCTTGCTTTGGGCCTCCGTAGCGATGGGCGTGCAAAATGCCATGGTCAGCCATTACAAAGGCACCATTATTCGCACCACTCATTTATCCGGTGTATTAACCGATTTAGGACTTGCATTGGGATACCGCTTGCGTGGTCTCGAAGTTGAATCACGACGAACCGTTCTGCATTTATTAATCTTGATCGGTTTTTTAATTGGTGGCGTTCTTGCCAGCTGGATTTATCCTTCTTTAAAATTGAACGCATTCCTGATCCCGGCAGTGCTGAGCCTTACTTTAAGTCTGACCTACTGGATCATCTATTTACGTTATCGACGCTTATAGCATTAATTTTTGGAAATACTCATGGTTAAAAACGCACTTCAGGCACAGTTATTAAAAGCCGGTCTGGTCGATAATAAAAAAGCAAAAAAACTGTCTAAACAGGCCGTGCATGAAAAGCGCACTGGCGAAAGCAATGAAGCTGAAATCAAGGCTAAAATTGAGCAGGCCAAGCAAGAGAAACTGGCCAAAGACCAGGCCATCGAGCAAGAGAAAAAGGCGGCTTTGCTAGAGAAAGAATTGAAAGCGGCCATCATGCAGATGATTAATCAGCATAAAATCCGTGATACCGACGGCGAAGTCGCTTATCAGTTCATTGACAACAGCAAGATCAAAAAAGTCTATATCAACCAGCAGATTTATAATGCCCTGGTCACTGGCAGCCTGGTAATTGCATGTGACAATGACAGCTATGCTTTCCTGCCTAAAGCGCTGGCAGATCGTATCAATGAGAAAATGCAAGGCTTTATCATCGTCAATAATTCTGAAAAGAATGAACAGACGACCGATGAAGAAGATCCATATGCAGCCTATGTGATTCCAGATGACTTGATGTGGTAATTGGCACTGCAAAGTAAAAGCTCCCAAATCGGGAGCTTTTTTATCATGAAGCATCTCATAAAATTAAGCTGACTGTGCTCTGGCAGTCTTGACGGTTTAAACGAGAAAAAATAGCGATTTCTAGATACATGCTCTCCAGACCAGAGCCCCACTGCTGTCCCATAGTTGAAGTGACCTTATGGCTTGCCTCTTTATCATAGCGGGCCAGTGCTTACTTCACCATGAATTACCGATAAAACTACATTTTCACCGATGATCCTGTTCAACAACGCGTATTTTCGATAGAACTGTATATTTCAGCTGAATAAATAAATGATTCAGTGCAATGATTGAGCGAGAAGATACCGAAAACATCTGCCTGCTTTCTTTACAATTTTATGATTTTCCTCACAGTCTCACCTGCCATTAATTATCCATTTGATAAATAAAAATGTTTTAAAAAGTTATTCAGGATTAAAAAACCGGCATGAAACCCTTAAACTGTTGGGTTATTTCTAAACCAAAGAGAAAGACTCGTTGCAACAGTTTACTTTTATTCAGAACATTCAGGATTGGGCAGATCAGTATCCATGGCTGGAGATGCTAAGCTCATTGAGTATTGTCATTTTACTGGCCATTATCGCCAATCTTTTTGCCAAGCAGGTAGTGGTTCGCGGTATCCGTAAACTGATTTCTAAAATGCCCTTTGCCAATAATAATATTTTTGCCCAGCACAGCGTGATTCGTCGCATTGCCAATATTGTGCCAGCGATTGTGATCATGAACGGGATTACCACCGTTCCTCATCTGTCGGACAAGCTGCAAACCTTCGTGCAAATGGGTGCTCAGGCCTTTATCTTCCTGACCATTGCTCTGGCACTGGCAGAGCTGCTCAATATTTTTAATCTGGTCTATCAGCGTAACCCTAAATCACGAAACAAGCCCATTAAGGGCTATTTACAGCTGGTCAAGCTGATTATCTTTATTGTCTGTGGTTTGATGATTCTGGGTACTTTCCTGAAAAAGGATGTCTTTACCCTACTGGCTGGTTTTGGTGCCATGGCAGCGGTGCTGATGCTGGTTTTCCAGAACACGATTCTGTCGCTGGTGGCTTCAGTGCAAATTTCCTCTTATGACATGGTCCGTATTGGCGACTGGATTGAAATGCCGTCTTTGAATGCAGATGGTGATGTCATTGATATGTCATTACACACGGTGACGGTTCAGAACTTTGACAAAACTGTAACCACCATTCCGACCAATAAACTGGTCACCGATACCTTTAAAAACTGGCGTGGCATGCAGGAAGCTGGCGCACGTCGGATCAAGCGTTCGATTCATATTGATCAGAGTACCGTGCACTTTATGTCGGTAGAAGAACAGACCAAACTCAAAAACTTCATTTTGCTGGATCAGTATTTAAATACCAAAACAGACGAGCTGGAAAAATTTAACCAGCAGTTGCAGCATCACTCCCAATATAACCAGCGCCGTCTTACCAACCTGGGGACTTTCCGCGCCTATATCGAGTTTTATTTGCAACAGCATCCAGGAATTGCGAAAAACCAGTCCTTGATGGTGCGTCAGTTACAGCCAACCAGTGAAGGTTTGCCGCTGGAAATTTATGCCTTTACCAGTACCATCGCCTGGGTAGAATATGAAAATATCCAGTCCGATATTATGGATCATCTGCTGGCCATCATTCCGGAATTCGGTCTGAAAGTGTATCAGGCGCCTTCTGGTAATGATTTCAAAGAATCTTTTGCAGGTACTTCTTCAACCATCATTACTTAAATTTCAATACCTCAACTCAAGCCTGAAATGCTGGTTCATTTCAGGCTTTTTTATTGGCACATACCTCTGTCGCTTTTAGACTTCAATATCCAAGGTCATACCCGCACGCAGTACGCTGGTGTTATTGCTGTGTAAACTCAAGTTAATTTAATTTCAACATTTTGTGCCAATTTCACTCGATGACAGGCTTTAAAAAATAGAATCCTTTATAATTCAGCAAAAGCAAAATGTATGAGAAAAGAGAATATACATGTTTCGATGGCTAGAACGGCTGGTAGATCCCTATCCGACAAAAAACCTGAACCAACCTTTGCCCACCAAGTTTTTTCCTTTTGTCTGGCAGGCGGCTTATGGGGTAAGGCGCTATCTGCTGATTCTAGTGTTATGTACTGCTGGAGCAGCCAGTTTTGAAGCTTTGTTATATTCTAAAATCGGTGAGTTGGTCAACTGGCTGAGTGCCAGCCAGCCTGAAACTTTTCTGGAACAGCATACTCATAACCTGATTTTACTCAGTATTATTTTGCTGGCCAATATTGTCTTTGCCAGTGCGCAATCTTTGATTAAGCATCAGATTTTGTACAGCAACTTTCCGATGCGCTTGCGTTGGCGCTTTCACAATTTGTTGCTCAAGCAAAGTCTGGATTTTTTCCATAATGATTTTGCCGGACGTTTATCGGCCAAAGTCATGCAGACGGCACTGGCCGTGCGGGAATTCTGGGTCATTCTCGGTGATATGCTGGCTTATGTGGTGATTTATTTTGTCACCATCAATCTGGTTTTAGGAGCGATTTCCCCTTATCTGATCATTCCCTTGATGGTTTGGCTATTTCTGTTTATCTGTGCAGCCAGTTACTTTATCCCGCGCTTAAGCCGGATTTCACATGCGCAGGCTGATGCTCGAGCGGTGATGACCGGTCGTGTCACAGATGCCTATACCAACATCCAGACGGTCAAACTGTTTGCGCATGCCGGTCGTGAAAGCCAATATGCTAAAGCTTCCATGCAGGAATTCATGCTTACTGTCTACAAGCAGATGCGGCTGGGTGCCCAGTATGAAATCAGCATCCTGATGCTCAGTCTGGTGCTATATGGTGGCGTACTTGGGACAGCGATCTGGCTCTGGATGGAAGGCCAGGCACAACTTGGTATTATTGCAGCAACGACAGCGATGGTGCTTAAACTGAACAGCATTGCCGAATTTTTAATGTGGCAGACCTCTGCCCTGTTTGAAAATGTGGGAACCATTCAGGATGGCATGCAAACGCTTGGACGCCAGATCAATATTCAAGATAAACCTGATGCGAAAGAGCTACAGTTACAGCATGGTGAAATCAAGTTTGAAGATGTCAGCTTTGCCTACAATGATAAAAATGTCATTGACGGTTTTAACCTGACCATTCGACCAGGTGAAAAAATTGGTGTCGTTGGCCGCTCCGGGGCTGGAAAATCTACCCTGATTCAACTATTGCTCAACTTCTATCGTATTGACCAAGGTCGTATTTTAATCGATAGTCAAAATATTGAAGATGTTACTCAGGACAGCCTGCGCAAGCATATTGCTATGGTTACCCAGGACACCTCCCTGCTGCATCGTACCGTCGCAGAAAACATCAAATATGGCCGCCCTGAAGCCACAAATGAAGAAATGTTTGAAGCCGTGCGTAAAGCCAAAGCGGAGGAGTTTATTCCTCAATTGACCGATTTACGTGGCAAGCGCGGCTATGACGCTTATGTTGGCGAACGTGGGGTTAAACTGTCAGGTGGTCAGCGTCAGCGTATTGCCATTGCCCGGGTCTTTTTAAAAGATGCACCGATTCTGATTTTAGACGAAGCCACCAGTGCACTGGACTCTGAAGTTGAAGCCGCAATTCAAAGCAGTTTGGATGAACTGATGAAGGGCAAAACGGTGATTGCTATTGCCCACCGCTTATCGACCATTGCACAAATGGACCGTCTGATCGTACTGGATCAAGGCAAGATTGTGGAACAAGGCACGCATGATGAACTGGTGGCATTGAAGGGTATTTATGCCCAGCTCTGGCAGCGTCAAACTGGGGAGTTTCTGATGGAACAGCAACACAAGCAGCAAGGATAGAACATGCTATATCTGGAAGACTTAAACGTAGGTGATACATTTAAAAGTCGTGCCTATCGCATGACTGAAGAGGAAATTCTAAAATTTGCCCAGGCGTTTGATCCTCAGCCTTTTCATACCAATGCTGAACAAGCCAGACAACACCCTATTTTTCAGGGCCTGGCGGCCAGTGGCTGGCATACTGCTGCAGTAGTTATGCGTTTGTGGACCGAATGTTTTCCGGTGGCCTATGGACTAATTGGTGCTGATTCACATGTGCGTTGGCCTTGCCCCACCCGTCCAGATGACGAAATCCGTGTGGTAGTCACCATTAGTGAAATTAAACCGTCTAAACGTAAGCCAGACCGCGGCATTGTGCGCTATGAAACTCAAGCGCTCAATCAGCATGATCAGGTGCTGTTTAGCTCGAGCACTAATATCGTGGTATTTAGTCGAGAGTTTACAACAGTTTAGTTTGATTTTTACCTGTATTTCAGGCTAATCTGCTTACAATTTTGGACAAAGCCATTTAGTTTTGTCCAACAATTTAATGAAGAAAAATAGTGCTTTCATGCCAATATAGGCAAATAAGTAAAAAAATTGACAGAGTGCAACGGATCGCGCATGAAAACAATTGCTCCACGCCAAGACCAGGGTATTCCAGGTGTTTATGGCCTTTTACTTCTCGATGTTATTTCCCGCTGGGGCTATAACGACGAGTCGTTATTTAAGCCTTTTGGTCTGACCAGTGAGCAGCTGGCTGATCCTGATTTCCGTATTCCTACCGTTATTGCCAATGACCTGGTCAAGCATGCCTTAAAGCTAACAGGTGAACCCACTTTGGGTTATCACCTGGGTACGCAGATGCGTATTTCTATTCATGGTTTTATTGGTTATGCCATTATGACGGCGAATAATATTACCGAAGCCTTGGTATTAGCCAACCGTTTTATCCAGCTACGTCTGCCCTTTTTACAACTTTTTTTCTCTACTTTTGGTGCCAAGGCAACTGTACAGCTGCAAACAGATATTCAGCTGGAACCGTTACGTACGGAGATTTCGATTGCGCTTATGATTGGTCTGGTCAGTATGGCTGAGGCCATTACTGGGGTTAAAGATGCAACGGGAGAAATCGATTTTGACTTTAAGAAGCCAGAAGGCTTTGAACGTTTTATTGCCAAGTTCCCCTATCATCAATTCCGTTTTGAACAGCCTCACCTGTTGCTGAGCTTTGAAAAAAACTATCTGATGAACCGCCTGGTACATGCCGACCCGATTGCCAGCCAGATTGCGATTAATCAATGTGAAGCAGAGCTGTCCGCACTCGGTGAGCGGCACCGGATTGCCATGCGGGTGCGGGATATTTTGACCAATTCTGAACAGCATTATCTGAGTATTGAAGCCGTGGCTGACCGTCTGCATATGTCTGATCGTACCTTGAAACGTCAACTGGCTGCAGAAGGCACTTCATTTTCTACCTTAGTGGATGAAGTCCGCTATCGGCATGCCACTTCTCTGCTCTCAAGGACAGATTTCACGCTGGAACAGATTGCTGATGAATTGGGTTATAGCGATGTGGCCAACTTTAGCCGGGCCTTTAAACGCTGGAGCGGCCGCAGTCCAAGTAACTGGCGTAAAGATCCTTACTTATAAGCCTTTTGTTTTGCAGAAAAAGAATGTATAAATCATGTCAAAAATGAACTTACGCGATTTAAGGAGTTATCAATGAATCATCCTTCAGAATTAAAGTACGCAAGTACACATGAATGGGTACGCATTGAGGGTGATCTTGTGGTGACGGGTATTTCTGACCATGCACAGGATGCGTTAGGTGATCTGGTTTATGTTGAAGCACCGGAACTGAATTCACATATCAGCGCAGGTCAGCAGGCAGGTGTGGTTGAATCGGTCAAAACAGCATCCGATATCCATGCTCCGGTCTCAGGTGTCGTCGTTGAAATTAACCCGGCTTTAGAAGATGATCCGGATTTCATTAATGATGACCCATATGGCAAAGGCTGGATTTATAAAATCAAACCGGACAATATTGCAGATGTAGACAAGCTACTTTCTCATACTGAATATGAAGCAGGCCTGTAATTTTAACTGTTTTTAGAAATCAGCCTGCGGGCTGATTTTTTATACCTGACAGTCTATTTTCCCTAAAGAAACCGGTCAGTTTCTTGAGCATTTCCTCTGAATTTGATACACTTATACCAGAACTTTACGATACTTTTCACGTATTTTTCTAAAAGTTCCATGTACTCGCTTCGCTTCTGGATCTGCCAGTGAACAAAACAATAATCATAATACTTTAAAGCCCAGCGTCTCCCAACTCACAGTATCAGGACTATTATGAACTCCGTTAACTCCGCGTTATGGACAAAGCCGTTTATGCTCTGTCTGGCGAACAACCTGTTTTTATTTATTTTCTATTTTGCGCAAACCACTATTTTGCCAATTTATATCTTAAAAGAACTGGGGGGGACATTGACGCAGGCCGGGTTGGCCATGACCCTGTTCATGATCTCGGCAATTGCCATTCGCCCTTTTAGCGGCCTGATTATTGAAAAGTTTGGGATACGCAAGACCCTGATTATTTCTGAAATCTTTTTCAGTCTGTTTTCCATCACTTATCTGCTGGCCGATCAGCTGACCCTGCTGTTTATTGTGCGTTTTATCCACGGCATTTGGTTTAGTGTTTTGACCACAGTCTGTGTGCCGGTGGTCAATCAGTTTATCCCGGAACAGCGTAAGGGCGAAGGCATGGGTTATTTTGTAATGTCGGTTAATCTGGGGATTGTACTGGGGCCTCTACTGGGTTTGAGCCTGATTGAATACTGGTCCTATTTTCAGGTGAGTAGCCTGTTGATTGCATTAGTCTTTATCGGATTTGCTTTCTGTTTCATGATTCCGGTTAACGAACCAGAAAAACCTGTTGCTGCCCCGGTCCAGAAAAAATCTTTTGCACTGGAAGACTTTGTTGAAAAGAAAGCCCTGAGTGTGGCAATTCTGGCGATGCTGGTGTCATTTTCCTATGCCAGTATTATGTCCTTTATTGCGCCTTATGCTGAAAGCAAAGACCTGATGAGCTATGCTGGCTTATTCTTTGTGGTATTTGCCATTTCGATGATGAGTCTACGACCCTTCACCGGAAAAATTTATGACCGTAAAGGGCCACAATATGTGATTTATCCAGCCTTGCTGGCCTTTAGCTTGGGTTTGTTAACACTCAGTCAAATCCAGTCCCTGTTCGGTTTTATGCTGTCTGCTGTATTTATCGGGATCGGTTTTGGTAGTGTCCAGCCCTGTCTGCAAACGCTGGCCATCCAACGTGCGCCAAAGCACCGCATCGGTTATGCGACTTCTACTTTTTATACTTTCTATGATATCGGTATTGCCGCCGGGTCTTTTATTATCGGGGCACTGATTGCCGGTTATAGTTACCAGTTTGCCTTTATCCTGTGCAGCCTTTTAACCCTGTGCAGTATTGGTTATTTTAAACTGGTGGTTCAGGCTAAAGTAGTCAAAAATAGCTAACTCAAAACAGGCAGAATTCAAATCTACCTGTTTTGATTGTTCTCCAAGACACTCTTTATTCAGCTACAGGTTGATTTTCTGCTGATTTTTCTTCAGGTTTTGGCTCTTGTAGCATAGAAAACTGCGTACTTTCTCCGACTGCTGCATT
>CANQWW010000018.1 GCA_947627655.1 uncultured Acinetobacter sp. | reverse complement strand
GTATTTTAACCCAGTTAAAGACTGAAGGTTATGACGTCGCTTCGGATTATGACGGTGCTGATTTAGTTGTAGTAAACACCTGTGGTTTTATTGAATCTGCAGTACAAGAGTCGCTAGACGCCATCGGTGAGGCGATGAGCGCGAATGGTCGCGTGATCGTCACTGGCTGTCTAGGTAAAGACGAAGACAAAATTCGCCAGATGCATCCCAATGTCCTGAAAGTGACAGGTGCAGCGGCCTATGAAGAAGTGATGGATGCGGTTCATCAATATGTACCTGAACCGCCAAAACATAATCCATTTATTGATCTGGTGCCTGAACAAGGTATTCGTTTAACGCCAAAACATTATGCTTACCTGAAAATTTCAGAAGGGTGTAACCATCGTTGTACTTTCTGCATTATTCCAAGTATGCGTGGTGATCTGGTATCCCGTCCGGTGGGTTCTGTGCTTGAAGAAGCAGCAGCACTGAAACGCTCAGGCGTCAAAGAAGTACTCGTTATCTCCCAGGATACTTCAGCTTACGGTGTGGATACCAAATATAAGTTAGATTTCTGGAATGGCCAGCCAGTCAAAACCAAATTCTATGACATGTGTGAAGCACTAGGCCAACTCGGCATTTGGGTGCGTTTACATTATGTCTATCCATATCCTCATGTGGATGCAGTAATTGATCTCATGGCACAAGGCAAAATCCTGCCTTATTTAGACATTCCTTTTCAGCACGCCAGTCCGCGCATCTTAAAATTGATGAAGCGACCAGCCCATAGCGAAAATACACTGGAACGTTTGAAAATCTGGCGTGAAAAATGTCCTGAACTGGTGATCCGTTCCACATTTGTCGTGGGCTTCCCAGGTGAAACCGAGGAAGATTTCCAGATGCTACTGGACTGGTTGCAAGAAGCACAGTTGGATCGTGTGGGTTGCTTTACCTACTCACCAGTTGAAGGTGCCACAGCAAACGACTTGCCAGACCATGTGCCGGAGGAAATCAAGCAGGAGCGTTATGAACGTTTCATGCAGGTACAGCAAGCGATCTCTGCAGCAAAACTGCAAAAACGGATTGGCCAGAAAATGACCGTGCTGGTCGATGGCCTGGAAGATGAATTCCCGGTTGCCGTAGCCCGTTCTTATGCTGATGCGCCTGAGATTGATGGCAATGTCTTTGTCGAAGATATCGATAAGAGTTTGATTAAAGCCGGTGCTTTACTTGAAGTTGAAATTACGGATGCAGACGAATATGACTTGTTTGCAAAACTGATTTCAATTAAATCCGCTTAATACTTAGATAAAATTAAATGAATAATTTGGAGTTTGATCATGTTGGATTCTAAAAAGCCGCGTTTTGGCCGTATTTTGCTGAAACTTTCAGGTGAAGCGCTTGCAGGTAACAAGGATATGGGTATTGATGCTCAAATCCTGGACCAGATGTCATTGTCGATTGCGCATCTGGTGGGTTTGGGTGTGCAAGTCGGGATCGTGGTCGGCGGTGGTAACTTATACCGTGGTAGCCAGTTACAAAAAGATGGTCTGGTCGGCCGTGTAACGGGTGACCAAATGGGTATGCTGGCTACTGTCATGAACGGTCTTGCACTACGTGATGCGTTGGTACGCCGTAACATCAAGACACGTTTGCTGTCTGCTTTGCCAATTGGCACCGTTGTAGAATCATATTCTAGCCGTGATGCCATCCGTCATCTGAATAATGGTGAAGTATGTGTATTCGTTGCCGGTACTGGTAACCCATTCTTTACCACTGATACAGCTGCCTGCTTGCGTGGTATCGAGATTGAAGCCAACCTGATCCTGAAAGCGACCAAAGTTGATGGCGTTTACAACAAAGATCCAAGCAAATATGACGATGCAGTGAAATATGAAGCATTGACGTTTGATCGGGTGCTGGATGAGAAACTGGGTGTCATGGATTTAACCGCGATCTGTCTATGTCGTGACCATAATGTGCCGCTACAAGTGTTCGATATGAACAAATCTGGTGCTTTATTGTCCGTGGTGATGGGTGAAAATGAAGGTACACACGTCACCAATTAATGACGTGGGCCTCGAAGCCATTTATACTATTCACAAATTTAGCTATTACATTTTTTAGAATTAAGTAAGGAAGATCATATGATTAACGATCTTAAAAAAGACGCAGAAGAGCGTATGAACAAGTCAATTGACTCGTTAGAACATGGGTTTGCCAAAGTTCGTACCGGACGTGCGCATCCCTCTATTCTGAACGGTGTCATGGTTCCTTACTATGGCTCTGATGTACCTCTAAACCAGGTCGCCAATATTGGTGTTGAAGATTCTCGCACCCTGTTAGTTCAACCTTTTGAACGTACTATGGTGGCTACAATTGACAAGGCCATTCGTGAGTCTGACTTGGGTCTGAACCCGATTACTGCAGATGCCATTCGTGTACCAATGGCTGCGCTGACAGAAGAGACCCGTCGTGACATGCAGAAAGTGGCACGTAATGAAGCTGAAAATGCCAAAGTGGCAATCCGTAACATCCGTCGTGATGTATTGGGTGACATCAAAGCATTATTAAAAGAAAAAGAAATTTCTGAAGATGAAGAGCGTCGTGCATCTGAAGAAATCCAGAAAATTACCGACAAGTTTGTTACCGAAGTTGACAAACGTCTGGCTGCCAAAGAAGCTGAATTGATGAAGGTCTAATTCATCAATGACTTCTAAAGAAGAAAGTTCCTGTCTTCCAAAACATGTTGCCATCATCATGGATGGCAACAACCGTTTTGCCAAAAAAAATCAGATGCAAAAAGGCCAAGGGCACCGTGAAGGCAAAACCGTCCTTGACCCGATTGTCGAGCACTGTAGAAAAAGAAATATTCAGGCTTTAACTGTATTTGCTTTTTCCAGCGAAAACTGGAATCGTCCGCAGTATGAAGTCGATCTGCTCATGGCATTGTTGGAAGATACAATCCATGAACAGTTGCCGCGTATGGAGAAGTTCAATATTGCCTTGCGCTTTATTGGCGATCATAGCCGCTTATCTCCAGAACTCAAGGCATTAATGTTGCAAGCTGAACAAAGGACTGCTAATTTCAATAGTATGACCCTGACCATTGCCATCAGTTACGGTGGTATGTGGGATATGGCACAAGCTGCAAAGCAAATTGCCGCGGATGTTTTAACACATAAATTAGAACTTGATGCAATTGATACTGAAGTCTTTGGTCAATATGTCAGTTTAAGTGATTTGCCCGCTGTGGATCTGCTGATTCGTACAGGTGGCGATTTCCGTCTATCTAACTTCCTGCTTTGGCAGGCAGCATATGCGGAACTGTATTTTACTGACACTCTATGGCCAGAATTTACCACCGAAGAACTGGACGATGCTTTTGCCGTATTTGGCGGGCGTGAGCGCCGTTTTGGTAAGACCTCAGAGCAGATTCAACAAGAGAAACTTGAGAATTAATACATGTTAGAGCGGATTATAACCGCATTGGTACTGGTGGCTGTTGTACTCAGTTGTATGTTTGCCACCACATCACATTATCCAATGTTTGTGTTGATGGTCATTGCTGCAGGCGTTGCCGGTTATGAGTGGTTTAAACTCATGCCGCGCCAAGGAAAGAAAGTAATTAAACCGGTCGCTTGGGGTTATGGTTTACTTACGGCAGTTCTGTCAGCACTTGCACTATATTATAATGATGTTTCGATGCTGCTGTGGTCGGCGTCTATCTTGACCTGGATCCTGAGTGTTTACTGGGTCAAGTCTTATCCGGATTATGATGGCTGGTACAATGTCACCTTAAATGGGATTGGCGTAATCCTGGTGTCTGCGGCCGTCACTGCCATTTTTTCAGTCTGGCAGAGTTCACCTTGGTGGCTCATGTATCTATTCTTGCTGGTCTGGGGCGCAGATAGCGGTGCTTACTTTGTAGGACGTAAGTTTGGTCATAAAAAACTGGCACCGAATGTCAGCCCGAATAAATCCGTTGAAGGTTTGTACGGTGGTGTAGCGACCTCAATGCTTATTGTCATTACAGTGGCATTACTTTATCTGGATATCAGTATTCCTGAGCTGCTATTATTCCTGATTCTTTCTATAGTGACTGTATTTAGTTCGGTACTGGGCGATCTCTTTGAATCGATGATCAAACGTCGTGCTGGTATCAAAGATTCGGGACGGATTCTACCTGGACATGGTGGAGTGCTCGACCGGATTGATTCTCTCCTTGCTGCCGCGCCAATCTTTGCTGCCGGTATGTATATTTTAAAACTCATTGGCGTAGATTTATAGATGTCACAAGCTGTTTGTATATTGGGTGCTACAGGTTCCATTGGTCAAAGTACTTTAAAGATCCTGCAGCGACATCCTGAAGCCTACAGCGTCTTTGCTGTGACTGCTCAAAGCCGTATTGCGGAACTGGTTGAAATCTGTAAGCAGTTCCGGCCAAAAGTCGCTGTCGTGCCTGCATCCAAAATGGATGAATTGGCACAATTACTCAAAGCACAGCAACTCTCTGAAATTGAAATTCTGCATGATGAAGCTGGCTTGATTGCGGTTGCTGCACACCCGGAGGTGGATGTGGTGATGGCCGCGATTGTCGGTGCAGTAGGTTTATTGCCAACTTTGGCTGCAGTCAAAGCCGGTAAGCGTGTTTTGCTCGCCAATAAAGAAGCCTTGGTGATGTCAGGCGATATCATGATGCAGGCCGCGCGTGATCATGCTGCATTATTGCTCCCAGTCGATTCAGAGCACAACGCAATTTTCCAGTGTCTGCCTGCCCATTATTTTGATGCTGAACGTCATGGTAAACCCAAGCTAGGTGTTCAGCAGATTCTGCTTACCGCATCTGGCGGGCCTTTCCTGAATCATACACTGGAACAATTGCAGACAGTGACGCCGGCACAGGCATGTAAACATCCAAACTGGTCGATGGGTCAGAAAATCTCTGTCGATTCTGCCACCCTGATGAACAAGGGTTTGGAGTTGATAGAAGCCTGTCATCTGTTTGCGGTAAAAGAACAATTTGTTACAGTTGTTGTGCATCCACAGAGTATTATTCACTCCATGGTTCAGTATATAGATGGTTCGACTTTGGCGCAGATGGGTAATCCGGATATGTGTACCCCGATTGCGCATGCTTTGGCATGGCCAGAGCGGATCAGTACTCATGTCGCACCTTTAGATTTGTTTGTTCATAATCAACTGAATTTCCAGCAGCCCGATACGGTACGTTTTCCTGCTTTAAAGCTGGCGCGTCAGGCCATGCAACAAGGTGGAATTGCGCCTGCGATTCTGAATGCTGCCAATGAAGTTGCAGTGGCCGCATTCTTGCAAGAAAAAATTAATTTTCTTCAAATACCGGAAGTGGTTGAACATACCTTGCATTCGTTGGAAAATCGTACAGCAGATCAGCTGGAAGTGATTTTAGAAGCTGACCAGCAGGCGCGTGATATTGCACGTCAATTTGTTATAAATAAAGGAAGTTAAAGCATGAACGCCTTGTTTATTATCGCAGCTGCAATTCTGTTACTGGGTCCATTGATTGCAATCCATGAATTTGGTCATTACTTTGTAGCGCGTAAACTTGGCGTAAAGGTGCTGGTTTACTCGATTGGCTTTGGGCCAACCTTACTGAAGTGGACTTCGAAAAAATCTGGAATTCATTATCAGTTGTCAGCGCTGCCGTTCGGCGGTTACGTGAAAATGCTGGATGAGCGTGAAGGCAATGTGGCAGAAGAAGATTTGCCTAAAGCGTTTAACCGTCAACATCCCTGGAAGCGTATCGCGATTGTCGCGGCAGGGCCACTGGTCAACCTTTTCTTTGCGGTTATCCTGTTCTGGATTCTTTTTCTGCCTGCACAAGAGCAGCTCAATACCCGGGTTGGCCAAATTTTACCAGATACTCCGGCTGCAACTGTACACATGCAGCAAGGTGATAAAATCACTGCAGTGGATGGGACACCAGTCGCTACCTGGGAAAAACTGAATTATGCGCTGGTAGATCGGATTGGTGAAACTGGCTTGATTACGATTCAGGCTGAACGCGATGGACAGCTCAAAAGCTTCCAGTTGCCGATTCAGAGTTTCTTGAAGGACCAGTCACAATCTCCACTCGATGTTTTAGGCTTTATGCCGTATCGTCCTGAAATTCCAGCAGTGGTTTCCAAGCTCAGTGAGGGTGGAGCTGCAATTCGTCAAGGTATGCAAGAAGGTGACAAAATCATTGCTATCGATGGTGTCGCCATGAAAAATTGGTTTGACGTGGTACAGATTGTTCAGGCTTCACCGGAAAAGCTATTAAAAATAGACGTGCTACGTGATAACCAAGTGGTACAGCTGCAAGTGATGCCGCAGGCGAAACGTGACAGTATGGGGAATGTGACCGGAATGCTGGGTGTACAAAGCGACCCGGGTAAAATTACAGTTCCTGCAGAATATAAACAAACCATTCAATATGGCCCGGTTGAAGCACTGGGCATGGCCTTTGATAAAACTGCACAGCTGTCTTCAATGATTCTCAACTCGATTGTGAAGATGGTTCGTGGTCTGATTGGACTGGATAATCTGTCTGGCCCAATCACCATCGCCAAGGTTGCAGGTCAAAGTGCGGAAATGGGTTGGCAAACTTTTATTTCCTTTATGGCGCTAATGAGTGTAAGTTTAGGAATATTAAATTTACTGCCGATTCCAATGCTTGATGGCGGACATCTGGTTTACTACTTTATCGAACTATTACGTGGTAAACCTGTATCTGAACAAATACAATTGGTTGGCTTAAAAATTGGTATGGTATTGCTCGGTAGCATGATGCTACTGGCATTATTTAATGATTTTATGCGTTTATAATAAAGCGTAGATGGAATAAATTAACAAGCGGAAAAGACTGGCATGCAGCACACACATTTATTTATGCCTTTGGCACTCGTTAGTGCTATGGCAGTTGCACAACAAGCATATGCAGCAGACGAATTTACAGTACAAGATATAAAATTTGATGGATTGGTCCGTCTCACGCCTGAAAATGTGTCTGGCTTAGTGCCAATCAATAGCGGTGATCGTGTTAATGATCCGATTATTTCCAATGCAATCCGTAGTTTATATGCCTCTGGCCTGTTTGATGACATCAAGGCCGTTCAAGATGGCAATACCCTGGTATTCCAGGTTGTTGAACGCCCGGTGATTTCCAAGATTGAGCTCAAAGGGAATAAGCTGATTCCAAAAGAAGCATTGGAAGAAGGCCTGAAAAAGATGGGGCTGGCTGAAGGGGAAGTGCTGAAAAAATCTGCACTGCAAACGGTAGAAACCGAGCTTGAGCAGCAATATATGCAGCAAGGTCGTTATGACGCCGATGTTACCGTGAAAACCACGCCTAAGCCTAATAACCGTGTCGATTTGCTGATTGAATTTGTCGAAGGTAAAGCTGCCAAAGTCTTTGATATCAACATTATTGGTAACACCGTCTTTAAAGAAGATGACATCAAGCAAGCCTTCGCCATTAAGGAAAGCTCTTGGAACTCGATCATTTCACGTAATGACCGTTATGCACGTGAAAAGATGGCTGCGAGCTTGGAAGCGCTACGTGCCATGTATCTGAACCGTGGTTACATCAACTTTGAAATCAATAACTCTAGCCTGAATCTTAGTGAAGATAAAAAACACGTCTTTATTGAAGTCTCTGTAGATGAGGGAGAACAGTTTAAGTTTGGTGAAACCAAATATCTGGGTGATGCCTTATATGCACCAGAAGAGCTTAAAGTTCTGCAGTTGTATAAAGATGGTGAAACTTATTCACAAGAAAAAGTGAATGCGGTCAAACAACTGTTATTGCGTAAATACGGTAATGCAGGTTATTACTTTGCTGAAGTGAACGTTGTTCCTGAAATCAATAAAGAGACCAAACTGGTTAATCTGAACTATTATATTAATCCGGGTCAGCAGGTTACTGTACGTCGTATTAACTTTAGTGGTAACACCAAAACTGCCGATGAAGTACTACGTCGTGAAATGCGTCAGATGGAAAGTGCGCTGGCCAGTAATGAAAAAATTGATTTATCGAAAGTGCGTCTTGAGCGTACCGGTTTCTTTAAAACCGTTGATATTAAACCCGCACGTATTCCGGGTTCACCTGACCAGATTGACTTAAATGTAGCTGTTGAAGAACAGCATTCAGGTACCAGTACCTTGGCAGTCGGTTTCTCACAAAGTGGCGGTGTGACCTTCCAGGCAGGCTTGAGCCAGACTAACTTCTTAGGTACAGGGAATAGTGTGTCGATTGATTTATCACGTTCTGAAACCCAAGACTACTATAACTTGAGCGTGACGGACCCGTACTTCACCATTGATGGTGTGCGTCGTGGTTATAACCTGTACTACCGTAAAACTAAACTCGATGATGATTATAACGTGAACAACTATGTCACCGATAGTTTGGGGGGCGGGATTAACTTTGGTTATCCAATTGATGAAAATCAGAGTTTAAGCTTTGGTTTAAATATCGACCAGACGGAAGTGACAACAGGTCCTTATGTTTCTACCTATGTTGCTGATTACCTGGAAAGAAATGGTGGTAAAGAAACCAAGAGTGGAGAATACTGCCCTGAATCTTTAGAGCCGATTAAAGACGGAGAGGGAAATATAATAGGATATGAGCCTTGTACGAATCCAATTCCTTATGGACAAGAGTTTAAAGGCGACTTCTTAACTTATAACCTGAATCTAGGCTGGTCTTATAACACTTTAAACCGTCCTATGTTCCCAACCACGGGTATGTCGCATCGTGTCAATGCAGAAATCGCATTACCGGGCAGTGATGTTGAATATCAAAAAGTCACTTATGATGCGCAAGCTTACTTCCCGTTGGGCAAGAATTTTGTCGCGCGCGGTTATGGTAAGTTAGGTTATGGTAATGATTTGCCATTCTATAAAAACTTCTATGCCGGTGGTTTTGGCTCGGTGCGTGGTTTTGAAAATAGTACCTTAGGACCAAAATACCCTGGTGTGTATTTCTCTGATACTGGACAAATTGACTATTCTCCAGAAGAAGTCGGTGGTAATGCCTTAGTACAGTTTGGTGCTGAACTGGCGCTTCCTGTTCCATTTAAGGGAGACTGGGCACGTCAGGTACGTCCAGTTATATTTGCTGAGGGTGCTCAAGTCTTTGATACACAGTGTGATGTATCTAATGATAATATTTTTGTGAATGGCAGCTCAGTGAGTGGCAAGCAGTACTGTAAGGACAACTTTGGTTTTGAGCTGGATAACATGCGCTATAGCGTAGGTGTTGGCTTTACTTGGATTACTATGATTGGGCCATTATCTCTCAGCTATGCTTATCCGTTAAATGAAAAGCCTGGCGACGATACCAAAAATATCCAGTTCGAGATTGGGCGTACGTTCTAATTTAACTGCTTAACTCGTTAATTTTCTGGCCTTGTGTTTGGTGAAATCTCACTATACACAGGGCCATTTTTATAGAGAATTTTGAAAGGAAGACAATGATGAAAAAAATGCTGATCGCTGTGGGGCTTGCAGCACTTATAATGACGCCGCTGAGTCAGGCGGCAGGGGTAGGTGTTATTGATCTTGAGCGTGTGGTAGAAAATAGCACTTATCTCAAACAGCAGAACACCACTTTCCAGCAAAAGATCAAACCACAAACGACCAAGATTGAGCAGTTAAGCAAAGAGCTGGAAGCGATTCAGCAACGTGCGCAAGCGAACTCGAATATGAGTGCAGCAGACAAGACCAAGTTGGAACAGCAATATCAGGCAAAACTGACAGAACTGGGTCAATTACAGCAATCGGTACAGGGGAATGTGCAAAGTTCTATTCAGCAGATTCGGACAGTTTTTGATGGTCGAGTGAAGCAGGTTGCTGAACAATTACGCCAAGAAAACAAGCTAGATGCAATTTTGAATAAAAATAGCACACTTGCATATGACCCGAAGGATGATTTAACTGATAAAATGATTCAAAAGGTTAATGCAATTAAATAATCAATGAATCATCAACAGCTTCAATTAGCTGACCTCGCTCGTCTAGTGCAAGGCGAGTGTGTCGGTCAATGTGATTTGCAGTTAAGAGGCTTGGCGAGTCTTGAGCATGCAACTTCCCAAGATCTAGCATTTGTCAATGCAGATAAATATCTGGATCACGCCTTACACAGCCAGGCGGGTGCCTTGATTGTTACCGCTGAACTGCAAGCGCAGTTAACCACCCATCAAAACTTTATTGTGGTTGCCAATCCTTATCTGGCTTTTGCCATCCTGACCCATGTGTTTGAGAAAAAACAGACTCAACGGGGTGTTGAAAATACAGCACAGATTCATCCGTCTGCGGTCATCGCGGAAGATGTCTATATTGGGCATTATGTAGTGGTGGGCGCAAACTGTGTCGTTGGCGCAAATACTGTAATTCAGTCTCATGTTCAGCTTGATGAGGGTGTCAGAGTAGGGAACGACTGTTTTATTGATGCGCATGTGACCCTTACCGGTGAAACTGCAGTGGGTCATCGTGTGCGTATTCATGCCAATACCGTGGTGGGGAGCGAAGGTTTTGGCTTTGCGCCTTATCAGGGTAAATGGCATCGCATTGCCCAGCTTGGCTCGGTTCGTATCGCTGATGATGTGCGGATTGGTTCAAACTGTAGTGTTGACCGTGGTGCACTCGATGATACGATTCTGGAACAAGGGGTCATTATTGATAATCTTGTGCAAGTTGCCCATAACGTAAAAATTGGTGCGCATACGGCCATTGCTGCAAAAACGGCCATTGCTGGTAGTACCACGATTGGCAAAAACTGTATCATCGGTGGGGGCACAGCGATTTCAGGGCATCTGAATATTGCTGATAATGTGACTTTAACTGGAATGTCAATGGTGACAAATAATATTTCTGCAGCTGGGAAATATTCTTCTGGAATCGGATTGTTTGAAAATCAGAAATGGAAACGCACCGTTGTTCGTCTCAGACAATTAGCAGATGTGCCATTGACCCAAGTCATTAAACGCCTTGATCATATGCAATCTCAAATTGAGTCCATTGAATCAACATTTAAGTTGCGTAAATAATTATGATGACAGAATCGAATTTGCCTACATTCACGAAGCCTGAATTGCCAATGAATATTCAAAAGATTCGTGAATATTTACCTCACCGTTATCCATTCCTATTGGTGGACCGTGTTGTAGATATTACCGACAATGGCATCGTGGGTTATAAAAACGTCTCAATTAATGAAGAGTTTCTACAGGGTCATTTTCCGAACTATCCAATTATGCCGGGTGTGCTGATTGTAGAAGCTTTGGCTCAGGTCGCAGGTATTCTTGGCTTTGTCATGAATAACGAAACACCTACAGCCGGCTCTTTGTTTTTATTTGCTGGCGCTGAAAAGGTCAGATTTAAAAAACAAGTGGTGGCAGGCGACCAATTAGTATTAAAAGCTGAATTAGTGATGCAAAAGCGTGGCATTTACAAATATAATTGTATTGCCACAGTGGATGGCGTAGTCGCAACAACCGCGGAAATTATGGTTTCGCATCAAAAAGTCGAGCAGGCATGAGCAATAACACCCTTATTCATCCCACTGCCATTATTGACGCATCTGCAGTAATTGCTCCAGATGTGCAAATTGGCCCTTACTGTATTATTGGACCACAGGTCACTATTGGCGCTGGTACCAAGTTACATTCACATGTCGTGGTGGGTGGTTATACACGTATTGGTGAACATAATGAAATCTTTCAGTTCGCGAGTGTGGGTGAAGTTTGCCAAGATCTGAAGTATGCGGGTGAAGAAACCTGGCTTGAGATTGGTGATTACAACAAGATTCGTGAACATTGCAGTTTGCATCGCGGTACGGTTCAGGATCAGGGAATCACTAAAGTTGGCAGTCATAACCTGTTGATGGTGAATACCCATATTGCACATGACTGTGTGGTGGGTGACTATAATATCTTTGCTAATAACGTGGGTGTTGCAGGTCATGTTCATGTGGGGGATTATGTGGTTGTCGGTGGTAACTCCGGTATTCACCAGTTCTGTAAAATTGATTCGTATAGCATGATTGGCGGTGCATCATTGATCTTAAAAGATGTACCCGCTTACGTCATGGTATCGGGTAATCCTGCGCATGCATTTGCGATGAATGTCGAAGGTATGCGTCGTAAAGGCTGGTCGAAAAACGTGATTAATGGCTTGCGGGAGGCATTTAAGCTGATTTATAAATCAGGGCTGACCACACAGCAAGCGATTGAAAAAATTCGTACAGAAATTCTTCCGGAAGTTGCTGAAGTACAATTGCTGATTGATTCTTTAGAACAATCTAAGCGTGGTATTGTGCGTTAATCAATATGTGCTAAAAAAAGACACCTTAAGGTGTCTTTTTTTATGGCTGAAAATTATTTAAAAAACTTGGCTTCTTCCGAGTTTGGATAGCTTTGCAAAATACGGGATTTATATTGCGCAGCCAAGGAGGCATTTTTCTCGACTTCCTGACTGATATTATACAGCTGATACAGTGCAGTAGATGCTTTGGCTGAATTCGGATAACGGTCTATCACAATCGTATAGTTTTTTTTCGCTTCATTGAAATTCGGTGGATCAATCGACAGATTGAATTCTGCTACCCAGAAGTATGCATTGCTAATATAGACACTATTCGGGTTGTGCTTAATAAAATTCTGCATAGGGGCAATGGCTTTGGCAGCACCACCATTTTTATAAGCGTCAAGAGCAACTGTATAGGCTGCCTTTTCCTGTTCTGTAGGTTGGGCAGGAGTCGCAGTTGGTGTTTGTGTTGGGGATTGGCTTAGCTTGCCATTGCTTGACCCTGAACTGGGCGGGCTATCTGGTTGATTATCCTCTTCAGCCGCTGGTTCCGGGTCAATTTTCTGTTGTAGTAACTCCAGACGCTGATCAAGATCAGCATAGCGGTTAGTGAGTTCACTCTTTAACGACAGGATTTCATTGTCCTGTTCTTCTATTTTGCCGCGCAGGCTGCGGATATCACTTTCAAGTTGCTGGTTCTTTTGCAGTAACTGCCAGTTCATATTCGTTTGTACAGGCGTATCTGCACCTGACGCGAGAGCAGCTGGTGTGGAGGCTTGTGACACACTGCTACTACCTTGGCTCAAACCGCGTGATTCAATCGGAATATTGGCCAAGAGCGGGGTTGTACAGAGCATGCCCAGCGCACACAAGATATGCTTTTTAAACATTATCCATTTTCCATGTTATGTTTGCATCAATCGACCCAATGGACGATTCATCCAAGATGATTATTTAATGTAATGCTCCACATTTAAAACGCCATTCACTGGAATTGCAACATGCTTTTACAAAGTTTAAGCGCATTTGGCACAAGAAATTTGTATCTCGGATTTACAGAAAATCCTGAATCAATCCTTCATTGTTTTTAAAATAATCAAACGGATAGCGAAAGCCTGATTTTTAGTTTTTCAGGCTTGCAAGTTCATTAAAAATCTCTATACTCTGTTCTTGCAATGGTAGCCCTGCCGGTTACTTCGCAATTGCACTCTACAAACCCCGCCAGGACCGGAAGGTAGCAACGGTAGTAGAACTGTGATGTGCCGAAGCTTTGCTGGTAGGGTTGCCACCATATATTTTTTAATAATTAAAATAATAACAACACAGCTAAAAAAGATATTTAATTTTGATTTTATCCTATTCAGCTTCACAAAAACCTATTGGATATTCTTACTCATTCATATTTTTCCATGCTTAGTGTTTATAAATCTCTCGTTAATGAATAAAGATGCATCAATTTATATTGTTGTTTTTTTAATTTTAGGGTCATTGCTTTTTACTCTTACAATATTAAGGGCTATTGAACTGATACTAGTTTAATCACTTTAATCATTTGCTTACTCTTAAGACCCTCTTTTACTGATTTAAATGAAAGAGATCAATTCTAAAAAAACAAAGCATAGTCCTTGTGGTTTTGCTGCTGATGTTTTGCTATTCATGAAGTCTGGTGAGTATGCTTAACCATTTTGGCGCTGAGTATCGCTTGCTGGTGTATATACCATTCTGGATAAAAGAGAAACCTTCAAAGCGTAAAGGACCTAACAATTATTACTTTGATCTTTATACAAATTCTAATGTGAGTGTAAAAGGGGGAATATTCTAGTTGCAGTTTTTATTCCCAAAGTGTGGAGCATGACGATCAGATTCACATTTATAAAGGCAAGTTGGTCAGGTCGCAGACGGATAGCTACTCATCTTCAGCTTTACGGCTAATCGCTTTCATAATGGTATCCATTTCAAAACCGCGGTACATTAGGAAACGAATCTGTTTGGCTTTGATTTTTGGATCTTTTGTCACTTCAGTGCCATATTTTTTCACTTTCAGCGCATAGGCCTGTTGCACCCAGTCGGTTTCTTTCAGTTCTTCTGCAATTAAAGCCGTATCAATCTTCTTATTTTTTAATTTCATTTTAATCTGATTGGGGCCTTTGCCTTTACGCTTTTGGCTCGACAGCATGGTTTCGGCCACACGCTGATCACTTTGATAGTTCTCTCGGGATAGTTCATCGACCAATTCCAGTACTTCCTCACGATCCTCTGCATACAGGCACAGTTTCTCGATCAGTTCGGTTTTGGCATATTCCTTACGGGTCAGTACGGCAAAGGCATAAGAACGCAAACGCGAGCCAGTTAAGCCCGGTTTTTTCTTTTCATCCGCAGAGCTGTCAAACAGGCGTTCTTCTGGGTCGAAAGCCGCTGGTGGTTTCGAGGTGTTTTGCTGAGTCGATTGATCATCAGCAGCGCCAAATTGCTGTTTTAAAGTTTCATAATCGAGCAGTTTGCTGAATTTTGCCTCTGACATCTTTCTCTCGCATTTGACCATTAATCCATAATAACAAAACGCCCCGTAGGGCGCTGTGTATCGATGTTTAAAGACTAGGCAGTCAATAGATTAAGCATCTAAAAGATCTTCTTCTGTATCATCTTCTTCAGTGATCACGGCTTTGGTCAGCAATTGTTCACGAATCAGCTTTTCAATGGTTTGCGCCATTTCTTTATGCTCTTCGAGGTAACGGATGGTGTTGTTCTTACCTTGGCCAATCTTGTCGCCCTGATAAGAATACCAAGCACCTGCTTTCTGCACGATTTCCTGCTGTACTGCAAGGTCAATCAGTTCACCGAGATGGTTCACACCTTTACCATACAGGATCTGGAACAGGGCTTCTCTGAATGGAGGTGCCATTTTGTTTTTCACAACTTTGACTTTGGTTTCTGAACCTACAATCTCGTCGCCTTCTTTTACCTGGCCAATACGACGGATGTCCAGACGGACAGAGGCATAGAATTTCAGTGCGTTACCACCTGTGGTGGTTTCAGGGCTACCGAACATCACACCAATCTTCATACGAATCTGGTTAATGAAGATGACCATACAGTTTGAACGTTTGGCATTGCCGGTAATTTTACGCAGTGCCTGGCTCATCAAACGTGCTTGCAGACCCATGTGCGAGTCACCCATTTCGCCTTCAATCTCGGCACGAGGCGTCAGAGCAGCTACGGAGTCGACAACGATCAGGTCAATGGCACCTGAACGAACCAGCATGTCCGCAATTTCTAATGCTTGTTCACCGTGGTCTGGCTGAGATACTAATAAGTTATCAATATCTACACCCAGTTTACGTGCATATTGAGGATCAAGTGCGTGTTCCGCATCGATGAATGCACAAGTACCACCGGCTTTTTGACATTCAGCAATTGCTTGTAAGGTCATGGTGGTTTTACCTGAAGATTCAGGACCATAAATTTCAATAATACGGCCTTTAGGTAGACCGCCGATACCGAGCGCGATGTCCAGCGTTAAAGAACCTGTGGATACAGCCTCAACTGCCTGCACGGTATTGTCACCAAGACGCATTACTGTATTTTTACCAAACTGTTTTTCAATCTGGCTTAAGGCAGCATTCAGCGCCTTGCTTTTATTCTCATCCATCTTACAACCTCAATACGATGTCACAAACTTAGTACTCAAGTGGATGTCTTAAATTAGATCTCGTTCCACAGGTATAATAGTGACAGAAAGTTCCCTGATATTCTATAAAAGTCAGCGCATGTGCGACATATGCTGACGCTTGAATTTAATCGTCATTATACGACCAATGCTGGTCAAATAGCTGACTATTTTCATCTCTAAACTTGCTGATGTCACGCCGATCTTTTTTACTTGGTCGGTGATCGGGACGGGCTAGATTATGCAACTTTCTTTGCGATGCAATCAATTCCCGTCGTGCAATACTGACTTCAGTTTCTTCATATAGTTGTTGTGCAACAGGTGCCGGACCACGCACATCCGAGAGGGCTTTCACCAGCACAGTTTTTTTGTCAATCCCTTGCTGGATGGCGATTTCCATACCAAGACGGATTTCGCGTGACACTTTGACGCGTTCACCATCAATATGCACTTTACCGCCTTCAATGGCATTTTTGGCAATTGAACGGGTTTTAAAAAAACGTGCCGCCCAGAGCCATTTATCGATACGCATGCCTACCGCATTTTCGGGTAAAGACGATTTACGCATATTGTTTTGTTACCTCAGCCTGATTTAAATGAGCCATTAAGTCTGTTAATTGGTCCAACATTGGGTAATTACAAGTCTGGCGAGGGGCTTTATTTGAGGAGGGTTGCTGGATGCTAAATAGGTTCTGGATGCCATAGGCTTTGGCGCCATTCAGGACTTTTTCAGTATCATCAATAAAATAAACCTGTTCAGGATCAAAGGGATGTATCTCCTGTAAAGCTTGCCAGAATTCCACAAATTCTTTGGCATGCCCAATGGTTTCTGAACTCACAATCACATCGAAATAGTCTTTGAGCTGCAGATGTTCTAGTTTGAAGCTAAGGCCTGCACAGTCGGCATTAGTCGCCAGCCAGATCGGGTGGCCATTGGCCTTGAGTTGCTCCAGTAGCTCTAATGCCTGTGGTCTTAAGGCAACTCTGGATTTATGTTCGACTTGCATGGCCAAAACATCGACTCCGACTTTAGCCGTCCAGAAGCGCGAAGAGTACCAGTTTAGGGTATGATTATGTTCTTGATAGAACGCATAGAGCGTATTTCGGCTTTGCTCCAGACTACAGCCATGTACTTCTGCATAGCGAACAGGGAGCAGGTCATTCCAGATGAAATCATCATAAGCAAGATCGAGTAAGGTACCGTCCATATCAAAGATTACAGGCGGTTTTTCTGAGCAATTTGGCATATTAGAGTTTTCTATGTTTAAAGCAACAACAGCACCACAAGATACGATGATTTTGCAGTTTGTGCCCATTTTGACACAAGCCTGCGAAATTTTACGAGAAGAATATCAGCAATATTGTTCCGGTGCGGCTTTTGACATCGAGAAAAAAAGTGATGATTCACCCGTCACCCAGGCCGATTATCGGGTCAATAACTATCTGACCCAGGCTTTGGCAGAAATCTCTGATTTGCCCTTACTTTCTGAAGAAGGTTCACAGCAAGGACGTCATGACTGGCCAGCATTCTGGTTGCTTGATCCACTGGATGGGACTAAAGAGTTTTTACAGCAACGCCCTGAATTCACCATTAACCTCAGTCTGGTACGTGGTCATCAGACCACCTTTGCCATTCTGGCGGTTCCAGCACAGCAGCTGGTGTATTTCTGTCCAGAACAGGGCATGCCATTCAAATATGATATTCAGCAAGACTGTTGGTATGAATATATGTCTGCTCTACACGAGAACACGGTGCATGTAGGCTTAAGTCAAAGTAGTCAGAAGAAGCCGAAATATACTGCTTTCCTCGAAAGTCTGGCTAAATTGACCCAGTTTGATGAATTTAAAGCGGGCAGTGCTTACAAGTTTTGCATGATACTGGAAGATCGAGTCGATATTTATCCACGTTTCCATCCGACCTGTGAATGGGATACCAGTGCCGGGCAATGCCTGCTTGAGCGGATTGGGGGCGGCCTGCTGGATTTTCAAGGTCGAGCATTCAGTTATAACCAGCGTGAAACTTTATTGAATGGTGGTTTTATTGCCTATAAGACTAAAGAGATGCAGGAATTGGCATTTCAGGCACTGGCGGAGATGCAAGACCGGGATTGAGCTGTTGATGGTTCATGTTATAGTGAGGCAGATTCCGTTGATAGATCGGTTGGCAAGATTGTGGCATTAAAACTGCTTCCACCCAGTATGCTCAGTGCAATAGATTTATTGCCTGATACCAGAACGCCTGTAACCCTGTTTACGCGTCACTCCCTACGTGAAGATACAGCTGGTCAGGGCTTGGCAGGTTATGATCTGCAATTGACCCTCCAAGGCCGAGACTTGGCGCAAGAGTGGGGCGCTTATCTGGTGGATCAGACCGATCGAAATATTCAGCATTGTATTTCTAGTCCGATCCAGCGTTGTGTTGATACTGCTGCCTTAATGATCGAAGGGGCAGATCAAACCAATCAAGCACCACATACCCATAAGATTGAAATCGTCGAGCAAGGTTTACTGGTCGAGCCGGGGAGTTTTGTCCTGGATATCCAGCAAGCAGGGCCTTATTTCAAGAAGCAAGGTGCTTTGGGCTTTATTAATAGTTTTGTCAACAACGCTTTGCCGGGCATGAAGCACCCAATTCATGGCGTCGTAGACGTGCTGGAGTTGATCTATAACACACATCCCAAAACGCCCTATGGACTGAGTCTGGCAGTGAGCCATGATACCATTCTGGCTGCGATGATTGCGGTCATGTCAGGGCATCATGAAGTCAGCCGCGAAGACTGGCCGAAAATGATGGAAGGTTTATTTGTCTGGTTTGAAGGCGATGTGTTTCAAGAATCTAAACTGAAATGGATCTGGCGCGGTCAGGTCCATGAACTGGATATTTCCCGGTTTCAGCGATCTGAAGTAAAAACCAAGTCATAAACTCAAAAAACTCAATCATTCCGATTGGGTTTTTTACATTTATCTTATGAAAGTGAAATAGAGTAATCGCCAAAAATCACTATGCTGATATGAAATAGAAATTTCAAGCATAGGATTTGTCATGAAAATCATTACAATTTTTACTTTGGTCGCAATTATGGGTTTAACCGCCTGTCAGAAACGTGATAGCGATACACCGGAACAGGATAAGACCACAACACCGCATGCCATGGATCCAGATCAATAGCTTCTAAGATGAGGCTGATAAAATTACAGGAAATCGAGAGTGGTAAGGAAATTGTATGTTTACTTGCTTGGATCTTGAAGCAGGATTAAATCAGTCAATACTTAATTTGATGAGTCTTTAGCAATGCACGCTATTTTAGCTTGCTTAAATTTTATTTTAATTCTTTCTAGCGTAAATTTTAGCTACAAAAAAAGCCCTAAAAAGGGCTTTCTTCATTTGCGATTAGTTAGCAGCTAAAGCTTTAACTTGCGCATTTAAACGGCTCTTATGACGAGCTGCTTTGTTTTTATGGATGATACCTTTATCAGCCATACGGTCGATTACTGGAACAGCTTTTTTGTAAGCTTCAGTAGCAACAGCATAGTCGCCAGCAGCAATAGCAGCTACTGTACGTTTAAGATAAGTACGAACCATAGAACGCAAGCTTGCGTTGTGTTTGCGTGCTTTAACGTTTTGACGAGCACGTTTTTTAGCTTGAGCAGAGTTTGCCACTCGTGCACTCCTTGAAATAGATTGGTCTGGGCGGGCTGAAACTCAACTGAAAACCAACATCAGAAGAACTATCACCAGCCCGTAAACAAGTGCCATATTTTGAGGAAACTATAGGCTTAAGTCAAGTCTTGACATGCTTTGACAACATTTTAGTTGCAGAAAAATCCCAAAGAAAACGTTAGATTAGTATCTGGACCGGGAGATCGTACAAAAAATGACTAAAACTATCGAATATCCAATCATCATCGGTGCAACAGGACTGGTCGGTAAGACGCTGGTTCAACAGCTGGTCGATGAACCAAGCTGCAAGCGTATTAGCGTCATTGTGCGTAAGCATCAGCCTGCATTTGAACAATGGCCTAAAGTCCAGCAATTGGTCTTCGAGGACTTGCTGATGCTGAATGATCAGGATGTCAGCGGTCACACCCATGCTTTTAGTTGTCTGGGCACCACTTTAAAGCAGGCGGGCTCTAAAAATGCTTTTTATAATGTGGACTACACGATTAATGCTCATTTTGCCGAGCTGGTCCAGCAAACGGATGCCCACTATTTACTCATTAGTGCCATGGGGGCGAAGTCAGATTCTCTATTTTTTTATAATCGGGTCAAAGGTGAACTGGAAGCTTATATTCAGACTCTGAGTCTGAAGCGTGTCAGCCTGATCCGGCCTTCTTTGTTAATTGGTGAGCGGGATCATCAACGTTTATTGGAAGATGCTGGCCAGAAGCTATATGGCAAGTTCTCGCATTTAATTCCCGATTCTTTTAAATATAAGCCAGTGACAGCCGAGCAGGTGGCTCATACTATGGTATATGCAGCCCTGAATCAGACTGTGAAATTTGAAATTTATGATAATTTAGCCATACAAAAAATGAAATGAGGGTAAAAATCGTGTCCAGCGTACCATTTGTAACTTGTGACTTGCTTGATGATCATCCGGATAAAGACCTGCAAGTAGTAACACCATGCTTAGATGGTAAGTTTTTTAAAAGCTATGGCGCACGTAAAAGCTTTGCTGGCCAGATTGTTACGGTAAAATGCTTTGAAGATAATTCCCGTGTGAAAGAGTTATTAGCGACAGAGGGTACAGGCAAAGTGCTGGTGGTCGATGGTGGTGCCTCGATGCGCTGTGCACTGATGGGAGACTTGATTGCAGAGTCTGCGGTAAAACATCACTGGAATGGTGTCATTATTTATGGCTGTGTGCGTGATGTTGATGCGATTGCTGAACTTGATCTGGGTGTGCATGCGCTGGCTTCGATTCCACAAAAGAGCAACCGTAAAGGCCTTGGTGAAGTCGATGTACCGCTGTATTTTGGTGGTGTGACCTTCCAATCAGGAGAATATGTCTATGCGGATAATAACGGCATTGTACTTTCGCCGGAAAAATTAGTCGATTAAGCAGTTAGCTGTTTCAACTGATAGAATATAAGAAAAAATCAACAATACCGTGGAAGTAACTTCATTTGCATACTTTCACGGTTACTAAAATAAAAAAGGATTACAACAATGCTCCCTCATCAAATCAAGATTGTTCAAGCACTGGCATCATCACTTACCCAAGGCGGTCGAGGGATGGTTGGTACGCCATTTCCAAATCAGCCTGAAAAGCCAATCAAACTTTATGAATTTGAAGGTTCACCGTTCTGTCGTCGGGTTCGTGAGGTGATGACTTTACTGAACCTTGATTATGAAGTGTATCCATGCCCCAAAGGCGGTACCAAATATCGTCAGATTGTAAAACAGTTAGGTGGCAAGACACGCTTTCCATTTTTAGTGGATGAAAATACTGGGGATCAGATGTATGAGTCACAAGAGATTATTCATCACCTGTTTAAGTATTATAGTAAAAAAGGCAAGACACCGAGTAAATACGTGCAATATCCAAAAATTCCAATGGCTGCTTTTGCTGGAACTATTGTGAATGGCGCACGTGGTGTTTGGGTTAATAAAAAGATTCTAAATCGTCCAGCACCTGAACAATTACTAGAATTATGGGGCTTTGAGGCTAGCCCTTTTACTCGAATTGTCCGCGCCGTTCTAAGCGAGCTAGAAGTACCATTTATTTTTCATAATGTCGCTAAAGAGCGCTGGCAAGATCAAGGGCCAGCAAAACTGCGTTTAAAACCGGGGAAATATGAGCCTTTGTCTGGCGGTAAGCGTGAACAGATTCTGAAAGTGATGGGGGATAATATTCAAGTGCCGTACCTGGTCGATCCAAATACCCATATGAAGATGTTCGAATCTAAAGATATTGTGGATTATTTAAAACGTCAGTATGGGGCTTAACTCTTGTAGTTTGTCATTAAAAGAATTTCCTAAGCTAGGAATAAAAAGAGGATCAAATGATCCTCTTTTTTGTTTTTTATTCTGCGTCAGCAGGTGGCACCAGCATCAGAATGGACTCATTTAGTAGGTCTGTCAGGTCTTCCAGCATATCTTCATCCGCGAAGTCCAAATCCAGTAATACGGATTCACCATTGGCAATCAGCTTGAGTTTTTCTGCAAAAGCATCTGACATGCATAAGCCTTCGCCATTAGCCCAAAACAGTACTTCGCCGTCTTCTTTAGTGTAGAGTAGGCGTGACGCAGGTTCCAGCATGATGCTATAGCCTTGATCCAATGCTTCTTCCAGATCGCCCGTGCCGATTTCTTCAGCTTCAGGAATATTTTCCGGATATTTGGGCTCAGACATCAGGCTCATGATGGCATCTTCAAGTACATTGGAGTTATGCAGCTGCTCCATGATTTTTTCTTTTAAGTATTCAAGCTCGTTGCCAGTCACTTCGCCTGCAGATGAAATCTGATCACGAATAATATCGGTTAATGGATTGCGCAGCGCTTCATTTTCAGCAAATTTGTCCCCGACGCGGTCCATCATGTCACTGACATTTGGCATGCGGAAACCAAACGAGAAAGTCAGGCAGTCATCTTCGGCAACGCCGTAGTGGGACAGGCCAGGTGGTACATAGAGCAGGTCGCCCGGTGCAAGCACTTCATCAAAATGTACATCTATTTCGGGAAGAAGTTTTAATGGCTGGCCTGCAACAAACTCAGTGTCTCCATCACACATTTGACCCAACTGCCAGCGGCGATGACCATAGCCTTGGACCAAAAAGACATCATAGAAATCGAAATGCTTGCCTACTGAGCCACCCTGAGGCGCATAAGACACCATAATGTCATCACGACGCCACTGCGGAATAAACGGGAATTTTTTCCATAGTTCTGACAGATCAAAAGAATAGTGGTCCACAGCTTGTACCAGCAAGGTCCACAGCTTTGGTATTTTTTGGAAGTCTGCTTTGAGTAAAGGTGAGGACTTCACTGACCACTGATTTGGATCACGATCTTTTTGCTTGATTAAACGCGCTGTGACGTTTTCTTCAAGTGCAAGTTCCATCACATCACTTGGCTCAAGTAAGTTAACGATTTCTGGCATCGCATTACGCACCAGAAGTGGTTTTTTCTGCCAGTATTCAGCAAGGAATTGTTCAGCGGTAATACCGCCTAATACGTCTAAAGGTTGGGACATGATAAAGACTACAAATAAATTTGGCTTATTGTCCCTTGAACTGTGGAAGCTCTGCAAGTGACACAGCTTTAAAAGCTAGGATTTCGTTGTGGATGGATGATATAAAAGAATATATTCAACAACTGAACATGGCTGTTTTTAAGAAATCAGAAATTTTTATTGGTGAGAATATAGACGCTTTAAATGGGTTCTAACATTGGAATTTAGTATAATGCCCATTATGTTAAATAAACTTTAGGAAAGAGTTAAGTTAAGATCTGCTACATTGATAAATATAACAATGGAACTTGGTATTATATGTCTTTGAACGTGAGTAACATTCACACATTATTTCCACCTAACAAAGCGAAATTCCTCAAAAGGCATGACAATGAGTTATATTTTAAAAAGAATTCGAAGAGCTGGTGTATTAAATTAATTGATAAGATGTGGCATGTCTTAACTTTTAATGATGGAACAGTTATAGAAAGTATGAAGGCATCAGAATATTTGGCATGTCTTAGATTTTTATATTTATGCCAAGTGATTACTACTGATGAACCCAACCAACCTAAAATATTATGCAGAGATAGGGATTACTGTTTTGCTGAAAAAAATGGTGAATACCTATTAGAAACCGGGATAATGGTAAATACCCATGGGGAATATTTTTTTGATATAAAATTAAATAAAGAAGAAATACAAAAATTTAAAGAAGAAGGATTTAGGTTTATTGACTTATTGTTATCCGAAATTAGAGCTTCTAACCCTTGTTATAATAACTCTAGATTTTCTCATAGAAATAGAACTGATTGGTACTTAAGCTCTCAAGAATTAAAAGCTTGGCAAGAACTCCAAAATATAGAAAAACCAATAATTATAAAAAAACTTACATATCAAGAGCCAAAAAAAAGTGGAGCTAAAATAGTTATGGTTCTTATAGGTTTAATTTTTATTTTTTAATAAATTTCATTGCCTTATGATGATTTTGGATGCTTGATTGGTCGGAGTCGGGCTTTTTAAGTAAATTTTTATGTCCACACTTAATTTTTAAGCAATGTTCCACGACTTTGTGTAGAAAAATTAATTACAATCAGCCCTAATGATTTGATCTAAAAAACTAGGGCACTAGAGTTATTGATAAGTTGCTATCAACAAGTAAGTAATTAAAGAACCGAGTCATTCAACTCGGTTCTTTGAATGTAAAAGAGAGTATCAAGGCACTAAAATTTTCAATTCACGCAGAATTTTACACAGTTGAATCATCGGCATACCCATTAACGTGGTTTGGTCTTGACCGATCATTTCTTCAAACAAGCTAATACCGAGACTTTCACACTTGAAGCTACCTGCACAGTGTAATGGCTGTTCGATTTCAACATAACGTTCAATTTCCGCCTGCGATAGCTTACGGAATTTGACTTTATAGTGCTCCACTAAGGTCCGCTCAAAGCGGGTAGACTTCTGCTGTACGCTGAGTGCAGTACTGAAATAAACAATCTTGTCGGAGTTGGCCAACAGTTGACGGACGGCCTTTTCCGGAGTTAAGGGCTTACCAATAAAAATATCCGGTGCACCTTCACGCCATGCCACCTGATCTGAACCAATCACAATGGCATCCGGGTGTTGTGAAGCAAGATCGTGTGCTTTTTCAAATGCCAGCCGTTTGGCTAAATCATCCGCATGATTTTCACCCCGAGGAGATTCGTCAATATCTGGAACGATTGACACATATTCGAGACGTAGACGATCCATCAGTTCTTTACGGGTCTGGCTGGATGAAGCCAAGATGATTTTTGAGGTATTCATTAGACAGCGTATTCTTCTAAAACATGGAGAGGAACATAAGCCAGTACAGCCTTATGACAGGCTTGCAGCTTAATGGGTGGGGCAATGCCTGCCTCGTAAGCGTCTACCCAGCGGGTCACACAGATACACCAGAAATCACCGGGCTGCAGACCTGGGAATCCGACCTCAGGAACAGGCGTAATCAAGTCATTACCGACCTTTTGCGAGAAATTTAAAAATTCTGAGGTCATTTGGGCGCACATGGTGTGCTGACCGATATCCTGAGGGGCAGTATGACAGAAACCATTGCGGAAATAACCGGTAATCGGGTCAAAACAGCAACTGGCCAAAGGCTCGCCGAGAACATTTAAACGGTTAAGATTTGGATCTGGATGTATCGACATGAGTACGAAATCTGATAGAGGCTTTTCCTTATGATAACAAAACTTTGGCAATCCTTAGCTTTTCTGCAAAAGAAGCTAACCTTTTTCTGCATAATCATTTAAAATCGCCTCGTTTTTAATATCAATAAAAGAGAGCTCTGCATGAACTTTCAGCGTATGACTGACCTTGACCTCGCGGGTAAACGCGTTCTTATTCGTGAAGATTTAAACGTGCCAGTGAAAAATGGGATAATCACCAGTGATGCTCGTCTACGTGCGGCATTGCCTACGATTAAAGCTGCGGTGGAAAAAGGCGCTGCTGTCATGGTGTACTCTCACCTTGGTCGTCCGGTTGAAGGTGAGCCTAAGCCTGAACAATCACTTGCACCGGTTGCTGCTTACTTAACAGAAGCGCTGGGTCAGGAAGTCAAACTGTTTACTGACTACTTGGATGGTGTTGACGTGCAACCTGGCCAAGTGGTTTTACTTGAAAACTGCCGTTTTAATGCTGGTGAGAAGAAGAATAATCCTGAACTGGCAGCAAAATATGCAGCGCTTTGTGATGTATTCGTGATGGATGCATTCGGTACTGCACATCGTGCAGAAGCATCTACTGAAGGTGTAGCGCGTTTAGCGAAGGTGGCTGCTGCTGGTCCTTTATTGGCAGCTGAATTGGATGCACTGGGTCGTGCACTGCAAACGCCTGAAAAACCAATGGTTGCGATTGTTGCTGGTTCTAAAGTATCCACTAAGCTTGATGTTTTAACATCGCTTTCTGACCTTTGCGATCAATTGATCGTAGGTGGTGGTATTGCAAATACCTTCCTGGCAGCTGCAGGTTACAACGTTGGTAAATCACTGTGTGAAAATGATTTAATCGATACTGCAAAGGCCATTGCAGCGAAAGTATCTGTGCCATTACCAACTGATGTGGTTGTAGCAGATGCTTCTGAAATCAACTTTGATGACTTCTTAGGTTCACTGGCTGCTGCGAAAGCCACTGTGAAAAAAGTTGAAGATGTGGCTGACAACGACATGATCCTTGACGTTGGTCCGGAAACTGCAAAAGCATTTGCTGAAATCCTGAAAACTTCTAAAACCATCCTTTGGAATGGCCCGGTAGGCGTATTCGAAGTAGATCAGTTCGGTGAAGGTACTAAAGCATTGTCTTTGGCGATTGCTGAATCGGCTGGTTTCTCAATTGCGGGTGGTGGCGACACCTTGGCTGCAATTGATAAATACGAAGTTGCAGACAAGATTGGCTATATCTCAACAGGTGGTGGCGCATTCCTTGAATTCGTTGAAGGTAAAACATTACCTGCGGTTGCTGTGCTGTTAGAGCGTGCATAAGCGCTGCTTCATATAAGAATAGTTTTGAAAAAGCTGGCACTAGGCCAGCTTTTTTATTGTTTTGTATGCATGTTGCTGTCGGTTCATCACCCAGTCATTAAATTGCAATAAATCTGTCATAACATGCAGTAATAAAATTGAGCAGCAGATGAGATAAGGTTATGAACAAACAACTCGGCATGATCGCGCTAGTGGCGGCTACCCTTGCATTAACCGCCTGTGCCAAAAAAGAAAGTGCGGATGTTAATGAGACTGAAGCTTCAGCTCCGGTTGCAGAGACTACGATGACTGCTGAACAGCAGGCTGCCATTGATGCTATTGATGAGCCGATTCTGGATGAAAATAATACCGATGTCCCGGCTGAAGTTGCAAACGCACCTGCAGATGCAGCTACTCCAGAAACGACAGATGCTGAAAGCTCAGCAGCAGTCAGCCCATAAGTCTGGAAGTCAAGCCCAAAAATCCCTGCAAAAGCAGGGATTTTTTATCAAATTATGTGTTTTCTTGCTGAATTGAAAACGGTTCGCATGTAGAATATGACGCATCACCTGGGAGGATATTATGGCTCTTATTTCATTGCGCCAGCTCTTGGATCACGCCGGCGAACATGCTTACGGCGTACC
>CANQWW010000017.1 GCA_947627655.1 uncultured Acinetobacter sp. | reverse complement strand
CGCTCCTATTAACTGGGTAAGACCAACAGAAAATCAAAATATTTGGAAAAAAGTGAAAAGTGTTGAGCTGTCTGTGTAAGTGGTGGGGGGAGTCAAAAAGTTTGAAGCTCTGAGCCAGCGGACACCGCCCACCATCTCACTTATAAAAAAATTTCCCATTTCACAGATATGTTAAAGGAGGGCACATGGCTTTAACAGCAAAAAAGAAGGCATTTGCCCAATCTAAACATGATGGTGCAGATAACAAGCAAGCCGCTATATTCGCGGGTTACAGTCCTGAATCGGCATCACAAGCCGGATCAAGATTAGCTAAAGATCCTGATGTGATTGCACACATTGAAAGGCTCAAGATTAACACCGAAGTTAAAGCTGATTCCAAACCAGAACCACGACCAATTATCACCAAAAAAGACATTGAAACTGCTGGTAGTCGTGCTGACCCGCTTAAATTTTTAGAAGAGATTTGGACTGATCCGGTTGAAGATATGAAATTGCGAATGGATGCAGCAAAAGCAGCCCTTCCATATTTCCATGGCAAGGTTGCTGAAAAAGGCAAGAAAGAATCTCAGGCAGATGATGCCAAGGCCGCTGCAACCGGCGGTGGTAAATACGCTACTCGGTCAGCAAGAAAATCAAATTACAGTTAGGTTGAAATATGACATCACTCAATTGGTCCACAGCGTGTCCCGATTGGGATGAAAAAATTAAAAAAGGGCAGTCGCTCATGCCATGCAAGCCATTATTCCCAGAAGAAGCGGAAATGGCATTGGATGTTTTTAAAAGTCTGGTTGTGACGGATGTAATTGGTCAGCCAACTATGGGTGAAATTACCCGGCCTTGGGTATTCGAATTTGTGGCCTCAATCTTTGGTGCTTATAGCGAGGATGAGAGTCGACGCTTAATCCGTGAATTCTTCCTATTGATCCCGAAGAAAAACTCTAAATCAACACTGGCTGCATTCATTATGCTGACAGCCTTGATTATGAATGACCGTGGATCTGCTGAGTTGATTATCCTTGCGCCCACGAAAGAGGTTGCAGACAATAGTTTTATTCCAATTCGGGATGCGATTAAAGCGGATGAAGAATTAAGCGCACTGCTTAATATTTCCGAGCACACCAAAACAATCACACATCGATCAACCAATGCCACTCTTAAGGTGGTTGCTGCTGAATCAAATACAGTAGGTGGTAAAAAGGCTTCATGGATTCTGATTGACGAATTGCACTTGTTTCAAAAGAACGCAGGTGCAGCCAGCATGTTTCGTGAAGCAACCGGTGGTCTGGCATCACGCCCAGAAGGTTGCATTATCTACCTGACCACTCAAGCCAATGAGCAGCCATGTGGAGTATTTAAACAAAAATTAGATTATGCCCGTGATATTCGGGATGGGATTAAGCAGAACAACAAGTTTCTACCTCTGATTTACGAGTTCCCAAAGCAGATGATTGAGGATGGGGAGCATCTTAAAAAAGAAAACTTCCATATCCCAAACCCAAACTATGGCACCTCAGTCGATCCGGTTCAGCTTGAGGATGACTTTGAGCAGTCGCGTGATGGTGAGGAATCTGACTTTAGAGACTTTCTAGCCAAGCGCCTGAATGTTGAGATTGGTATTAATCTTAGAGCCAACCGCTGGGCTGGTGCTGAATATTGGTTGCAGCAATCCAAAGAATTCACCCTGGATAAACTGATTGATCAATCAGATGTCATCACTTGTGGTATCGATGGTGGTGGCCTTGACGACTTGCTTGGATTCGCTGTGCTTGGCCGGCATGCAAAAAGCCGTAAATGGTGGCTCTGGAATCATGCTTGGTGCAATAAAACCGCAGTCGAAAGACGTAAGGAGAATGCGCCAAAGTACGCCGATTATGAGAAAGAAGGTAGCCTGACCATTGTTGAGCGCATTGGTGATGACATTGATCAACTGGCAGCCATTGCAAAGAAATGTTTTGATTCTGGCAAGCTCGACAAGATTGGTCTTGATCCTCTTGGCTTGGGTGGTCTTTTGGATGGCTTACTTGATGCTGGTATACCTGAAGATAAGCTCATTGCAGTGGCTCAGGGCTTTAAGTTGATGGGCTACATCCTCACCACTGAGCGAAAATTAGCTGAAGGCAATCTTTACCATGCTGGCCAAGAATTAATGACCTGGTGTGTTGGTAATGCGCGTGCAGTTGTAAAGGGTAACGGCATGATGATCAGCAAACAGGAGTCAGGTGTTGGGAAGATTGACCCATTGATTGCGACGTTTAATGCGGTGGCTTTGATGTCTATGAATCCCGAACAGGCTGAAAAAGAATACAACGTCTTCTTTATCTAACCAAATCATTTAACCAAAGCTCGCATTAAGCGGGCTTTTTTATTGGGGTATCCAATGAAAAAAGCTTACAGCTTGCTACAGGTCAAGTCGTTTGATGCTGAGCAACGAATTATTAAGGGAATTGCTTCAACTCCAAGTCCGGATCGAGCAGACGATATTGTGGATCCGCAAGGTGCCAAGTTCGCTTTGCCTATTCCTTTCCTTTGGCAGCACATGCATTCACAGCCAATCGGTGAGGTCACTGAAGCAGTGGTGACAGACAAAGGCATTGAGGTGACTGTTCAGATTGCCAAGATTGAAGAAGAAGGAAAATTAAAGGACCGCATTGATGAGGCTTGGCAGTCCATTAAGTCAGGTCTGGTCAAAGGTCTATCTATTGGCTTTCGTGGCCTCACAGTTGAAGACATTCCGCGTTCATGGGGTCTGCATTTTAAAGAGTGGGAGTGGTTTGAATTATCAGCCGTAACTATCCCGGCAAATGCAGAAGCATCCATCACAGAAGTTAAATCGATTTCTAAATCTTTCGAGCAGCAAGAAAAATCCGCGTTAGGTGACGAGCTGCCAAAAACGAAAGTAGAAAAACCCACTGCTGGCGATTCGGCAGAGAAAAAACACGTAACCGTTAAATTGAATTGCCCAACAAAGGGTGGAGTGAAATTAGTATGAACAAATATTTAAAACAGCTGCTTGATGCTCTTGCTGCTAAAAACTTAGAGCTTCAGGGTCACATGACCAAATCTTTAGATGCTGGACAAACACCAGATGAAGAAGCTGAAAAGTCTATTCAAGCAGTTGAAGCCGAAATTGAGCAAATTGAAAAGAATATTGCTCGCGTTAAAAAACAAATTGCTGCTGCCGAAGCTGCTGCAAAGACTGCAACTCCTGCTGCTGGACAAACGGCTGAAGAAGCAAAAAAATCAGCTGAAGGTGATCCAGATCCTGAAGGCAAAAAGCCGAAAATTGAAACCGTGCCACTCGCTAAAGGTGTTGGTTTTGCTCAATATGCCCGTGCAAAAATTTTGTCACAGTTAGCGGCCAAAGAAGGTAACTATAAGTCTGCACTTGATATTGCGAAAGAGCGTGGCTTCGGGGATGAAGTTCAAGACCTAGTGACAAAAGCAACTTTGGGTACCACTACAGACTCAGGTTTTGCAGCATCACTGGTCACTGAAAACCGTTTGGTTGGTGAATTTGTTGACATGCTTCGCGCTGCAACTGTATTTGATCAGCTTACAGGTTTCCGTAATGTGCCGTTCAACTCAAAAATCCCAAGCCAGTTAACCGGCGGTACCGCTTCATGGGTAGGTGAAGGTGCTCCAAAACCATTAACAAACCCAACCTATGGCGAAGTGGAAATCAAAGAGCACAAGCTTGCTGCGATTACTGTCTACACACAGGAATTAATGCGCCGCTCTGATCCAGCTGTAGATATTTTGGTTCGTGATGATTTGATTGAGGCATCAAAAACTTTAATCGATAACACGTTCCTTGATGCTGGTGCTGCTACTGCGGTTCGTCCTGCGGGTGTTTTAAATGGGGTAACAGCCACTCCAAATACAGGTAATACAGCAGCAAATTATGAAGCTGATTTACTGGCCCTGGTGAATAGCTTTGTGACGGCCAACCTTTCATTGGATGGCTCATACTTCGTAATGTCGGAAACACGCGCTGCACAAATCAGCTTGCTTCGTGATGCGCTAGGAAATACCTACTTCCAGGGTATGGCACTTCGCGGCACTCGCACACTAATGGGTATTCCAGTAATCACCTCTCAGACTGTTGGCGACAAGATTATTCTTGTGAAAACTTCTGAAATCCTGCTTGCTCAGGATGGCGGTGTAGATGTGTCTTACTCTGATCAGGCTACTCTGGTTGATGGTGGTACGACTCATCATTTATGGCAAGAAAACAAATTTGCAGTACGTGTTGAGAAATTCATCACTTGGGCAAAACGTCGTCCAATCGCAGCGGCATTCTTGGATTACACACCAACTGGCGACTAATTAAAGTCACCAAAAAACAGCTCCTTAATCGGGGGCTGTTTTTATACCTAAGCATCACAATTGTTTAGCTATAGGAACAGTCTATGAAGATTAAATATTTAAAGGTTATGCATAACGCCAATCCAGGTGATGTGCTTGAAGTTGCCGAATTTGAAGCGAACATTTTGATTAAAACAGGTGTGGCGGAAGCTTACGAAGAACCTAAAAAGACGACTCGCAAGACCAAAACAGATACCACAGAGCAAAAATAAGGCGGTTTAGATGGGCATTTTTGACAGACTTTTCCGAAAAAAATCACTGCAAAGTGTCCATTCAAACCAAGGGTGGACTTCTTTATTCGTGCACGAGCCTTATGCTGGTGCCTGGCAAAAGAATGATGAATTGACTCGTGAAGATTTAGCGGCACACCACGCTGTCTTTAGCTGCGTTTCACTGATTTCTCAAGATATTGGCAAGATGCCGATTCTGCTAAAAAAGAAGCAGCAAGGTGTCTGGATTGATCAGGATATTCCAGAGCGTTTCAGTGTTCTAGGCAAGCCAAACCACTACCAAACATGGCAGCAATTCAGCGAACAGTGGACCACATCATTACTGCTTCGTGGTAATACCTATGTGATGAAGGTTCGGGATATCTTCTCAGGCAAAGTTGTTGGGCTAAAAGTTCTAAATCCTGACTTAACAAAGCCATTGATCAGTGATGCTGGTGAGGTCTTTTATCAGCTCAATGATGACCGACTCAACCAGACTTCTCATGAAGTGGTGCCAGCATCAGAAATCATTCATGACCGGATTAACTGCTTCTATCATCCGCTCGTTGGTTTATCCCCGATTACAGCGTGTGCGGTAGCAGCAGGACATGGCTTAGAGATTCAGAAAAGCCAGCGCACCCATTTCAGAAATAACAGCCGACCAGGTGGAATCCTGACAGCTCCCGGACCTATATCAAAAGAGAAGGCTCAAGAAGTCAAAACGCAATGGAATGAAAACTATGGTGGTGCGAATGCTGGCTGCACGGCTGTGGTTGGTGATGGTATGAAGTTCGAAGCCATTTCAGTTTCAGCTGCTGATTCTCAGTTAATTGAACAGATGCGAATGACAAATGAAGTGATTTGCGCTGTTTTCCATGTGCCGCAATTCAAGCTGGGCATTGGCACCATTCCAGCAGGCCAGAAAGTTTCCGATCTGAATGAGATCTATTATTCAGACTGCTTGCAAAGCCTGATTGAGTCGCGTGAAAACCTACTCGATGAAAGCCTTGGGCTTAAAGACGCGAATTTGGAAGCCTTTCTTGATCTGGATACCTTGATCCGTATGGATTCAGTGTCTCAGATGCAGCGACTTAAAGAAGGTGTTGGTGCAGCAATCATGACACCGAATGAAGCGCGTCAAAAGCTTGGTTTAGGCCCATTAGGGGGTGGTGACACGGTTTATATGCAACAGCAGAACTATTCGCTTGAAGCATTGTCTAAACGTGACCAGCTGGATGATCCATTCGGGAAGTCTGCATCAAATACACCTCAAAATACCGAAAATTCAGACCAAAAAAGCCAATATCAAGGCATTTTTAAGGCTGAAAATCAGTACAAATCAGGCCAGTTTGTGACGCATAAAGGCTCATTATGGCACTGTGAAAAGGATCATTCAGGCGAGTTTAGCCATGAAAACTTTAAATTAGCGCAAAAGAAATGGGGTGAAGAATGAGTATTGTGGTCTAGTTTTTTGGTATAATAAACAAACAACCCCGAAAGTGTTGGAAGCACAAATCGGGGTCTAATCAACCTGTTAAAGAGAGTAACAAGATGACTGAAACCAATTCTAAAGTCATAGCGCCTGCTATGCAATCTAAAAAGAGATCTACCAAGCGATTAACCACGGCTGAATTTATTGCTAGGGCTAAAGATAAGCATGGCAAAAAGTACGAATATCCAAATACAAATTACATTAACAGCAAAACTAAAGTGGAAGTGCTTTGTTTGCTTCATGGTGTGTTCTATGTGGAGCCAAATTCCCACTTAATGGGCAAGGGTTGTAGTGTTTGTGGTGAAGCAAGCAGGAGGAAATCAAGAACCAAAACAACTGAGTGGTTTATTGCTCAAGCCATTACAGTGCATGGTTATAAGTATGATTATTCAGAAAGCATTTATACACACTCTAAAATAAAGCTAAAAATTAAATGCATAGATTGTGATTTGTTTTTCTTTCAATCATCCAACCATCATCTAAAGGGGCATGGTTGTGCGCATTGCGCAAAAAAGGAAACTGCAAGTAAAAATCGAAAGACCTTAGATGCTTTTATTGTTCAAGCGAATAAAATCCACGGTCCAGGCAGGTATAATTACAGCAAATCTAGCTACATTTCGGCCGTAAAGCCCCTTTTGATTGGTTGCAACGAGTGTGGAGTCGACTTCCGGCAAACGCCAAATGTTCACCTGAGCAATCACGGCTGTCCTGATTGTGCTAAAAATTTAACGGGCTGGAATAAACGTAGATTTAAAAAACTCTGCGAAAATAAAAACAGAACTTCTAGTTTTTATTTAATTAAATGCTTTAATGAGAATGAAGTCTTTTACAAAATTGGCATTACATCTACCAGTATAAAAAGTAGATTCCCAAGAAGCGCCATGCCATACAAGTACAAAGAATTGTTATTTCTGTCAGATACACCAGAGGTTATCTGGGGTTTGGAGAAAACACTTATAAAAGCCTTAAAGGATTTTAGATACTCACCAAAAATTAGCTTTAATGGTGAAACAGAGTGCTTTTCAGAAAGAGCAATAGATGTTATCAGATCTTTATGTGATCAAAATATGTCGCCAAAACCACATATTTAATTAAACCATTTTAACAAGCCGCCTACGGGCGGTTTTTTTATTGGAGAAAACAATGTCAATTGTATCTATTGAAGATCTTAAGCTTCATCTCCGATATGACGATGATTCAAATGATTTAATGCTTCAGGGGTATTTGGATGCGGCAGATTCGGTGGTGTTAAGTTACATCACCGATGAGCTTGAACCTGATTACCCTAAAGCAATTCATCAGGCAATTTTATTGCTGTGTGGATATTGGGATCAGTACCGCAATGCTGAGCAGGAAATGCCGGTAAATGGCAACTTCCTGCCGATGCCGGTACAAAGCCTGCTTTATCCATATCGTAAGCCTACAGCGATTTGAGGTGATCTATGGCCCAACGTGCCGGCGAACTATGCCACCGTGTAACGATTCAGCATAAAACCACGGTCTATGATGAATACAACTATGAAACCGAAGCTTGGACGGAGTTTAAAAGGCTTTGGGGAAAACTGGATTTCCTGTCTGTCAAAGATTCCATTAATGCCAAGGCTGCCGGATCAGAAACCACGGCCCGATTAAAACTGCGTAAACGTAAAGATATTGATACTGGTATGCGTGTTATATATGACGGTCAGACTTTCCAGATCGTGTCGCCACCTAAACCAGACAATGAAAATGGTCGGATTTATATGACATTGGAGTTGTCATTAGTGGAGTAGGCCATGTCAGTAGAATTCAATATTGAAGGCTTGGATGAAGTTCAGGAGAAACTTAAAAGACTTGGCAATCCTCGCTTAATGAAGAATGCTGCAAGGCGTTCCATGCGTAAGGCCATGGCGATTGTACGTGATAGTGCTCGCAATGCAGCAAAAGGCATTGATGATCCACAAACAGCGGAAAAGATCTGGAAAAATATTGCCATTGCTGCGGGTAAAACACGAAACCCGAATGAGGTGATCATGCGTGTGGGTGTGCGTGGTGGAGCTGCACAGAATGCAAATACCAATCGAGCAGCCTTATCTAAATTATCTGGTGGAATCACGACCTATTGGAGATATTTAGAATTTGGCAGTGCCAAGATGCCGGCCACGCCTTTTATGAGACCCGCCTTGCAAAATAATATTCAGTCCGTGACCAATAGCTTTGCTGAAAACTTCAATAAAGAAATCGACAAGGAACTCGCGAAATTATGAACATTTTACCCGTAGTTCCGACACTGAAATTAGCTTCAGCGGTCACAGCATTGCTCGGCACCAATCCTTTAAGGGTGTATGAGGATATTGCACCACATAAAACGCCATATCCTTATGCAGTCTGGTCAGTAGTCACAGCCAATCCTGAAAATCATTTGGATTGCCCAGCTAATACTGATCATGTGTCATTCCAGATTGTGGTTTATGACACTCAGCAGAAACGAGCGTCAGAGATTCGTGCAGCAATACGAGAAGCTTTAGAGCCACATTGCTATGTCACCAATATTCACCCAAACCATTTTGAGCGTATCGCCGACACCAATATTTTTGGTCGCGGTTTTGATGCGAATTGGTTTTTAGATCGGTGATGTGATTACCAAAGATGGGGTAATGTAGCGTGAACGAGTATACTCAAAACCTGTTAAAGCAACACAAAGATCGTGACGACAAGCTACAGGAATTTGCAATGAATAAATATACTGAGATGCTTCATGAAATCGAAGCCAAAAAGCAAGATTTAGAACAACGTATTGCTGCAGTAGTTCAGGCTGAAATATCTCAGTGGCAGCAAGAGAATAATTTACCTGTTCGTGAAGTCTACATTGATTTACAGGATGTCAGCGCAATGGGTGAGCCTAAGCGATATGAAGTCACTGGCACATCAATTGATTGGGATTATAAGCCATGAGTAAAAACCTAGATTTATATAGATTCTTTGTGGGCTGGTTCCGTTATTCGGGTGCCAGCGATAAGCCCTGGATTGCATGCGCAATATATTCGGATGGTAATGTAGATGCAGAGGTCATGGCTGATAAGTTTTATGACTTGGATGCTGGTGATACAGACGCTAGATGGGCCTTAGATTACATAATGGCAAATGCAGATTGTTATGCGTGGGGAGAAACTCCAGCAATTGCAATGCAAGCTGTGGAAGCCATGGTCACAGAAAAACTAAATTAACTTTTAAAATTTCCACATAGCACCCAAACGGGTGCTTTTTTTATGCCTAAAATTGAGGAGTAGCTACTCATGGCAGTTTCAAAAACAAAAGGTACACAGGTATTTACTGTGATTGATGGGCAAGTTGTTCGCTTTATTTGCTTGAAAAAAGTTGGCTATGGTCAAGACTCTTTCGCAAAGATTGATATTACTTGCCTTGAAGCCGAAAGTAAGCAGTATACACGCGGTATGCGTGACCCTGGTGAAGGCTCGATTGAAATTAACTACGATGATGAAAATACAAGTCATGATCGCCTTCTTGAAATCGCCGAAAGTGGTGACGTGTTGGAATGGCATGTAGGTTCAGGCCACTCTAATGATGATCCAACTTATGAAGCGGTGGGTGGTATTGATCTTCCAGAAACACGCTCATGGAACTCATTTAAAGCGTATATCAACCCAACAGCGCCAAATGATGTTGAAGTGGATTCTGTAGAAAGTTATACCTTCGCTATGATCCGAACCTCTGGTGTGACTCGCACTAAACGAACAATTACTCCTTAATTTTCAGCCCCTTTATTGGGGCTTTGTTTTCTGGTGAATCATGAAAAAATTAACTTTAAAAGATATTAAGTCTGGCGCACTGATGGGCAAGCCCGAGCTTGTAACTGTTCAAATCAAATTGAATGGCGAGGAGGTGGATTATGACACCTATGTCCTGCCTTTTAGTTATGGCACCGCTGTAGCTCAGATGAAAGCCTATGGTGAGAACAAAGAGGCATTAGCGGGAGTTTTAGCAAGTGTTATCTGTGATGAAAAAGGAAAGTTAACTTTCACAGAGGATGAGATCCGAACTCTATTTAATCAGGCTTTGGTTGATGCAATGTGGTCTAAAATTGTAGAAATTAATGTATTGGGAAAGCAGCCGAGCTTAACCAAGACGACGAAATCCTCATCGAAATCAGCATCGCGCTCGGTAAAACCTACAGCGAAGTCGCAGACCTCCCGTACAGAGAAATCAAAAAGTACACCGCCTACATCCGAAAGTACGGAAGCCTCAACCTCGGAAGAAGATTCGAGCAAGAATTAGCGCGCATCCATCAGTCTGTCTTAATGCTTAAGGGTGTCAAGGATGTAAAGCTTCATGACTTGATGACTCATGAGGAGAAACCTGAAAGCGAAATGGATGAATTTGATTTTGAAGACTAGAAACTGATTTAGATTGGTTTCTTTTTCATCTGATAATTAGTATCTTGTTCTAGATCATAAAACTAGGATAGAGAAATGGATTTTGTAGCCTTGGATGTGGAAACTGCAAATTCAGACCCAAAGTCAATATGTCAGATTGGGGTGGCTGTTTTTAAGAATGGTGATCTGATTGAAACATGGAGTTCGCTAATAAACCCTCAGTCACATTTTGACTTTATGAATAGCGCGATACATGGAATTACGGAAGAAGATATTCGAGACGCTCCTACAATAACTGATATTAAGTCCAAATTAGATCAACTTGTTGGTGAAAATGTTGCTGCCATTTACTCAGGTTTCGACAAGGTGGCTCTTGAAAAGAATTTCCCTCAAATAAATTATAGTTGGCTGGATATTACAAAAGTTGTTAGGAGAACATGGGAGGGGGTTGCATATAGTGGATATGGGCTTGCAAACGTGTGCAAGTTAAACGATATAGAAATTGGTAGACATCACGATGCTTTGGCAGATGCTGTTGCTGCTGGGAAAGTTCTGATATGCGCCCTGAATGCTAAAAAATTAAAACTGGATGATTGTCGATCCTTAATACGCAGAAAAATATCGACATTAATTGCACACGGCAAAATGTCAGAAAATCCAAATCCTGTCAATATAGTTATTGAGGGCGGTAATCCTGATGGGGAGTGGTTTGGTGATGTTCTTTGTTTTACTGGTGAGTTAAGAATGCCGCGTGTTGAGGCAAGCATAAAAGCCTCTCAGCTTGGATTTGATGTCGGAAAGAGTGTTACCAAAAAAACAAATTATCTGGTAACCGGAATTCAAGACCCCACAAAGTTAAAAGGAAAAAGCATTAGTGCGAAAGAGGAAAAGGCATTAGCGCTGATAAAAAAAGGCCAAGATATTGTGGTTATTTCTGAAGAAGATTTCTTTTACATGATTGGCGGAAATTAAAATGAAAAAGTTTATTTTACTAGCTTTGGTAGGAGGGTTTATTGGGTGTGGCGATTCAAAAAACACTCAAAATAACTCTAAGTATAATAAAGATGCAGAAGAGCTCTGTCAGTCTATAGCAACATTTTCTAAAAACACAATGGAAGCAAGGCAGAATGGTGCCGCAATGGGAGATATACTAGATAAACTAAATGCCCCATCTGTTGATAACTCCCTGGAAGAAACAAGGTCATTAATGAAGAGTTTGGTCAGGGATGCTTACGCAGCACCACTACGACACACCCAAAGTGGAAAGAGTGAAATAATCAGTGAGTTTGAAAATCAAGCGCATTTAGAGTGCTTAAATGCAATGGATTAAATACAGGAAAGCGTTAAACCATAACCGCCACTAGGCGGTTTTTTTACGCCTAGAGGAAAAGTTATGGCTACAAAACTCGGAACGCTGACTCTCGATCTGGTCGCAAAAATCGGCCAATTTGTTGAGCCAATGAATCAGGCTGAGCGCAAGGCACGGGATGCGAGTGAGGGTATTGCGGATAGCTTCAATACAGCAAGCCTAGCAGCAAAAGCTTTTGGTGCTGTTGTTGCTGGGGCATCTGTTGCTGGAGTAACTGCCTTTGTTAATCAGACGATTAATGCAGGTAATGAGGTTCAGAAGTTCTCACAGCTTGCAAATGCAAGCATGGCACAATTTCAATACTATGCAAAAGGTGCGGAAACCGCCGGAATCAGCATGGAGTCCTTTGCTGACAAAATGAAAGATATGCAGGATCGTATTGGTGACTTTCAGCAAACTGGTGGTGGCCCACTGGCTGACTTCTTTGAGAATATTGCACCTTTGGTCGGTGTGACGATTGAACAGTTTCAAAGATTATCAGGCCCAGAAGCCTTGCAGCTTTTTTATGACTCACTAGAGAAAGTGGGTGCGACTCAGAATGATATGAAATTCTACATGGAGTCCATCATTTCCGATTCATCACTATTGATCCCGCTACTTAAAAATGGTGGTGAGGGGTTTAAAAAGTGGGGTGATGCTGCTCAAAACGCTGGCGCAATCATGTCTGACTCTATGGTTGAGCAACTGGTTTTAGCAAAAGAAAACTTGAAAATGCTAGACCTTCAGTGGCAAGGCTTTCAGGCTACTTTGGTGAATAATGCGATACCAGTGATTCAGTCTGTAGCTGATAATTTTGACACCATGAAGTCAGTAGCTATGGTGCTAGGTGCTTACTGGGCTGGAACTTACATACCTGTAATCATAAAAGGGACGCAAGCGATTGTTGCGGACACAGCAGGAAAGGTAACAAACACTCTTGCATCTAGAGCAAAAACCATAGCCGATTATGAAGTTGCTAAGTCAAATTTAGCCGCTACAGCAGCAATGGTTCGTGCAATGGGTGTGACTAATGCACAGACAGCAGCAATGATGGCAAATGCGCGTGCTGCGTATCAGCAAGCAGCAGCTTCTCGTGCAGCAGCAGTAGCCGGAACCGGAGCACTTGGCTTGCTTGGTGGCCCTGTCGGTATTGGTGTGACGCTAGCCGCTGTGGCTGCTGGTTATTTATTGATGCGAGATAGCACCGATGAATCCACCAAATCACTGCGCGAAAACAATGAATCTGTTGATGATGCAATCAAGAAATACAAGGAGCTAGATGAGGTTCGACGTCGTTCCCAGCTTGTATCTGAAAGGGATAAATTACGTGATCTAGGTCAAGAATATGAAGATGTTAATTCAAAACTAATCACCGCCACCTACTCGTTCAGTCGTCACAATGATATGACATCTGAGCAATCAAAACAGGTTAATGCCTTGATTGCTGAATACAAGAAAACTGGCGATATTGATCAGTTTTCAGGAAAAATTAACGCCTTAAACTTTATTAGCCAAACTTCTAAGGATCGATTCAATACTTTAGGTGGGTCTGTAAAAGATGCTGGTAATGAATTTAAAAACCAAAAATCTTTTGTGGATCAGATGGCTCCAGCAGTTAAGGGGGTTGGTGATCAGGCTAAACAGACTGCCATTGAAACTGCAAATCTCAGCGCAGAGATTAGAAAACTTCTTAGTGAAGCAAACCAAACCATTAAAGACTCAGCAATCACTTCCGCCTTGGCAGATCGTGGTTATAACGACACCATGATCGAGTTAGCTAAGAAGTACCTTAATGTTGAGGGTGCGATTGTTAAAAATGAACAAGGTAGATTATCTCTTAGGGCTGATCTGCAAAAAATGTTTACTACTGAATATAACGAGGTTATGAGGGCTAAAAACGCCACTGATGCTCGAAATGAAGCTGAGAAAAAGATAACCCAAGAGAAGGAAAAGCAAGCCAAGCTGACCAAGGCAAGCACAATTGATGCGGTGATTTCAAGCGGCGAGGGAAATTACAATTCTGTAAATCTTGGGCAGAAAGGGGGGTATAAGGCCAGCACTCGAAATCTGACTGATATGACTGTGGCTCAAATTCTTTCCGCTCAAAGAGCAAAGCAATTTAATGCTGCTGGTAAATATCAAACTATCAACTCCACTCTTCAAGAGGCTGTTGATAAAGGCGTTGTATCAAGTGCTGAGAAATTTACTGCGGAGGTTCAGGAGAGAATCTTTAAGCAGTATTTAGTTGCCATAAAGCGGCCTGAAATCAAAGGATTTATTACAGGAAGCAATAAAGCCACCTTGAATGATGCGCTATTGGGTTCAGCAAAGGAGTTTGCTTCTGTTGCCAACCCAAGTACTGGCAAGTCCTACTATGCTGGTCAGGGCAATAATAAAGCCTCTATTTCCGCTGAGAAAATGACTGAATCGCTGCTTGCTCAACAGAAAGTCTATCGTGAAAATATTGCGCTTGGCATGGATTCTGAGCAGGCATGGCTTAAAAGTTTCAACGCATCAACCACCGTGGTTAAAACGGAGGAGCTTGATCTTGATAAATTCCTTGAGGATATGATCAAGAGAAAACAGGAGCAAGCCGACGAGCAGAAGGCTATTCAAGTCAGTTACTACAACGAATGGCAAAATCTTGAATACGATAACCAAGAAAGAATCAAGGAGATCGAAAAAGCTTTTGCTACTGATCCAACAGAGCGCGACCGTCTTTTAGGACTTCAACAGAAGGCCTATGAAGATGATGTGGCTAATTGGATTAAGGCTCAGGATGAGCGTGTAAAAGCTGAGAATGAAGCTAATCAGCAAATTATTCTTGCTCGTCAAAATGCTTTTGCCATGATGAATGGGCCTCTAGGTGCCATGGTGCAGATGGGGGTGGAAGCCAGCGCCAGGGCATCCATGAAACCAGAGGAGTATGATCGGTGGAGCATGAACAATGAGCAGCAAGACGGTTATTCACAACTTGGGGATGATCTATATTCTGCGCGCTCAGGCATCGAGAATAATGAATATCTGAGCGAAACGGAAAAATATGCTCAGCTGAATGATGCTTATAAGGTTTACTTGGATAGCAAGAAGGCATTAACAGAGGAATACGCCAAGCAAGAAGCGGAATATGCTGAATATCAGCATGACAATCAGCTAAGCATGTATGGCTCCCTGCTTTCACAGGCCGGAACTGTTTGGGGGTCTATGACCCAGATGGTCAAAGATGCTGCTGGAGAGGGAAGTGCTGCCTATAAGGCTATGTTCTTAGCACAACAAGCGATTGCAATTGGGCAGGCGATTATTAATACCGAGCTTGGTGCCACAGCTGCATTAAAGGTTGATCCAACTGGATTTATGTCGATGATGACCAGAGGTATTGGTTATGCATCTGTCGGTCTGATCGCCGGTCAAACCATTGCAGGTATGGCCCACGACGGCATAGACACCATTCCAAAGGAAGGCACATGGCTTCTGGATAAAGGTGAACGTGTTGTTGATAGTCGAACCAATAGTGACTTGAAAAACTACCTAAATGAAGCGCGTAGCAATAACTCGGGTGCAACCATCAACATCACCAATAACACTGGTGCTCAAGTTAATGCGCGCCAAAACCCTGATGGCAGTATTGATATTGATGTAATTGAACGGCAGCTGGCGGGGCGTTTAGGCAATCCAAATAGCACGCTTTCCAAATCACTCAAGCAAAACACCACAGCATCACGGAGACGATAATGCATAAGCTGTTGTATTGCACAACCCAGTCGGGCTATTCAGCCCAGATTGGGGATGGTGTTATTTCTCAAGAACTGGATGGTGGTGCACCAAGGTTTAAACGTGCCTTAAAAGGCACATACCATAGTGCGACAGTACGATGGGTTGTGAAGGATGGTGGCTATCAGTATTTGATGGCCTTTTATCGCGTTTGGGCTCGAAATCCAAATCAGCGATTCTTGGCGAAACTTTGTATTGATGGGCCAGAGGTTGAACCTTACCAGTGTTACTTCTCTGGTAGTCCGCGCCTTGAAAGCAAAGAGGGCCCTGTTTATACCGTTACAGCTGAACTTCGAGTGAAGCCACTCAATATTGATCCAGATATAGATGATCTGATTGTAAGCACTGCAACAGAAGGCGTAGATCTGGCTGAGATGCTCAATCCATTGGATCACTTGGTGAATGTGGCTCTACCTGATGCCTTGGAGAACTTATGACGGACTACACAGCATTTTTTCTGAATAATTCAGGCGGGGTAGTTCCGCTTGAATGTCTTGAAATATCCCATCCGAGTCTCTCTAAAACCTTTCGTTATATTCGGAATGATGAGGATGGAATGATGATTGGTGGCAATTTTTACCAGTATCAACCAATGTCGATCAAGCGCTCGAATGTGACCAATGACTTGGAACAGAAGTTGTCAATCACACTTGCCGATATGGAAGATGAGTTGATGACTGCAATTGAAAATATTCGCAGCTCGGCTTATCCAAGAGTCAAGCCACAGATCATCTTCAAGATTTATCGGGATGATGACCTGTCAAACCCCATGTTTGAGATGCAGACTTTGGAAATTCCTATAATATCCAAAGATAGCACAGGGCTTGTGACATTTGATGCGCAGGCACCAGAATTAAATTCGGTCAAAACAGGTCGTCTGTATACCTTTGAAGAGTATCCATTATTGAGAGGTATTTAATGTCAATTGATAATTTGCTTGATCGCACATGGTCCAGGAATTACACATGCAATGAATTTGCCTGCGAAGCTTGGAAGCAGATCACTGGCAAAGACCTGGGCAAGCGGATCGAAAAGTTCTTGAATGGTAAAGGTCAATTTAAGCGACTGGATGAAGCTATTTCGCCCTGTCTAGTCTGGTTTGGAAATGGAGAGAAAAGCTCAACACACGTTGGGCTTTTTTATGCCGACAAACTTTTACATTTAACACCACGAGGGGTGCAGTTTGTGCCACTTGAGGTGGTATCTGGACACTTTAGAGAAGTGAGATTTTACACATGAAAAAAGTCGTCATCATGCGGGATCAGTTTAGCCAGGATAAAACCGAAGCCATGGTTGATGATGTGTGTAAGTACCTGGCTGAGCAGTTTGATAAATTTCCGGAAAATGCACGGATTTATCACAATCAGATTTCACAGCAAACAGACATCACACCAAAAACTGCTGAAGATATTGAGCGCTTAAAAACACTAGATGGTACATTCTATGTAGTGGTGCATCCGGCATGGGTTCAGGTGGTATTCTGGGTCGTCACCGCAATTATGGCAGCATATAGTGCTTACATGATTGCAACAATGCCGAAACCAAATACTCAAAGTTCGGTTGGGTCCTCCAATAATGAGCTTTCGAATCGTTCAAACCAGGCGCGGGTAAAAGGACGCATCCCTGATATTTTTGGCACTGTTCTTTCATTCCCTGATTTGATTGCTGAAATCTACACTTACTATGAAAATGGCATTGAAATTGAAGAGTGCTTGATGGCTATTGGTCGTGGTAGTTATGAAATTCACAGCGTCAAAGATGGCGATACCGACGTGGAGGGTATCGAGGGGTTATCGGTAAGTATTTATGATCCAAATACATCACTCACAAGTAATTCAACAATTTATAGAACAGGCACAGTCTTTAGCTCAGCGCCAAGAGCCGTAAGAAAATCAGATGCAATTAATGGTCAATCACTGGTAAAGCCAAACGATCTAAGTATTGAATCCAACACACTATACTTTATGACGGGTGGTGTGATTAGAAGCACATCAGATATTAACTTTTCAGAAAAATTTAAAGCGGGTGATGGTATTGCAATCACGGGGGCGCGTTTTGGTGTTGCTGATGCTTCATTGTCGGGCAGTGCAATCATTACGCCCGACTTTAAAGTAATTGTGCAAAGTGAAGATGATGTGGAAAGTTTTGAAGCATTCAAAGGGCTGCTGCTAAACGGTGCGTCATTTGAATACGTGCTTGAAGAAACGACTATTGACCCTGAAACACAAGAATCAACCACGGTTGTTATTGAGCGCTCATTCCGTGATGTGTCCGGGCAATACACTGTAAGCAGCGTCACGCGCACATTGTCGGGCACAACTTTCACATACACAATTCAGCTCGAATCACCAAAACAAGTGAACTACAACTGGAACTTTGTTATTGAGGAGCACACGGTTAGTGCTGGCATTACATTAAACAGAAATGCCAATTCAATTGATCTTGATGACGCATATACAGTAAGCGCAGTGAGTGCAACGCAGATTACACTTGCCAATGCATCTACTGTTAATCCTGAATGGGTGAAACTGCCAACGCTATTTAATGGCAGTACACAGGGGCAAGTCGCTGATGTTGATTTAGATATTGTTGCTGATAAATGGGTAGGCTGGTTTAATCTTGATTTTAAAGATGCTACTCAAGCTGTATTCAATGTGTATGCGCCGCAAGGCATGTATGCAACCACCGACTCAGGCAAGGAGCGCGAAGCAGGCTGTACAATTACAGTTCAGTATCAAATGCTCGATGAAAACCTAAACCCGGTTGGTGAGATTATTACGCGTGAATGGGAGATATGGAATAAAACCAAATCGAGTTTTGGTCGTACTGCTCGGTATAACTTACCAAGCGAAGGCAGCTTCCGTTTTCGACTAGCTAAAACCTATGCTAAAGAAAACAACCGACCTGTTACAGAGGTGAAAATTAAGAGTGTTTATGCGGCGTATTCGAGTTCTAAAACGCGCTACCCAGATGTAACCACTGTTAGATTAAAAACAGTTGCTACAGATGGCGCTTTGTCAGTTAAAGAGCGCAAGTTAAACTGCCTTGTGACTCGTAAGCTTAAAACCGATGGTACAGGTGCTTTGGTTGCAACAAGAGATGCAGGGCAAGCACTGATTAATTTGGCTTTAGACCAGTACATCGGCAGACGTTCAAGCACTGAATTAGACATTGCTCAAATTAAATCTGAAATGCAGAAAGTGAGGAATTACTTTGGCTCGAGTGTGGCGACTGAATTTAATTACACCTTTGATGATGACAACTTAAGTTTTGAAGAATGTGCCGGCATGATTGCTTCAGCATGTTTCTGTGAGACTTATCGTTACGGCAACAAACTACGAATGAAGTTTGAAGGACCGCAAGATAATTCAGTTTTGTTGTTTAACCATCGAAACAAAGTGCCGGGTAGTGAAAAGCGTACTTTTAGTATCGGCATTGATAAAGATTATGATGGTGTAGAGCTTGAATATACTTCACCAGATGACGACCTAAAAACAACTTATGCAATTCCCGAAGATGGCTCAGCACGTAATCCACTCAAGATTACAACATCAGGTATTCGTAATCATGCAGTTGCTAAAACTCGTGCATGGCGAGAGTGGAATAAGTTGCAGTATCAGTATTTAAGCTGTGAATTTGATGCACTGGATGAGTCTAATTTACTGGTTAGAAATGATCGTATTTTAGTTGCTGATAACACTTCACTTAAGACACAAGATGGTGAGGTTGAATCAGTCGATGGATTAACACTGACTTTATCGCAAGATGTGGTTATGCAAGAGGGTGTGAATTATTACATTTATTTGCAGATCCAAAATGCAACTGTAGACATGATTCAGTGTTTACCCGGTGAATTGATGAATGAGGTCGTTTTGACTCGTGCACCACTGCAAAAGCTTGTTATTGAGGAAGATAGATACATCAAAACAACTTATCAATTGATCGAAGCTCAAGAAGTAGATAGGCAGGCCTTTCTACTCAGTGAAGCTAGTCCAAATGATGAGATGACTAATAAGTTGACTTGCATCAACTACGATCCACGTTATTACGAAAAAGACAGATCATTTATTTAAAATTTAAACCTTATAGCCACTCGAAAGAGTGGTTTTTTTATGCTCGGAGAAAAGAGTATGCCTATTGTTTCAGTTCAAAAGCTGGAAGATGCAGACAAAGATGCTGATTCGCTAAATAAGTTTGTGAATGGTGCAGAAACAGAAAGTGTAAAAACTCGCTTAAATGTTGAATATCCAACACTTGCCAATGCTATCCACCAAATTATGGAAACAGGTGGTTTTGAGCCATTTGCTACAGAAACAGCCTTGCTTGCGAGTGTACCAACTATTACTAAGAAAGCAGCCAAAGCTTTAGATACTAAAAAAGTCTGGTTGTGGGATGGCTCAAAGTGGAATGATACAGGGTTGAGTGAGCTTGATTTAGCAAAGAAAGAAATAAAAATTAGTTCTGAAAAAGCAGCAATAGATTTTGTTTCCAAATATACATCTGCAAATGATGAGCTACTTTTAGCGATAACAGATGATGAGGGTAATTTAACTTGGCTTCAAGTGGATAAACAAACAGGGCTGCCAACTGAAGCTGTAATTGATGTTTTGCGAGATATTAATCAAACATCTGTTACGGACGAGCAAATTTATACTGAAAATAATGAAAGAGTAGCTATTGCTTTAAAAGATAAAAATGGCAATTTAACAGCGTTAACCGTTCGTGAAGAAGATGGAATGTTTATTGATGCTGTCATAGAAAATATTGGCGAGCGTCTTAATATTGTTATTCCTGATCAAGAACCAGCTCAAGTTCCTGATGATTTTCGTACTTATGATGTAGCACCTAATATCAATATATTGAAATCGATCAGTGCAGGTGTTGTACGTCATATTAATAATACAGCCTTACCTGCCTCGCCTTATTACTTTGTTGATAGCTTAGGACAGGGTGCAAGAATCTATTTGCCAACGAATTACGACGACAGTACGCCTATTCCATTGGTTATGGTTTTTGATGGCGTAACAAGTGGAACAGGAGGTGCGCCAGCACCAACAATTCGTGCTGAGTATTTAGAGCTTTTGGATAGTGGCGTGGCTCTTTGCAAGTCACAGGCTCACGCAAATAGTTACGGTTCACCAAAGTGTATGCAAGATTACTTAGAAGTGTTCAAGAAAGCTTGTGAAATTGCACCAATTGGGGCAGTGATTTTAGTCGGAAATAGCATGGGAGGCATTGCAGCACAAAATGCGTTGCTTACAAATACAATCCCGAATGTGGCAGGGCTTTATTTAACAGACCCAACTTATAGTTTGTTACAACGTTACGAAAATGGACGTAAATCTGAGATTGATTCTGCTTATGAAATTGCCGCAGATGGCTCTGATTATGCTGAAAAAACACATGGATATGATCCTGCTTTACGTCACTGGTCGCACTATCGCGGCATACCGATTCGTGTTTTAGCTTCAAGCAAGGATTCAGCTATTGACTTGGCTCTGCACGGACAAAAGTTAAAAACATATTTAGCTGATCATAACGATGTTGATTTGACAGATACAGGTACAACTGGACACAACACAGCAGATCGTTTCGATAGTGCTGATCTACTAGCATTTATTCAAAAAGTTACCAAAATTTAAGGAGTTGCAACATGACATTAGTAATCAAAAGTGATTTAGTAATCACAAACCCAAAGCTAGGTAAGTTAAAAGTTAAAAAAATTATAGCTTCATGTTCGTTATTAAGAACAGGTTTTGGGGACATTGTTGGTACAACTACAGACTCGTTTCAAGGTGGTTATCCATCGGTATGGTCAGGTGCGGCTGTTATGGAGTATGTAGAAGGTGGGGTTGCAAACTCAAATAACACAATAGCAAATACAGCATATTTAAATACCGAGCTATTTAAAGACTGTGAAGTTGGTTTTGAAGTTGTTTCTTTAAGTGCAGGCGGTCAGTTAATTGTAGATTTAAGACGCTTAACGTCAGGCGATAATTACTGTGTACGTGTAACTTTTGGTGGCACTGGACAGGTGTATATAGCAAACCGCTATAGTGAAGGTTCGCCATATATTCAGGGTGTATTGCGATGCAAAGCTGGTGATAAATTTAATATCAGACTTGTAGGTAATTCAGTTCAAATGCGCATTAATGATGTGTTGGTGTCAGATGTGACAATTACACCTGAAGCTCAATCGCAGTTAGATCGTGAAGGTGTATTTGCATTGTCAAAAAGCAGTACAGCAAGTGGTCAAGTTGTTATAAAAAACTTGGTTATATCTAAAACCTCATAATTTAAATAACCAACAAACCCAACTTTTAATAAAGATCGTGGTTTTTTATTACCAAAATTTAGGGGGCGCAATGTCAAATGACCCACCACCAGAGCCGAAAGGCTCTTTTTTAATGCCAATTTTATAGGGGGATATATGCCTGAAAATAGGCCGTACAACAATAATGGATGGGAGGGGAAAATTGATTCCATTCATAAAGACATTCGATTGATCCTGGAACATGTTGCACGCCAAACCTTTATTAATGAACACCATGGGAATGCAATTGCCAAAATCCAAAAAGAACTTGATGCCCTTGAGTTAAAGGTATCAAGCCTTGAAAACAAATCTGCAGCTCAGGATGGAGGTCTTGGGGTTTTAAGGGTCTTGCTCGGCCTTTGTGGTGGAACAATTATAGCTGCATGTATCTGGGTGGGCGCATCAATCATTCAAATCAATCAAACACAATCACTCATGAAAGAGAAAGTCGCACGACTTGAGGAGATTATAAAATGAAATTCATCCCCGAAAATGTCTGGAAATATTTATCTGTAAAGCTCCCAATTATCGGAGCTTTTTTATTGGGTGTTCTTCCTGTTTTAATTCAGGAAGGCATCAATACACAGCTCATCCCTACTGAATACCATGCTTTATTGCTTTCAGTTGTATTACCTGCATTGGCATACATCGGGCGCAAGATTGCACAGCCTAAAATTAAGGGTGACTCATGAATATCAAGAAGCTACAGAAGGCAGTAGGTGTGCATGACGATGGCATCATCGGGCGTGGCACCCTGACTGCGGTATTTAAAAAACTAGGTGCCAGTCAGTCGCGTGCTGAAGAACTTGGCCTTGCTGCCAATGTTCATCTGCGAACCTTTGGTATTCTAGACAATTCGCTTCGCTTTATTCACTTCCTTTCACAACTGGCGCATGAATCTGGCAACTTCCGATATATGGAAGAAATTGCTTCAGGTGCAGCCTATGAGGGTCGAAAGGATTTGGGTAACACTAAGGCAGGGGATGGGAAGCGATATAAAGGACGAGGTCCCATTCAGTTGACTGGACGCGCAAACTATCGCAGATACGGTCAACAGCTTGGCATCGACTTTGAAAACAATCCTGAAGTTGTGGCCATTCCAAGCATCGGTCTTATGGTTGCCTGTAAGTTTTGGGCTGATAATGGCCTGAATGCCCTGGCTGATAAAGACGATATGTTGACCATTACACGCCGGATCAATGGTGGCACGAATGGCCTTGCAGATCGTAAAGCCCATCTGGCGAAGTTGCGCTTATGGGTCTAAGAATCATTTTGCTGTGCCTCCTCCTATCAGGTTGCACAGCTCATTCAATTACGACGAATGTGAATGTGGGGATATGTGTTGGGGTTATTTAAGGAAGGGGTTTTATTTCCACTTCTTTACAAGGTCTTCAAGTTCACAATAAATTTTATTATTGTTTCTTTGCTTTCGTAGCTCATATACATATGGTTGCACTGCATTCCAGTCTCTAAGAACTGAGCTGCATCGCATTTTTTTGTATATGTCACCATCCAAAGCCCCTTCAGAAATGCCAGTCGCCAAAAATTCATAATGGTCGAGATATGTAAAAATTATATTATTTTCAGTGGGATACTTAAGGATATCACATGCATAGGTGGTAATATTTATACTTGTATTGTTCCTTAATTTTAAAAATTCAGCCTTGCATTGTAAATATGTTGGGTCTGATTTTTCATGCAAAGCAAGATCAATAGTTGCTCGCTGTCTTGCTTTCTTCTCGCTCTGAGTATTTTGTATTTTTAATTGCTTAACTTGCAGTGCATTAAAGATTAATGCTCCAGCAGCCACAATTAAACTTAATGTTTGTAAAAAACTCGGAAGGTTCATTCCAAGGATGGTTGCTGTATCGCTCAACTTTGTAACCCCATAACAAAAAACAACCCTCAAACGAGGGTTGCTTTGTTTAAACTAATTACTTGAAAATATTAAAGATCACAACCTTCGAAGCACTCGACAGCTGCAAAAATAGTTTTAGCATTGTTCATAATAAACTCCTTGGATTGGTACGTGATAGATTTGGTTTGATTATAATAAAATTAATTTGCTGGGTGTAAGTAAGCCTACTAAACTCATTTAAACCTTTAGCATGAAGCAATAGTAATTTAATACGATCGGCGGAACAATAGTTTTAATATTTCTTTTTATTATGGTTACCATTTAAGTACAAAATAGAGTGACTACGATCTATCAGTATACCATGAACTTTTCAAAAAATAGAATTTGGAGCGTTGCGTCCAGTCAAGACAATTACTCTAACTCCTCATCCCGCTCAAAACCGCATACTCACTCGTACACCCATGCAAATAATCAAAACAACTATGCCAGACACACCAGCCTAATTTTTTGTCCCACGGCTGAGACAACTTTACACACTGCTCAATATAATATTGTTCCCATATTCTCATTTTTATATCCTGGGTAAAAATTCATCCTGAATTATACCTATATATAGTCATGAAAAAAATGTAGACTGATTTGTAGACTGTTGAATTATATTTGTAGACTGCTAGTGGTTGTTAGTGCGAAGTGTTGCATATATACAATACATTTGAAAACAATGATCTACCGTTATTTACAGCCAATTAGATTAAACGCAAAACAATGTTCTCAGAACTGGCGCTTCTAGTGGTGAGAAAGTGTAGTGTGATGCAAGTTATTGTTATAAAGCGATTTATTTTGCATCACGTCTATACTAAAAAATAGCGTGTAGACTATATGTAGACTGTTGAGTAATTTCAGGCTTAAAATGCAAGTGTCGAATTTGTAAATTAAGCTTGAAATGAAACTCAACAAGACTAATGTTGATGCTATTGCATTGACTGAAAAAGGGCAAGCCATCTATCGTGACTCAGATTTGATTGGTTTTGCAGTCCGAGCTACCACCAAAAGTAAATCTTATATTGTCGAGCGTCGGCATGCTGGAAAGTTATTCCGTGTGACGCTGGGCAAGACCAATGAGATTACACCTGCGGAAGCCAGAAAGAAGGCTCAGTCCATTTTGGCTGATATAGCCAATGGCATTTTTGAGAAAAAGAAAGATGCCCTAAATAATGAAATAACTCTAAGCCAGGCGTTCGACCTGTACCTAAAGCAAAGAAAGTTAAAACCGCTTTCTGTGAATACCTACAATCACTGCATCAATACCTTCCTTCCAGACTGGAAAGAACGGCCTATATTTGAAATCAATAAAAAGGATGTATTTGACAGGTTTATTAAACTGACTGAATACAGCCCCACTCAAGCCAACCTCACTTTAAAAATGTTCGGGTCTATCTGGCGCTTTGCTCAAATCCATTGTTCAACTGATGAAAACCCAATTCTTAAACAAAATCCGGTTGACGTGATTCCTGCAAAACGCGGCTGGAATAAAACCAAAGCACGTACACGCCACCTGGATGAAAGCAATATCCATACTTTTTACAATGCGGTCCTGAATTACTTTACTGAGCGTTCTTTGTATGAAGATGCATCCAAGAATGCCACGCGCGACCTTGTGCTATTCATCATGTATACCGGGTGCCGCAGAAACGAAGCTCAAACCCTGAAGTGGGAAAATGTAGATATTGAGAAGGGCTTATTTGTATTCAAGGACCCAAAGAACGGTGATGACCACTTATTACCAATGGGCGACCACTTATTCGAAATTATCAAACAGCGTTACGAACTGCGAAGAAATGAATATGTTTTCCCCGGTTCCAATATGACTTCAAATGCGAAGCATATTGCAGGCGCTCAAGGCTTATTGAAAACCATTGGTGAGCAGACTGGCATTCATATTTCACTGCACGATTTACGTCGAACCTTTGCGACGATCTGCAATAACTTGGACTATGGCCCATACACCATTAAGCGACTTTTAAACCACCGCTCTGGTGCTAAAAATGATGTGACTGGTGGGTATGTGCAGGTATCACTCAAAAAATTACGGCTTGCAATGAATGACATTGAAGCCGTGTATCAGGGTAAGCTCAACTGCTTCGATTAAGAGGCAAGTTGAGCTGTATTCATAACTGTCTGTCGCTCCTGGTAGGCCAGAACATCCGCTTTTTTGTAGGTAACACATCGGCCCACCTTGGTGTAAGGGATTCCACCACCCACACAGCGCAAGCGCTGCAAGGTGTGGACAGAGCAGGAGAGGTAAATTGCCACATCTTCCTGCGGAAACAACTGCTGATCCGATGCAGCAAGGAAGCGATCTAAACGCATATCTTTGTCTTGCTGCGACATTTCATTTAGCTTAATTTTCACTTTTCACCCCCAATCTTTTACCTGCTTTGATTTCTTCATCTTCAGCGTGTTTAATCATTTCCTTGATGCAGACAGCATTGTTGTCGTTCAGCCAAACACGGTCGTTCACTTCGCTTACAACAGAAACGGAGTTAGGCATAAAATCATCCACATAAACCACCTTATCCCCAACCTCAAAAATATTGTGCTGGCGGCGGTATTCGAGAAGGGCTTTCCGAATATCATCAATTCTAGCCATTTTAGGAATTTGACTTTGAATCTCTGGAATATATGAGAAATTCTCATTAACCCAGTGTCGACCATCATTTGACACATGTGTCATTTGTGGGTGAAGGGGGTCGAAAGCAATCTCTTTAGCCCGTTCATACCCACCCAACTGTTCAATTAGATTCACGACACTTCTCCCAAACTCTTCACCGCACCACTCGGCAATTTGCTCAAATAACAGGTAAACAGGTGATACAGCTTATCCGCATTACTTTCATCCACCGTAATAATCCCACCAGTGCCAGACTTAACTCGCTGTCTTGACCATCCGCGCATGTGATATGTGAACTCATTGTCATAATCCACCGCGTTTAAAATCGCATTGAATGAGCCAACATCACCGGCAGACCATGTTTCATTGTATGGCTTGTCCTTAGCCACAAGGTTGTCGATCTGAAGCTGGGCGAACTGCACGTTGGTTAATTGAATTTCAGTCATTAGCCTCATCCTCATTGATCAAGCTTTTATATTGAGAAGCAGTTAGTTCCTTGTGTGGCAAAACAATATTCACAGTCGAATCGATGTAATAAGCATTATTTTTTTTCGTGTAAGAAATGCTTGGGCGGCATTTTTCATTGTTAAATAAAATCGCCTTTAAACCGTTGTAATTCACACCTTCCAGACCTTCCATAAATTCAGAATAGAACTTCTTATTGCTTTTGCGAGGGCGTATTTCCCAGCCTGTTTTGTATTTTTCACTTGAAACCTTGAACTCTTTTTCTGTGTCCAGGTGAAGCGGATATTTTTCAAACCAAAAACAACTAAACTCAAGACCGCGATCCAGTGAGTTAAAAACATAAGGCGTGTCAGCACCGTATTTTTTCTGCAAGGCGCGTAACTTTGAATCAAAGGTGTTAATTGGCTCTAGAGCTTCATCAAGTTTGGCCACAGACCTTGCATCTGTTATTTCAAAGTACATCTGCATTATTTCTGCTCCTGTGCTTCAATCATGGCTTTATAATCACGCCAAAATTCCCACTTTTTAGATTTGACCTGATCCTTATATGATTGCTCCGCAATTTCACTCCAAACCGGATCATTCT
>CANQWW010000016.1 GCA_947627655.1 uncultured Acinetobacter sp. | reverse complement strand
TCTGGAGTAATCCATATTGGATGGGCGAGTGACCAGTGTAAGCTCGGTGGTTGAAAGTCCAGAAAAACTGGACATAGGCCAATCCCGACCAGCACTGTGACCACGATGCTATAACGTGGAGATAATCGTTTTGAAACAACATAGGCAAGCAGTAGAGACAGGATAAAGCCCAGTTCATGTTGCAGGCTGGCAAACAGGCCAATGCCAAATTTTAATAACACGCCGGCCAGCATGGCACTGGTCAGACTTTGCGGAATACTATGCAATACTTTTGCAAAGATGCCGGAAAACCCCAGCAGTGCAGTGACCAGACCACAAATCAGAAAAGCACCCAATGCTTCTGGCAGGCTGTAGCCGCTGCCGGTGGCCAGAATCAGGGCCAGACCTGCGGTAGACCAAGACGTGGCGACGGGATATTTAAATTTCCATGACAGGATCAGACCACTCAGTCCAATGCCTAAACCGAGCGCCCAAAACCAGGAAATCACCTGGTCGGTATTGGCACCGAGAATTTGTGCTGACTGGATGACCAATACCGAGGAAACACTGATACCGACCAGAAAGGTAATAAAGCCTGCAAAGACAGCGGGCAGAGAGAAGTCATGAAGAAATTTTTGCATATCCGTTGCAGAAAATAATCAGCCTGAATGAGAATAGCAGCCATCATACGCCGATGTTGAAAGGGCTAAAAGTATAAAAACAATCAATATCAATGATAAACTCACATGGGGCATCATCTATTTAGTTTATAAACTGGAGCTTGCCAGTTTAATGCCGAAGCCGCAGAAGAGCAGCGCTACGGTCGCCACACACAATGCAGTCAGGCGATAACGATGCACAAAGAACTGTGCCAGACTCGCACCTGAGAAAATCAGGATACTTAAATAGGTCATGCTGATCATTTGTAGCACAAGTGCCAGTAAGGTGAACGTGAGGGCAGGATAAGGATAGGCGGGGTCCACAAACTGGACAAAGAAAGACAGGTAAAACAGAATCGCTTTTGGATTGAGAATGCTGATCGTCATTGCGGTACGAAATGGATGCAGCTGCTCAATCTGTTGTTCAGCCTGATGGAGTTCAGCCTTGCTCTGTGGCGTATTCCAGGTGTGATAGGCAGCAATCAGCAGTTTAATTCCGAGATAACTTAGATAAATTGCCCCGACTATTTTCAAAATGGTAAACAGGATGGGAAAGGCATGTAGCAGTGAAGCGGCGCCAAGCGCGGTCAGGAAAATCAGGACGATATCACCAGTATATACTCCAAAAGCTGCCTGGTAACCAGTTTTAATCCCGTAGCGGGAAGCAACGGACATGACATACAGGGAGTTAGGGCCGGGGAGCATCACAATTAAGGTCGTACCAACAATAAAAGTCGCTAAATCTATGATACCAAACACTGAAACCCCGAACAGAAAATAAAAAAGCCGATACCGTTATTATAACGGCATCGGCTGAATCCGCGTTTAGATTTAAATCTAATTATTTGCTTGAATGGCAAAGCGTTGAGCAAGTAAATTAACCAGTTGTTCACGTGCTTTTACAAAGCCTTGAATACCTCCTGCTAATAATTCTGAAGCCATGCGATCTTGCTCCAATTCAGTCTGGAACTTGGTTTGATCCAGCGGAGTATTAATATGCTGGGTATGCGCATGAGCATGATCCGGAGATAATTGCAGCACTACATCACGCTGATCTTGATCCAGCTCTGCCAGCAGATTCGGTGCCACAGTCAACAGATCACAACCTGCCAGGGCAAGTACCTGTTCAATGCTGCGGAAGCTGGCCCCCATAATTTCTGTACCGATATCATGCTGTTTGTAGAAGGCATAAATCTGTTTAACCGAGAGAACACCCGGATCTTTATCAATCGGGAAGTGATCAACATTTTCGGCTTTTTTAAACCAGTCTAAAATACGGCCCACGAATGGTGAAATAAGGGTCACTTTGGCATCTGCACATGCCTTGGCCTGCGCTAAACCAAATAACAGGGTTAAGTTGGTATGAATCCCTTCCGCTTCAAGCACGCGCGCTGCCTGAATGCCTTCCCAGGTGGAGGCGATTTTAATCAATATACGGTCTGATAAAATACCATACTGTGCATACAATGCGAGCAGCTCTTTCGCTTTAGCAATAGTAGCAGCAGTATCATAAGATAAAGCGGCATCCACTTCAGTCGATACACGACCTTCAATCAGCTTCAGGATTTCAACCCCGAATCTGACGGTTAAAATATCAATAGTGCGTTCAATCAGTTTAGAACCAGATAATCCTTCTTCTTTGGCCTGAGTAAAGGCAGCTTCAATCAAGGCAGTATTTTCAGGCTGATTAGCAGCTGCAGTAATCAGTGAAGGATTCGTGGTTGCATCGAGAGGACGAAATTTTTCAATAGCAGTCAGGTCACTGCTGTCTGCAACAATAGTGGTGAATTGTTTAAGTTGGTTTAACGCACTTTGTGTCATTTGGATCTAGTTCTTAGGTTATTGCTTTGTCTTCTTTTATAACACAAAGTGCTTATTTCCCAAGTATTCATCAGGCGTTTTCAGGCGCTAAACAGGATGTTTACGCTGGTTTCGGATGTGATTAATCAAAAAATGAGCAGCTTTACCCAGTCTGGTTTCCCGATTCCAGACCAAATCGACAAAATAATCAAACTTAGGGGTGAAATCATACAGGTCTAAAATCTGTAACTGCTGTTGTATATGCGGATGCTCATGAAGCATGTCGACCGGCAAGATTCCCCAACCTAGACCTTGTTTAATCAATCGATAAGCAGAATGATGGTTGTCAGTCCGCCAATAATGTTTTGAAAACAATAATTCAGGTTTGATTTTGCTATCCCGGCTGGCCACCACAATCTGACGGCTGTTGAGAATCTGTTCATAACTGACCTGAGCTGGCTGGCTTAAAGCATGTGATTTTGCTGCCACGGCCACCAGACTTTCCTGTTTGAGTTCCACAAACTGTTCACGGGATTCCAGCTGTTCGCGTTCAAACATTAAGGCTAGCTGGGCTGAGCCTTCAAATAGCATGTGCTGGGCGTCTTCTTGCGGCGCAGAAAAAATATTGATCTGCAAATGAGGAAAATGCTGTTCCAGTAGCACAATATAGTCTGTCCAGCAGCTATGAATTAACTCAGAGACTACGACAATATTCAGTTCAGATTCCAGCCCGCGACTTAGGGCCTGTGCATGCTGTTTCCATTGATTCATTTCGACCAGCAGCTGTTCCGTTTTTGTATATAAGGTCAAAGCTGCGGCTGTTGGCTGCGGTTCGCGCCCAATCCTTTCGAACAGTTGCAGATCTAGATCAATTTCCAGATTGGCAATGGCCATGCTCACTGCGGAAGGAACCTTGCCGAGCTGACGTGCTGCCGCAGAGAAAGAGCCTGTTTCAATCACGGTTTTAAACAGCAGTAATTGTTCCTGATTAAGATTCATGGTTATCTATCAATATTTTTGAAAGATTCTAACTCAAACAATCAGCTTATTGGAAATAAACTGTGTTTCATGATTATCTTTGTCTGAGTAGATCTCCATGTTTTTTTCGACCAGAAGAATTGTGCATGCATTAAGCTATGAAATCATTCTATTAATTATGATTGCGATTGCCCTGAGTTATATTTTCCATTTACCGATGCAAGTTACAGGAACTTTAGGGATCGCAATGGCAGTCACTTCCGTGATCTGGAATATGCTGTTTAACTATTACTTTGAAAAAATTGAAGCTAAACATCAGCTCAAGAGAAGCATGAAAGTGCGTATTGCTCATGCAATTGGTTTTGAAGGAGGCTTGATGCTGATCACGATTCCAATGGTGGCTTATGCTTTGCAGATCAATTTATGGCAGGCGATCTTGATCGATTTGAGTCTGACACTGTGTATTCTGGTCTATACCTTTATTTTTCAGTGGTGCTATGACCAGATTGAAATGAAAATGGGGATTCGTCCTGAATATGCGAAAAGTTAATCTGCTTTAAGGCATTTCATAACCCATAAAAAAGCACCTCAGATGAGGTGCTTTTTTATGAGGTCAAAGATTATTTTTCAATAATCGCAGTGACACCTTGACCACCGGCTGCACAGATTGAGACAAGCACACGACCTGAACCTTTCTGGTTGAGTAATTTCGCAGCAGTTGCCATGATACGTCCGCCTGTTGCAGCAAATGGGTGACCCGCAGCAAGAGAGGAGCCTTTGACGTTCAGTTTCGCGCGGTCGATTGAACCCAGTGGTGCATCCAGACCTAAACGTTCTTTACAGAATTTCGGGTCTTCCCAAGCTTTTAGCGTAGATAATACTTGTGAAGCAAAAGCTTCATGAATTTCATAGTAGTCGAAGTCTTGAAGCTTCAGGCCAGCACGTTCCAGCATACGTGGTACGGCATAAGCAGGTGCCATTAACAGGCCTTCTTTTTTCTCAACGAAATCAACTGCAGCAGTTTCCTGGAATGTCAGGTAAGCCAGTACTTCATGACCATTGGCCTTGGCCCATTCCTCAGAAGCCAATAACACACAAGAAGCACCATCAGTTAGCGGAGTCGAGTTACCCGCCGTCATTGTGCGTGCATCGCCTTTACCAAAAGCAGGTTTAAGTTTTGCCAGTTTTTCCACTGAAGAATCTGGACGCAGGTTATTATCACGCTCAAGACCTAAGAATGGCGTGATCAGGTCATCGAAGAAACCTTCTTCGTAGGCCGCTGCCATTTTCTGGTGTGAAGACGCCGCCAGTTCGTCCTGCGCTTCACGGGAAATACCCCATTCCAGTGTAGTAATCGCCTGATGGTCACCCATAGACAGACCAGTACGTGGCTCACCATTTTTGGGTGCATCCATCAGGTCTTTCACATTGATTTTTGTTAAGGCTTTTAGACGGTCTTTTGCAGTCTTGGCAATATTCAGTTCAAGTAAAGCTTTGCGTAAGCCATCACCAAATGCGATAGGCGCATCAGAAGTGGTATCTACACCGCCTGCCACACCGACTTCGATTTGACCTAAAGCAATTTTATTGGCCACTAAAAATGCCGCTTGTAGACCAGTACCACATGCTTGCTGGATATCATAAGCAGGTGTTTCAGGTGCTAGGGCAGTATTCAGTACACATTCACGGGTCATATTGAAGTCACGGCTATGCTTTAATACAGCACCGGCTACAACTTCACCTAAACGTTGACCTTGCAGGTTAAAGCGTTCAACCAGGCCATTCAGGGTTGCGGTGAACATATCAGTATTGGATGCGGTAAAGTAAGCACCATTAGAACGTGCAAATGGAATACGGTTACCACCGATAATAGCAACGCGGCGAACGGTATTTTGGCTCATATTGGTATCCTGTTGAACAGAAGTTTGTGTGTTTGCTGAATGATTATTTGAAGTTTTTTTATCTGAACGCGCAGACGTGGTACGCGTGCGTGTGCTTTTAGTCGATGTTTTAGCTGTAGCGGCTGCGGCACTTGTGCTTTTAGTGCTGCGCTTGCGTGTCGTTGATGGTTTTGACACACTTTCTGCTACAGGATTTTCGACTGCTGGATTTTCTTGAGTGGTTTTGCTCATAAGGTTTTACCCGGCAAATTGATCATCATCTTGAGGCTTACATTAGCATAGATGGCTAGAGGCTGAATTGACTAGAATGACACTACAGAGTGCGCTCAGGTCAAGTCATCTACTGTTTATCTCAAGTATTATTAACCAGAATCTGATGGATCTATTGAAATATAAGTATCTGACATCATATTGAAGTTAAAGGATAACTTAAATTGATCCAAAAACTAATTTGTATTGAGAGATAATAATCATGACTGACCAGTACCAAGCATTTGCAAAATCTCCTATTGGTAAATTTGTCATCAAAAATTTGGGTCTGCCATCGCCAACTTTTCTTGAGCGCTATGAGTCTGCTACTCCAGTCGTGAAAGGCGCTGTTTTATTGGGTGCTGCACCTGGCAGTCGCTTGACCGGTTCGATCGCCCAAGTTCTGGCAAATATTCATGCCAATAGTTATGCAGGTAATAATGTAGAGTTGCAACAGGCGGCGGCAAAAGTTGGCTTGAATCTGGGTGCTTTTAACCAGGGTGACAAAGAATCAAAATTCAAAGTGGTTATTTTTGATGCCTCTGGTATGCAGAATTCTGATGACTTGAAAGCAGTTTATGAATTTTTCAAGCCAATTGCTCGTCAAATTCAGGCGTCTGGTCGTGTGGTGATTGTCGGAACGAATCCGGATTCAGCCACTTCAGTCAAACAAGCCATTGCACAGCGTGCATTAGAAGGCTTTATTAAATCAGTTGCCAAAGAATTCAAGAAAGGTATCGCTGCCAACCTGATCTATGTCGACAATGGTGCGGAAGCAAATCTTGAATCTGCATTACGTTTTGCAATTTCTCCACGCGCTGCCTATGTATCTGGTCAGGTGATTCGTGTATCTGCAGCAGAAACTCAGAATGTAGATTGGACCAAACCGCTGGCAGGTAAAACTGCGGTGGTCACTGGTGCAAGCCGTGGTATCGGTGAAGCAATTGCCCATGTGCTGGCACGTGATGGCGCGCATGTGATCTGTCTGGATGTTCCTCAGCAACAGGCTGATCTGGATCGTGTTGCAGGTGAAATCGGTGGTTCTACTTTAGGAATTGATATCACAGCGGCAGATGCAGGCGAGAAAATCAAAGCGGCGGCAGCTGCACAGGGCGGTTTAGATATCATCGTGCACAACGCCGGTATTACCCGTGACAAGACTTTAGCCAATATGAAGCCTGAACTGTGGGATCTGGTGATCAACATCAACCTGTCAGCGATTGAACGTGTGAATGATTACCTGCTAAATAATGATGGCCTAAATGCCAATGGCCGTATTGTCTGCGTGTCTTCCATTTCTGGTATCGCGGGTAACTTGGGTCAGACCAACTATGCAGCATCTAAAGCGGGCGTGATTGGGATTGTAAAATATACTGCACCGACATTGAAAAATGGCATTACCATTAACGCCGTTGCGCCAGGCTTTATTGAAACGCAGATGACTGCTGCGATTCCATTTGCGATCCGTGAAGCAGGTCGCCGGATGAACTCCATGAGCCAAGGTGGCTTGCCGGTTGATGTAGCTGAAACGATTGCCATGTTTGCTGCAACTGCATCTTCGGGGTTAAATGGCAACGTGGTTCGTGTTTGCGGTCAGAGTCTGTTAGGGGCTTAATTTAGAATCCCCCTAAATCCCCCTTTTACTAAGGGGGACTTCTCCTCCCTTTTTTAAAGGGAGGCTGGGAGGGATTCTCAAGAAAAAACTCCAAAAATTCTCAAAACCTCTCTAGTACTTCACTTTCATATCATGATTGAAGTATGCTCAGGTGAGGAAACTTTATAAAGATAATATTTTCAAAGGTTCAGTATGCATACTCGCCATTTTAGTCAACTGCCAAAACCGTATCTTGCTTATCCAAAAATCATTCAGGGCTTAATTATGAAAAAGCCCAAGGGTGAAAAAGTTCTGCCGCAAGTTGAATATGTGGTGGATTCATTTCAGGTTGATCAAAAGCATTTAAAATCCTATAACGCCGTTTGTGGCTTTAAGAACAATGGTTATATCCCGGCGATCTATCTGGCAGTGCTGTCACAAAGCCTGCAAATGCACATGATGACTGCTGAAGCTTTCCCGTTTCCGATTTTAGGTTTGGTACATATCCGTAATCAGCTTAAACAATATCGTAAGGTCGGAGCCAATGAACAGCTGACTTTATCCTGTAAGTTCGGCGACTTGCAGCCACACGATAAGGGCGTACAGTTCGATTTTATAACCACGGTAAAAGTGGGGGATGAGGTGGTCGTCGAAGCATTAACCACGTATCTGTCCCGTCAAAAAACTAATAGCAAAACTGCAGCTAAAGCTGCTGAAACTAAAACACCTCATTATGAAGTTCAGGCTGAATGGGATGTGTCTGAAAATACGGGCCGTCGCTATGCCATGTCATCAGGTGATTTTAACTTGATCCATATTCATGCACTGACGGCGAAAGCCTTCGGTTTTAAACAGGCCATTGCCCATGGCATGTGGAGCAAGGCAAGAGCCTTGGCAAGTGTAACTCTTCCAGATGCTTATGCAGCAGATGTCTGGTTTAAACTGCCAATGTATCTGCCATCCAAGGTGCAGTTTGTGACTGCTCAATCAGGTAACGATACCGAGTTCCTGATTCGCAATACAAAAAGTCAGAAACCACATGTTTCAGGCAGTATTCAGACACTATAAAGATTCAAAAAGCCTAAATTCGATTTAGGCTTTTTTATTTCAGTTTGGATAAATATTCATATTTTGTGGAAACATGGATCAGGGAAAGACACATGAAACCAATTAAAGAATTTCTGACCGCCAGCACCGACAACTATCAAGGCCAGGCCGATCCGTCTTTTCAGGATCTGGCGGTGCAATTTAGCCGTTTTCAGGGTGCGCGTGCCGGACAGGGCGGTGCGGCATTGGTGGTGTACCATCAGGGTGAAAAGGTCGTAGATATTTATACTGGCCAGAAGACCGAACAGGAGCCGTGGCAGTCGGATACTTTGTCGCTATGTTATTCCACAGGTAAAGGGGTATTAGCCACTTTGGCGCATATTCTGGTTAGTCGTGGGCAGATCAGCTATGACACACCGGTCGCAGAATACTGGCCGGAGTTTGCCCAGAACGGTAAAGGCCAGATTACCTTGGCGCATATGCTCAGTCATCAAAGTGGTCTTTATGATATTCGTAATATTATTCAAGATGCGCGGGAAATGCTGGACTGGCCGCATATGCTAGAAAGGATTGCCGCTGCCAAACCTCGTTTTGAACTGGGCACAGATGCTGCCTATCAGCCACTGACTTTTGGTTGGCAGGTGGGTGGAGCATTGGAAAAAGCCACTGGCAAAACGCTCACTGAGTTAATGGAAGAATATCTGGTGCGGCCATTACAACTGCATGGCGCCTATTTTGGCGTGCCAGAACAGGAGCTGTCACGGGTCGCACGCTTGATTCAGCGCCCAAAAACAGACCCTCGATCACGTGCAGATAAAACCCATCAGCCCAGAAAGCCGAATGTGATGCAAAGAGCATTGCAACTGAGTGGGCAGAATCCACAAGACTTTCAGGATGCGATGATTCCAAAAGGCATGAAGCATGTAAACTTCTTTAGTGACGAAGGATTACAGGCGCTGATTCCGGCAGCGACGGGCGTATTTACCGCACAGAGTCTGGCGAAAGTCTATGCCATGTTGGCTCAGCGAGGCCAGTGGCAACAGCAAGAGATGATTTCTCCAGAAATTTTTCAGCGTTTAAGCACGGTGCAATATACTCAGCGTGACCGAATCATGCCTTTACCGATGCATTGGCGATTGGGTTATCACCGTATTCTTACTTTAGGTAAAGCGACGCAAGGTTTTGGGCATATTGGTTTTAATGGTTCAGGTGCCTGGTGTGATCCGGAGCGGAACCTGAGTTTTGCCTATACGCATAATTTTCCAACCGCTTCGATTAGTGGAGATTATCGTCTTTGGGCTTTGACCCAAGAAACCTTGCGCTGTGCGGATCAGATTCAAAAAGGCCGTAAAGGCTGGTTCTAGAACTTTGCATGCGGCCTACAGACCTACAAAAAACTAGGCTTTATGCTATGTTGTCGGCCATTGAAAATGTGTGTGTCGATACTCATGAAAAACGTGATCTTGATTCCTTTGGTCGCCACCGCAGCATTATGCGGTTGTCAGGATTCGAAGCAAGATAAAACCCAGACAGCGATAGAAGCACCGGCCTTGCAAACGGCTTGGGCAGGTGAATATCGCGGAACCACGCCTTGCATGGGGTGCTTGTCACGTTGTGATGACTGTCCGGGAATGGCGGTCACGCTGCGTTTGAGTGAAAATGAAACCTTTGTTCTGGAACGTGAAAGCCTGAGCGGGCATAACGGATATGAAACCTTTGTCGGTAAAATACGTTTCCAGGATGACAGTCGTCAAAAGATTGAACTGGTCAATATTTCAAAACGAAATTTACTTTTTGTTGATCTGGATAAAGGTGTGCTGGAGATACGTGAAGACCAAACAGGCAAACGCTATCAGATGCAAAGTGATTTTATTCTGGCACAAAGCCTAGATTCTTAGTAAAAGCTTCTGTTTTATATCCCTTTTTTAGCTTGAATAGAAAAGGGATTTTTATTTCATCTATCCCGGCATTTGTTTCACTATTTCTCAAAAAAACAGTATGCTTAGACCTGTAAAAAGGAGCATACATGTATCAAGTACTTGCACGAAAATATCGTCCTCGTAATTTCAATGAATTGGTGGGTCAAAACCACGTTTCTCGTGCCTTAACCAGCGCGCTAGAACGCGGCCGTCTGCATCATGCCTATTTATTTACAGGGACACGTGGTGTGGGTAAAACCACCATTGCGCGTATTCTTGCCAAATGCCTGAACTGTGAAACCGGTGTGACCTCGACCCCGTGCGAAGTGTGCCCAACCTGTACAGCAGTCAATGAAGGCCGTTTTATTGACCTGATTGAAATCGATGCGGCATCCCGGACCAAAGTTGAAGATACACGTGAACTGTTAGATAACGTACCGTATGCACCGACCCAAGGTCGCTTTAAGGTCTATCTGATTGATGAAGTGCACATGCTTTCTACTCACTCTTTCAATGCCTTGCTCAAGACGCTGGAAGAGCCGCCTGAACATGTCAAATTCCTGTTTGCCACCACCGATCCACAAAAGCTTCCAATTACGGTGATTTCGCGCTGTCTACAATTTACTTTGCGCCCATTGGCCGTGGATGAAATTACCGATCATCTGGGTCATATTTTACAACAAGAAAGTATTCAGGCAGATCAGGACGCGATCTGGCAAATTGCAGAATCGGCTCAAGGCTCTTTACGTGATGCATTGTCTTTAACGGATCAAGCCATTGCCTATGGTCAAGGTGCGATTCAGCATCAGGATGTCAAAGACATGCTCGGTCTGATCGACCGGACGATTATTTATGACCTGATTCTGGCGATTCACCAGAACCAGAAAGCTAGCGTTAGTGAACTGCTCCTGCAATTCCGTCAGCAGGCTCTGGATGTATCTCTGGTCCTGGATCAGCTGATTTCAACCTTGCATGAGTTGGCTTTATTACAATATTTGCCAGATCTAAGCCTGAAATATAGTGCTGAAATTAACCAGAAAATCAAGCAGCTTTCAGGGTTGATCTCTGCACAAGACCTGCAGTTGTATTATCAGATTGCCTGTAAAGGTCGTGCTGATCTGCAAATGGCGGTGACACAGGAGCAGGGTTTTGAAATGACCGTGCTGCGTTTGCTGGCTTTCCGCCCGCTGCAGCCACATGAAGTTCCAGTCAATACGGCACAGGTACAGCACGCTGTATCAGCGGCTGCACCTCAGCAGAGTCATGTTGCGCCTCCATCTGAAGTGGTGCCACAGCAGGAAAGTGTACAGGTCGTACCGCCAGCAGCAGAAGAATTTCCGCTCGATGATGATTACGCAGCAGATGATGCGGAATATGTTCCGGTTTCGGCATCGACTGAACCATCCTCGGATGATTATCTTGATGAAGAAATAGATGTAGTGGCTGCACCAATAGCACCAGCATCCGTCGAGCAGTCTGCATCGGAGCAAATTGTATTCGATCCAACTGTGGAAGATGGCCTATTTGGTTTTGATGCTGTACCCGCAGCGCCTGCTGTGGCGCAAGCAGAAAGTAGCACTGATGATTTTCTGCTAGAAGAATATTTGCCTGAAGATCATGCTGCTGTACCTGCGGAACAAAATGAGCCTGAATTCAATTTATCTGCAGCAGTAGTGGAGCCAGAATCTGTTGAAAATACAGCAGCTGAGCATCCACAAGAACTTATAACTCCGGCCGAAGCTGCACATAGCCAAACAGCAAATGCAGCGATTTCAACAGACCGTAATCTGATGCCGCAGGATATTCTGCAAATTCCGGTACAGGACATGCAGGGCGAATGGTCCGTGGAAAAATGGGAATTCTGGTTCCGTAACAGTCAGCTTTCACCAGCAGTACAAGAGCTGGCACAGTACGGCATCATGAGCGGCCAGATTGAAGGTGAATCGACTTTCCATATTCCGGAACAGTATCAGCCTTTACTGACCCAGTTGCAGCATACGCTTGAAGCGGCATTAAAACAGCAATGGCCGAATACCCACTTCAAGGTCAAGTTTGAAGATGTAGAGGGCCTGACACCCTATACCATGCAGCACGAACGTAAGGCACGTGCTTTCAAGCGGGCCGATGAGTTGCTGCATGCAGAACCTGCAGTGCAAGAGCTAGTCCAGAACTTTGATGCTGAATTGAAAAACATTCAGCTGAAATAAGAGCTAGACTTCACCACGACTGTGCATAAACGGATATAAAGCAGCTCTCATTTCATCTGGAATCGGGGTGCTTTTTCGTGTCTGGCGATCGACAAAGACATGCACAAAACTGCCTTGTGCCGCAGCCTGATGCTGCTCCTGCTTGAAAATCGCCAGATCATAGCTGAGAGAAGAAGTCCCCATCTTGGCAATACTGACACCGACTTCAACCACTTCCGGATAGGACAGCTCCTGATTAAATTGGCAGTTCGAGTTGACGACGAGACCAATCTGCGTGGCGGTATGGGGATGAAATCCAGCATGCTGAATGAGTAAGGCATTGGCAGCCGTGTCGAAATAGCTGTAATAGGTCACATTATTCACATGCCCATACAGATCATTATCTGCCCAGCGGGTCTGGATACTCAAGAAGAAAGCATACTGGTCACGGGTTTTAATGGCGGTTTTAGTCATGAATATCCGGGTCAGAAGGTTTCAAGGTTGCGGTGGTCAGGTAGATTACTTAGGCATAAATGGCCTGATAAATTTGTAGCGCATCTTCCTGCGTCATGGTGCGTGGATTGTTTTGCAATAAACGGGTCTGTTGCATGGCGTCTTTAGCCAGCTGTATCAGCATATGTTCAGGAATGTTCAGTTGACTGAGCTTCATCGGCAGGCCACTGCGCTCCAGATGATTATTGAAGTGATCAATAAACAGATCAGTCAGGCCATCATGACAACCTTTGCTATAGGGATCGAGCCAGGTCATTAGCTCAGCATATTTCTGCTTGGCAGCAGGTGCATTAAATTTCAGCACTTCGGTTAGAACCATCGCATTACTATGCCCATGAGACAGATGAAAATGGCCACCTAAAGGATAAGCCAGCGCATGTACCGCACCCACCGGGGCATTGGCAAAGGCCTGACCTGCCAGCATTGATCCGACCAGCATATTCTGGCGTGCTTCCAGATCATCACCATCTTCCAGTACCCGAGATAGATTATGGTTGAGCAGTGTTAATGCCTGTTTGGCCAGCATGTCGGCATACGGATTTTTCTTGATTTTAGACGTATAGGCTTCGATGGCATGCACCATGGCATCAATACCAGTCGCCGCAGTAATATGGCGGGGTAAATTTTGGGTAAAAGTTGCATCCAGAATAGCGGTATCTGCAAACAAATAAGGCGAGACAATCCCGGTTTTGGTGGTGTCGCCAGTTGTCACAATTGAAATGGGGGTGACTTCGGAGCCTGTTCCTGCAGTCGTCGGAATTAAAATCAGTGGTAAACGCGGTCCCTGAATCTGATTAATACCATAGATGTCAGACAAACTTTGTGTTTGCTGTGGATGACTCAGTACAGCGATCAGTTTGGCGACATCAAGCGAACTGCCGCCACCAAAACCAATGACGATATCGACCTGTTCCTGACCGGCAAAGGACACTGCATTTGCCACAATATGTTCAGGCGGGTCAGCCTGTACATCGGCATAGATGGCATAATCCAAACCGGCAGCATTGATAATATCCAAAACCGCCTGATGCAGTTTTTGTGCAATCATGCCCTGATCTGTGACCAGCAGGACACGGATATATTTCCCTTTTTGCAGAATCTGGTGCAGCTCACGGATCGAACCAAGCCCGGCGATGATGTGGGGGACTGTCTGAAATTGAAAACTTTGCATGGCTGCGTCCTTAATTTTTATCCAAATTCATATTATTGTGCTGTTGTGATATAGGATTCACTATACAAATAACTTAACATAAGAACTCTGAAAAGAAAGTATTGCTGAGGTTGTTTATGTCATCCAAAACGCCATATCAGGTGTTATGTGTTTGTTTAGGTAATATTTGTCGCTCTCCTACGGCAGAGGTGGTCCTCAGACACTATGGCGATGTACATAATTTGAATATTGTGGTCGATTCAGCCGGAACCAGTAATTATCATCCGGGCAAGGCGCCAGATCCGCGTAGCCAGCAACATGCACGAAAACGTGGTTATGACCTGTCAAAGCTGCGCGCTCGTCAGATTACCCTGCAGGATTTTATTGAATTTGATCTTATTCTGGCGATGGATCATGCCAACTTGAGTGATATTCTGGCTCTACAGACACGTGCCAAGCATGAACTGGGGCATTTGCGTGCAGAAGTGGCCTTAATGAGTGAATATGACCCGGACTATCCGAAACAGGCGCTTCCCGATCCTTACTATGGCGAGGCAGACGGCTTTGAACGCGTGCTGGATCAATGTGAATCCAGCAGTCTGGCCTGGATCAATATCTTAAAAATGCAACAAAAACGAGCTTAAGGCTGAAATCATGCATATCCAAACACAGGTTCAACTTAAGCCTTTTAATACTTTGAGCCTAGATGCGATCGCATCACATTACTGCAAAATTCAATCAACAGGTGATCTGGTTCAGGCACTAGAATTTGCAGAGCAGCAAGGATTAAATATTCTCATCCTGTCTGGGGGGAGCAATATGCTATTGCCTGAGCAGGTTCACGCCTTGGTGCTGCATATGGATATTCAGGGAATTGAGCTGCTGCAGGCAGATGAGCAGGTGCAGCGTTTGCGTGTTGGCAGTGGGCAGATCTGGCATGATTTTGTCTTGTGGACCACTCAGCAAGGATTTTATGGTCTGCAAAATCTGGCACTCATTCCAGGTTTGGTGGGAGCCTCACCGGTACAAAATATTGGTGCCTATGGGGTGGAAGTTGGCGAATTTATTGAAAATGTCGAGGTCTATGACCGTGAAACACGGCAGTTCTGTTCTATTTCGGCAGCTGACTGTGATTTTGCTTATCGCCACAGTATTTTTAAGGATGCTCCAGCACGCTATATCATCACCCATGTGACTTTCCGTCTGCTCAAGCAGCCCATATTAAAGCTGAATTATGGCGATCTGAAAACTGCAGTCGGTAATGAACAGACACCAGAAAATCTGGAACGACAGGTGATCCAGATCCGTCAAAGCAAACTCCCTGATCCGAAAGAATATCCGAATGTAGGCAGTTTCTTTAAGAATCCAGTAGTTGATTTACATTTCTTTGACCAAATTGCTCAACAATTCCCGCATTTACCTCATTATCCGCAACCGAATAACCGCGTTAAAATGGCGGCTGGCTGGTTGATTGACCAGAGCGGATGGAAAGGCAAACAGTTAGGGCCAGTCGGCATGTTTCACAAGCAGGCTTTGGTTCTGGTCAATTATGCCAATGCTTCACTTAAAGATGTGCGTACCACCTATCAGGCTGTACAGGCCGACGTGGCAGCAAAGTTCGGCGTCAAGCTGGAACCAGAGCCGGTACTTTTTGGTGAAGATGGTCTGATTCGTTCACATCAGGAATAAGGAAACAATTAATGAAGAAAGGGTATGGAATGATACGGCTGGTTCAAACAGTAGCGATACTGTTTGTGCTGTTCGCACTATTCCTGATATTTCTTTATTCTCCTTTTTATTCACAACTGGTGGTAAAAGGTTTAAATTATTTTGTACCGGTACAAGTCAACCAAGTTGCTGCACAAAGTCAAAAGCAGGCAGCTTTAAGTGTCAATGAAACACTGGAACCTGGTTCAGAACCTTGGATTGCCAGACAAGCCTATCTGCGGGTGATCGAAGAAGATATTTCTAAAAATAAATCTCAGAATCTGGCTCTGATTCAGGCGCGTTATAAAGCCTTACAGCAATTGCTGGAGGATGAGCGTGAAGCTGAAAGAGCAGAACAGCGGAAAATCCAGGTGCCCTTGCTGGCCAATGATCATGCTTCTCAAGAAGATGCTGAGGAAACCCGTACTGAAGATGACTTGGTAGAGTTGTTGCATTTGAACGATCATAAAAACTCAGAACAGATGGAGCATTATATCGAGTTCTTGAAAACCTATGATATTGAAAAGCATCAGGCAGAAATTGCAGGAATCAATAATGCTGAGTTTGCAGAAGATCTGGCCTCTATTCATGGGAAAGAATCTTCAGTACCGGCAGAAAGTTCCAAACCATATGCGATTGTTGTGTTGGGTGGAGGGCTGACCTTGCATGAAAATGGCAAAGATATCATCGTCAATGATTACACACGGTTGCGTCTGGAAAAAACCCTGGAAGTCGAACGGCAATACAAGCTACCAATCGTCTTGAGCGGCGTAGAAGCGCCTTATATGCAACGCTGGTTACAAGAGTATGAGGTAGATGCCAAGCTGCTGGAAGATCGCAGTATGAATACCTGTGAGAACTCGCGGTTTAGTTCATTGCTGTTACAGAAACAGGGCGGTGCACCGACGGTGATTTTAATTACTGATCGTTATCATATGCCTCGCACACGCCGTCTTTTTGCTTTAAACGGTATTCAGACGCTTCCGATTGAAGCGCCGATGCCGAACTCACTGACCCGCTGGCGTCCAAGTGAAGAGAATTACGACCATAGCCGTCGTGCCAATTATGAACTTTTAGCAACCTTACGTGATGTCTGGTTTGGATCAAGCGACTGTCGAGAGGTGCCTTAATGTCAGATATCCCATTCTTAAATCCCAGCATACTCAAACAGCTTGAATTACCTGTACCTAGCCGTGAACTGACACCGCAGCTGCTTGAAGCGCTGAATCTGAATCGGGACATGCAGTTGACACTTGAATTACAAGCCTATCGTAAATTATATGGTTTTGATTCACTGGACTGTAAACATTGGCAGGGCTATGTGCAGATGCCCCTATTTAAACTACATGTGCAGGTATTTGAACCCGATATAAGCCAGACTCGTTTTGACAAGATTCAGGGGACGGTCTTTTTGCTGCATGGGTATCTGGAGCATAGTGGGATTTACCAGCCGATTGTAAAAGAGCTGCTGGATGAAGGTTTTAGTGTATTGACTTTCGACCTGCCTGGGCATGGACTGAGTGACGGTTCAGCGGCCAATATTCAAAATTTTGACCATTACCAGCAGGTATTACATGCGGTACATCGCTATGTCCGTCAGGCCGCTCAGCTGCCAAAACCCTGGTTAGGGATAGGGCAAAGTACGGGTGGTGCGATCTGGATGCATCATTTACTAGAGTTTGCTCAACGCCGGGAAAATCCCTTTGTGGACCGTGTCTTATTGCTTTCCCCACTGATCCGTCCGGCCAAAACGGCCTGGTGGCATAACTCGGTGGGATTGGGCATCATTCGCCGGATAAAACGTGAAGTCCCGCGTCACTTTAGACGGAATAACCATAATCCCGAATTCTTGCGTTTTGTCCGTTTAAAAGATCCCTTGCAGCCACGCATGATGGGCATGGACTGGATTCTGGCCATGTCGCGCTGGATGCAGGAAATGGAAGCGCGACCTGCTTGCCGTATTCCAGTCTGGCTGGCCCAAGGTGCGCAGGACCGCTTGCAGACTTTATTGATGCTGGAAGAAGGTTCGCATCAACTGATCAATGAACGGGCTGATATTCGGGCCGCACTCACAGGCCTGATTCCGGCCTTTCTGCATGCACGTGCCAGTCGAAGCTATTATTAAGTATTCAGCGTTATGCTGGACAGTAAAAAGGCGATCATAATAGATCGCCTTTTTATTTTGCCGCTTTATATATCAAAATTTTTCAGCAGTGGCCTTGTTCCACATCCGATAATAGAAGTTTTCTTCATCCCGTTTTTCGCAGTGCAACAGTTCATTTTCCTCCATCCAGAAGTGGATCTGTGCATAGTTTTTGATTTCATGACTGCTTATGCGCTGCGCCAGGTGGTGCGGTTTAATTTCTGAAGGATGGCATAAACCGGCAGATGCCAGCATTTCTGCCAGGGCTTTCAGGGTGCTACGCTGGAAGTTATAGACCCGTTCAGCTTTATTCGGGACATGTAGCGCTTTCTGACGCTGTTTATCCTGAGTGGTCACACCTACCGGACACTGATTGGTATGACAGCTTTGTGCCTGAATACAGCCGACAGCAAACATAAAGCCACGCGCTGAATTGACCCAGTCAGCACCTGTCGCAATCGTGCTGGCAATATCAAATGCACTAATAATTTTACCACTTGCACCAATTTTGATCTGTTGGCGTAATCCTGCACCCACCAGGGTGTTGTGCACGAATAATAGGCCTTCGCGCAACGGGGTTCCGATATTGTCAATCAGCTCAATCGGTGCCGCACCAGTACCGCCTTCTGAACCATCCACCACAATAAAGTCAGGCAGGATTTTGGTATGTAGCATGGCTTTCACCACACTCATAAACTGCCAAGGTTGCCCTAGACATAATTTAAAACCGACCGGTTTTCCACCCGATAATTCACGCAGTTGCTGGATAAACTCCATCATCTCAATCGGGGTACTAAACGCGGGGTGACTGGATGGAGAAACACAGTCATATTCCCGGCTAATCCCCCGAATTTCAGAGATTTCTTCGGAAATCTTGGCCTTGGGCAGAATACCGCCATGCCCAGGTTTTGCTCCCTGAGACAATTTGAGTTCAATCATTTTGACCTGTGGCAGTTGCGCTTTCTCGGCAAATTTTACCGGATCAAACTGGCCGTCCAGTGTGCGGCAGCCAAAATATCCGCTGCCTATCTCCCAGACAATGTCTCCGCCATGTTCCAGATGATAAGGGCTAATACTGCCTTCACCAGTATCATGATAGAAATTGCCCATTTGGGCGCCCAGATTCAGGGCACGTACTGCATTGGCGCTTAAACTGCCGAAACTCATGGCAGAAATATTCATGATCGATGCACTATAAGGCTGCTTGCATTGTGCATTGCCAATGGTAATCCGGAACGTTGCCGGATCTGCCACATCACACGGCGTCATCGAATGGGTGACAAATTTATAATCGTGATGATAGACATCAATAATGGAACCAAAAGGTTTATCGGAATTTTCATTTTTTGCACGTTGGTACACCAGACTGCGCTGCATGCGCGAGAAAGGTAGGGCATCTTGATCCGCTTCAATAAAATACTGGCGGATTTCCGGGCGGAATTCCTCAAACAGGAAACGAAAATGCCCCATGATTGGATAATTTCTGAGAATGGAGTGGCGCTTTTGTAGGATATCATACAGGCCAAGCAAGCTGAGTGCTGTCGTGGCAATCCATAAAGTATTGACCAATGTCGCCGGCATAAAATAATAAATATAACGTGGCGAATAACCGATATGAAAAGCGGTAAACAGTAGGGCAATAAAGATGCAGAGAAACCAGACTGAATAACGGGAAGAAAAGGTATTAAGCAACTTATGTCGCACAAGTTGAGCCGGATTTGCCATAAAATATTGATTCCCTATTTGTTCTTATCAGCCTGATTCATTTTCAAGGCTTAGGGTCTTTATACAAGAGGAAAATTGTTATTCCATTTTAAAACGCGATCAATACGGGAATGGCGCTGTGTTTGCGCTATAAATCAGATATGCTTAGTCCAATAATGCTTAAGTAAAAAATCTGAAAACGGTTGCAGTTCTTTGTATTTCACAGCTTAAGAAAGCTGGTTTAAAGTCATTTTAAATCTAGCGTGGAGGAGTGCAAATGACCAAGAAGACCATCCGCTTTAATACCGCAGAGCTGGCTTGCTTATGTATGTAGCAAAAGCAACGATAAAACTTCCGGGCTGCCTAAATCTTCTTGGGGGAATACAAGGAAATAGGCAGCATGAACAACCTGTTAACAGAACAATAATCACAATATAATTAAAAAATTATACAGTCCCGAAATGGGACTTTTTTATATTTCATCTTCTTGCTGAACTGCATGGGCAACCTGTTCAGGTTCAATATGCTTCAGCTTTTTGCCAAAACTGCGTAGCCACCATACCAGTTGTGAGGTAAATGGCACGGTCGCTGTAATTAACGACATACCATCGGTAAGTTTTTCAATCTGCTGATCACGGCTGAGCTGACTTTCTTCAAAAAAATGTGCATCCGCTTCAGTCATATACAGCTTCAACAGCACACTTTCTGTAGGCTGATCAAAATTGACCCGGAAACCTAAGGCACCAGATTCAATATAATCATCAATATCAAAATTGACCGGATGCAGAGCCCGCGTATTTAATACCTGGGCGGATTTGAAACGATGCAGGGCAAAAGTCTGGATATCTGACTTGTCATGACGGGTACAGACCAGATAGATAATTGAACCTTTTTGCACCAGAGCCAAAGGATTCAAAATGTAGGTTTTTTCTTCACTATGCTGCCCGCGACCCTGGTATATGCATTCCAGCTGTTTATCTTGCAGCAGACCTTCATAAACTACCTGTTGGGCCTGACGATCCACCAAGGGGGGAATCAGAGGCTGGGTCGCAGGAACAATACGCACCCGGTTAATCCACTGTCGGACATTATTTTGGGACGACAGACTGCGGCGAGCCAAGTCAAACCAGGGATTCATTTCTTCGACCAGGCTTGGAGGAAGCAGGTGCTTCAGGTGTTCCTCCACCATCATAAAGGTCACCGCTTGCGAACTGGTCATATGCGGCAGACTTTGAATCGGTGCATCCGAACGCCAGCGCCAGCCTTGAGGAATGGTTTTGCTGCTCTCGATAGGAAAACGTTGCGCCAGCTGATTCAGGTCTCGCTGAATGGTACGCAGACTGATTTCTACCCCTTCACGTTCCAGAATCTCTTGTAATTCACGGGTACCCATCCATTTTCCCGTACTCAAACGAGACAAAATTTGCCATTGGCGATAAAGGCTGTTGGAAGTTTCTTTTTCTTGTCCGGTCATAAGTTGAAATCAGTCACTACAAAAAGGAAGGGGGGGGGAATGAACACAATAAGAAAACTCTATTTGTTTCGCAAGTCTTTTACATAAAGTTGCAACGCACAATTTAGATACATCTTTGAGCAAAAATGACATTGAGTGAAAATTGAATTTACGCGATTAATGGAGGGGCTAGAACACACCGCATGGCATGGATGTTGCTTTGTTTAATATATAATTTATTACAATATAACGAGGTTTGTATGCTAAAAGAGACTCAGGATACAAATGTCACTACGACTTTAGAGCATTATACGGTAACGAATACAGCACTTGCAGAAACAAAGGACACGGTGGGGATTCATACAGCTAAACCGCTACCAGTACTGCAACAGATGGCTTCTAAGTTTTTTAATGAAATGCGTGATGATGCGCAAATTAACGGTCAGGCTGGGCAAAAAATCGAAGAATGGCTTTCACAGCATACGCTCGATGAACTGAATAGCTTAAATAATCTCGCTAAAGAGCACTTCCTGTATGAAGGGATAACCTTCACCGTTTATGGCGATCAGGAAGGGACCGAACGAACCATTCCCTTTGATATCATTCCCCGGGTCATTGCTCGCAAGCAGTGGGACAAGATTGCATTCGGGAGTGAACAGCGCGTAAAAGCCCTTAACCTGTTTCTACATGATATCTATCATCAGCAAGAGATTCTTAAAGCGGGCATTGTTCCTGAAATGCAAGTACTTACGCATGAAGGCTATCAACCGCATATGTACCAGCACAGTCTGAAAGGCGGCATCTATAGTCAGATTAGTGGTACAGATATCATCCGGGATGCCAAGGGTGAATTCTATGTGCTGGAAGATAACCTGCGAACGCCGTCGGGTGTCTCTTATATGCTGGAAAGCCGCAAGATCAGTGAAAAGCTGATGCCGCAGCTATTTGAGCAGACGCCTATTGCCGGGGTGGAACAATATCCGCAATTACTTAAAGAAATTTTAAGTGAAAATTCACGTGCAGATAATCCATTTATCGTGGTGCTGACCCCCGGGACGTTTTAATAGCGCCTACTATGAACATGCATTTCTGGCAAGAGAAATGGGTGTGCCTTTAGTGACATCACGTGACCTTTTTGTGGAAAATACGAAAGTATATGTCAAAACGATTCGTGGTCGTCAGCAGGTCGATGTTATTTATAGACGTATCGATGATGCTTATCTCGATCCGCTGTGCTTTAGACCGGATAGTACTTTAGGTGTTCCAGGCCTGATGTCGGCCTATTTGCAACATAATGTCGTCATTGCCAATGCACCGGGTACTGGTGTGGCGGATGATAAATCTATCTATCCATATGTGGACAAGATGATCAGTTTTTATTTGGGTGAACAGCCTATCCTAAAAAATGTGCCGACCTATCAATGCCGTGAGGCTGAAGATCTGGATTATGTACTCTCACATCTGGATGAACTGGTGGTCAAAGAAGCACAAGGTTCAGGTGGCTATGGCATGCTGATTGGGCCGCAAGCCTCCAGACAGCAGATTGACAGTTTCAGAGTAAAGCTTCTCGCGGCGCCGCATTTATATATTGCACAGCCAACCTTAGCACTCTCTGTTAGTCCGACTTTAACCAGTTATGGGGTTGCAGAACGTCATATTGACTTGCGCCCATTTGTATTGAGTTCACCCTACCGTACTGAAATTGTACCGGGTGGTTTAACTCGCGTGGCCATGCAAGCTGGCTCTCTGGTGGTGAATTCCTCCCAGGGTGGCGGGATCAAAGATACCTGGATTGTCGATAACCTCCACTCATAATAATGCCAAAGAAGGATTCCGTCATGGTTTTACTTAATTCCAATGCACAGCATATCTTTTGGCTGGGGCGATATTTATCCCGAACGCAGTTCTTGTGTGCACATTTTCCTTTTCTGGAGGATGATGCAGCCGTTGCATATGCACATGCCTTCTGTCTTCCTGCTTTTGATGCCAGCTCGCTGAACGAGCTGGTGCTTGATCCAGCACAACCTGCCTCTTTTCATCAGCAGTTTAAAACAGCCAAAGACAATATTCAGGAACTGCGGGGCGTATTGTCGGCGCGAACGTATGCTGAATTAAACCGTTTATTAAAGACTGCGGAACATAATGCAGCTTATATCTGTGAAGTATTAAATGACTGTCAGGATATTCTCGAAGGGGAGTCTCCAGATGTATTTTTGTTTTTCAGCCTGGGGCAATGTCTGGAACAGCTGGATCAGGAGTTGCGTCTGGGTGAAGACACATCTTTGACAATTTCCAAAATTGATTATGTCATTGATACCCTGGTTGAAATGGGCTGGACTGATCTGGATGATTATTGGGATCAGCTGCGGGAACGAACTGATCTGATTAACTTCTATCAGTTCAGTGATTATATTCATCATATGTTTGAGATCAATATATGAAATTGATGATTAATCATCAGACACAATATAGTTATACCGCTCCGGTTTCCAGCAGTATTCAATATATTAAAATGATGCCATTGAGCAATTCACATCAGCAGGTGCATTACTGGGATATTAGTGTGCCTGGACAGCATCAGCTGAATAAAGACGCCTTCCAGAATTTCTGGATGACGAGCACGCAACGCACCCCCTATCATTATATGACCATCATGGCACAAGGCATGGTGGAGTTGAATCCGCTTACAACTGAGCATGGATTAAATGACTCACTTCATCCATTACTGTTTTTGCAGCCAACATCATCGACCTGCTGTAATGATGAAATGAAGAATTTTGCCAGAGCCTATGCCTCTATCCCGACCCGGCAAAACCTGATGGCCTTGGCACAAGCTGTTCTGGAGCGAGTCCCTTATATCTCGAACAGCACTTCTGTACTTGGAACGGCTATTGATGCATTTGAGGCAAGACAAGGAGTATGTCAGGACCATGCGCATATTTTTATTGCTATGTGTAAGTATTTAGGCTTACCGGCTCGTTATGTATCGGGTTATTTATATACACAAAGTGCGTGGCATCAGGCCAGTCATGCGTGGGCGGAGGTTTTTATTGATCAAGCCTGGTATTGTTTTGATATCAGTAATCAGTTATTTGTACCCAATGCGCATGTTTATGTTGCGATTGGTCGAGACTACTGGGATGTTGCACCTGTACGTGGAGTAAGAGAACAGGGTGGAGTGGAATCCATGAACTCCATTGTTCAGGTATTGAATTGTTCATAAGGATATAAAATGACGTATTGTTGTGCACTTCGTTTAGAAGAGGGGATGGTCTTTATTAGTGATACACGAACCAATGCAGGGGTAGATCATATTTCGGTATTCCGCAAGCTCTATACCTTTGGGGTGGATGGAGAACGCGTGATTGTGATCCAGACGTCGGGAAATCTGGCGACGACCCAGTCGGTGATAGGAAATATTAAAAATCAGCTTGAACTGGGGGATGAACCGAATATTCTGGGTGTGCGTACCATGTTTGAAGTGGCAGAACTGGTGGGACATACCGTTAAGCAGGTCATTCAGGGGGTGACCTCTAATCCAGAGGAACAGCATGATTATTATTGTAGTCTGCTGGTCGGTGGACAGATTATCGGTCAGGAGATGCAGCTGTATCATATTTATCCGCAAGGTAATTTTATTTGTGCCACCAACGATACGCCGTACTTCCAGATTGGTGAAAGTAAATATGGTAAACCGATCCTGGATCGTGCCTTAAGTTATGACATGCCGCTTGATGAGGCATTACGCTGTTCATTGATTTCTTTTGCGTCGACCTTGCGTTCCAATGTTTCGGTGGGTATGCCGCTGGACATGCTGGTTTACTATAAAGACTGCTTACAGATTCCAGCGGGTAAACGCATTCTTGAAGATGATGAATATTTCACTAAAATCAGCAAGCAATGGTCAGATACCTTGAAAAAAGGCTTACAGGCGTTGCCAAAGCCGACGACAGACTACTTTCAGTAGTTATATCTATTTGATAGGGAGTGGGTTACAGTGGGCGTGTAACAATAAAAATGATTTAAACGTCTGAGGGGCACATGTACCAATTTTGTTATGCGAGTCAGAGTAGCTCGGATAAAGAAGTTTTACTTGATGACTTAACGAATATTTTGGCAGAAGCACGAGATTTTAATCATCGCCATGCTATTAGTGGCGCTTTATACTTTGCAGATGGCCACTTTTTTCAATGTCTGGAAGGTCAACTGGAAGATTTGCAACTGTTGATTGAGAAGCTGTATTCAGATCCACGTCATCATAGTATTAAACGCTTTGAATTACGTCCGGTTGAGCAATTGAGTTTTAGCGATTGGTCGATGAAATATATTTCCCGACGCGATGAAATCCGGGATTTCTGCGCCAGGATGGGCTTTGACAGCTTTACGCCTCATCACTTTACACAACAGCATGTCGATGCACTTTTAACGCAATTGCAGTCACAGGATGAAGAAGCTGCTTAAACAGCTCTATCCAAGCCAATAAAAAAGCCCATTTGAACATGGGCTTTTTTATTTGAGGAGACGGGGAAAAAGTAACTTAAACCAGTTTACGTACTGGGCGCGCTGACATACGACAGAGCAACTCATAGCCAATGGTGCCATTGGCCTCGGCAACATCATCCACCAGGCGGTTTTTACCCCAGAGTTCGACCTCAGTGCCAAGTTCTAGATTCAAACCAGTTGCATCAATAGCAATCATATCCATCGCCACACGCCCAATTACACGGGTGTGTTGAGCATTAATAGCTACATAGTTCTGTTTCGGGAAGGCACGTGGATAACCGTCACCATAACCAATCGAAACAATGGCCAGTGTCATGTCTTGATCAGCGGTGAAGGTCGAGCCATAGCCGACATGTTCACCCGCTTTAATCTCATTCAGTGCAATGACTTCAGCAGTAAAGGTCATGACGGGTTGTAGATCCAGATCATGTACCGTTTTGTCTGCAAATGGGGTCGCGCCGTAGAGCATGATGCCTGGACGGACATAGTCAAAATGTAGTTCAGGGTATTTGTAGATCGCAGCTGAATTACAGCAAGAACCCATCAGCGGTGCACAATCATTTTTGATTTCCAGAAATTGACGGATTTGTTCATCATTTAAAGGATGCTCGGCATCAGCATTGGCAAAGTGCATGGCAAGAACACAGCTAAAACCTTCAGACTTTAATTGATTGATCACATTTTTAATCACATCAATTTTAAAGCCCAGACGGTTCATCCCACTATTCAGTTTCACCCAAACTTTCAGACCTTTTGCGATATAGGCGTCTTTATTGGCCAATAACCATTCTAATTGCGGCTGATGATGCACGATGACTTCAATATTCTGGTCGATCACCATCTGCATTTCATCTGCAGAGAATACGCCTTCAATCAGGGTAATCGGTTGCTGGTAGCCAAGTTCACGAATTTCCAGGGCTTCTTCCAGACAGGCAACCCCAAAGGCATCACTGTTTTTTAAGGCTGCTAAGCAGTCTTTAACTCCATGTCCGTAAGCATTGGCTTTGACCATACTGACGATTTTAGCGGTTGGGGCAAGTTGTTTGACACGGTTTAAATTATATTGCAGTGCTGCACTGTCAATATAAACTGTAGCTTGGCGCACCCTAGATACTCCTTCGGGATGACATAAACAATAGCGTGTGAGATACACGGAAAGCAGGAGAGAAATAACGGGATTGATAAAACAAAGTAGTCATTTCAAAACTGCCAATATTGTAGACCTATCTAGCAAAAATGCACATGCTAATTGAGCGGTTTTCCCGGTATCAAGCCGGAACAATAAAAAAAAGAGGCGATCAAGGCACTACTGTCCCACAATTTTAACTAGGTTTATATGAAGCAATAAAAACAATTTAACTATATGAAATTTATTCATACTTGTGGTTAAACATATACAGCCTCATATTTTGTTTAAAAGTTTAAATAGCTTTGTGCAGGCAAAAACCTACTTTGGAAAGACCCAAAGTAGGCAAAAGTCTTCTTATTACCCATACACGACCTCCTGTCGTGATGGGTAATGTGTGGCATCCCTGCCACACGCACGTAGCTTAAACCGAATTACTTCAACTATGGGACAGCAATGACGATCAACGTCTCTTTAGAAGCAGAATAAATTAAAACTTTATTCTTCATCATCATATTGCGCATAGAACTCAGGAGAGAGATTACTGAAACGGGTATATTGACCCTCAAAGGCCAGACGTACCGTACCAATTGGACCGTTACGCTGTTTACCAATAATAATTTCTGCAGTACCCGCTTCTTTAGACTCTTTGTTGTAGACCTCGTCGCGGTAAATAAACATGATCAAGTCGGCATCCTGCTCGATCGCACCTGATTCACGCAAGTCGGACATCACTGGACGTTTATTGGGACGGTTCTCTAGGGAACGGTTGAGCTGCGACAAGGCAATCACCGGACATTGCATCTCTTTGGCTAGAGCTTTTAAGCTACGAGAAATTTCCGAAATCTCGCCAACACGGTTATCACCCATGCCAGGTACTTTCATCAGCTGCAAGTAGTCGACCATGATACAGCCGAGCTTACCGCCATGCATTTTGGCAATACGCCGTGCACGCGCACGAAGTTCGGTCGGTGGCAGGGCAGAGGAATCATCGATATATAGACTTTTTTCCTGTAAATGCACAATGGTACTGGTCACTTTAGACCATTCATCACTGTCCATTTTACCGGCACGTAAATG